>JANRBI010000136.1:0-2955 GCA_030727625.1 Salibacteraceae bacterium
CCTTTATCAAGAATAGCTTCGCCTCTTTCGATTCTACCTTCGATGGTTATAATATCATTGAGTGCAGTAGTAGCCAATTTTTGTGTGAGGCTATCATTATAGAGTGAGTTTGGTCTGATGTGATTGGTAAGTGCAGCAATAAATCGGGCATTGCAAACGCTGTCTTTGGATGAAAGAGAACCATTTATTTTGCGAATCGCCTCTTGAATAGTAAGCGCTTGCTTTAGAGGCTTTTTTTGAATTTCACCTTTTTCAAAAATTCCGATGAACTCTTTTTCTTGAAGCTCAGCTGGTGCAGAACCCCGATCTATTAAACCTTGGCTCATGATATTGAAAAAGCTTTTTTCAAACTTTAGTAAACTACTCTTACACAATGAATCCTTTATGAATTCATCTTCCAACTCGATTTCTATTTGAGAAAAAACAGAGCGATCAATCTCATCTAAGTAATTGAAGATAAGTGGCTGTTTTGATTGCTCAAATGCTTTTTCTTTTTCTAATTCGAGTTTGGTTTTTCTAATTCCAAATTCAAACGGAGCATAAAGTTTATCGTGTTTCCAAGGTTGATTTTCTTGGTATTCGTACTTAAACAAAATGTCTTTTGGAAGGAAAACATAGATGACGACAGCTGTAAAAGCAAAAGCCAAGGCGCGTTGTAAAAGGCCATAATTTCTCAATTTATCTTTCCAAGAGTATTTCACTTTGGCGAAAGTAATATTCTATTGCTCCGCTGTAATGCTGGCTTTTCATTTGAAGGCAGAGTAATTACATTCGCAGCCGATAGAAAATCAGATAGAAATACAGAGATATACATTATGAAAGAAGTTGTAATTGTTTCGGCAGTGCGCACTCCAATGGGCAGTTTCATGGGCAGTTTAAGCTCAGTTTCAGCTACTGATTTGGGTGCTGTTGCTATCAAAGCTGCGGTTGAAAAGGCGGGTATTGATCCAAATTTGGTTCAAGAAGTTTTTATGGGAAATGTGCTTCAAGCTGGAGTAGGTCAAGCTCCTGCACGTCAGGCTGCGCTTAAAGGCGGTTTGAGCAACGAAGTTCCTTCTACCACCATTAACAAAGTGTGCGCTTCGGGTATGAAAGCCATTATGCTGGGTGCTCAATCTATTATGACTGGCATGAACGACATCGTGATTGCTGGTGGTATGGAAAGCATGAGCAACGCGCCACATTATGTAAGCATGAGAAACGGCCACAAGTATGGCGATGCCGCAATGAAAGATGGCATTGTGCACGATGGTTTGATGGACGTTTACACCAATCAATTGATGGGCAACTGCGCTGAGCTTTGCGCGAAAGAATACAATTTTAGCCGTGAGGACCAAGACAATTTTGCGATTGAATCATACAAGCGTTCTGCTAGAGCATGGGAAAACGGTTGGTTTAACGAAGAAGTAGTGCCAGTGGCTGTGCCACAGCGCAAAGGCGAACCAAAAATGTTTGCTGAAGACGAAGAATACAAAGCGGTGAACTTTGAGAAAATGACTCAGTTGCGCGCTGTTTTCGAAAAAGATGGAACCATTACTGCAGCAAACGCATCTACCATTAATGATGGTGCTTCTGCATTGGTGCTAATGAGTGCCGAAAAAGCAGCTGAACTTGGTTTGAAGCCATTGGCAAAAATCAAATCATTTGCTGATGCAGCGCAAAGCAGCGAATGGTTTACTACCGCACCAAGCAAGGCGGTTCCAATTGCGTTGGGTAGAGCTGGTTTGGAAATAAATGATGTTGATTTTTGGGAATTCAACGAAGCATTTTCTGTGGTAAGCTTGGCTAACATGAAAATTTTAGGACTAGATCCTGCTAAAGTGGATGTGCACGGTGGTGCAGTGTCTTTGGGTCACCCGCTGGGCAACTCAGGCAGTAGAGTAGTGGTAACATTGATCAATGTGCTAAAGCAGCACGGAGGCAAAATAGGTGGAGCAGCCATTTGTAATGGTGGCGGTGGAGCTTCGGCCATAATCATTGAGTTAGTATAGTTTTCTGTACTTAACTTTGTTTCCTTTTTTAGAGGCTGCTCCTGTTTCAGGTCAGCCTCTTTTTTATGCTCAACATACGAGCGTTAAAAAAAGTGACGAAATCGACATTCACTGTGATAGGTTCAAAGTAAATTGCGAGCGTTTTTAAAACATGGCATCATACGGCATCAGCATATTGAGTATTATCCCGGGCAGGAAAGAACCGTCTGATGCTGCCGAGCAAGTGACTCAGATACTTTTTGGTGAACACTACGAGGTAAAAGAAACCCGCAAGAAGTGGATTCGCATTAAAACTGCACTGGATAAATACGAATGCTGGATTGACAAAAAGCAGCATCAAGCCATTGACGATAAGTTTGCCGAGCGACTCAATAAGCAAAAATTTATTCCCGTTTCGTTAGAAATGGCTGGTTGGGTGCAACAGGTTTCAAACAATGCCATTATTCCGATTGTGTTGGGTTCATCGCTTCCATTTTTGGAAAATGGCGAATTCAAAATCGAAAAAGAAGTTTACAAATACGAAGGCCAACACCAGCTCAAGGCTGAAAAGAAAAACACCGATGCGCTGGTACAGCAAGCCTTGGTTTATCTAAACACGCCATACTTGTGGGGTGGCCGACATCCATTTGGTATCGATTGCAGTGGTTTGGTTCAAATTTGTTACAAAACCATTGGCATCAATTTACCACGTGATGCTTATCAGCAAGCCGCTTTGGGCAGTTCGTTGAGTTTTATTGAAGAATCAGAACCAGGAGATTTAGCCTTTTTTGACAATGAAGAAGGCAAGATTATTCACGTTGGTATTTTGTTGAAAGACAACTACATCATTCACGCAAGTGGGCGCGTGCGCATTGATAGAATAGACCATCAAGGCATTTATAACAACGAAATGCACGACTATTCGCACCGCTTAAGGATTATTAAGCGGATTATTGAGTAAGGGTTTTCAAAACCAAGATTGAGC
>JANRBI010000136.1:3055-5739 GCA_030727625.1 Salibacteraceae bacterium
ATCGCACCAAAACCACCTTCTATTTCTGTGAAATTTCGATAGCCACGAGCTTGCAAAATAGAACCTGCAATCATGCTGCGATAACCGCCTGCACAATGCAAAAAGAAGTGCTGGTCTGGTTGTAAATCTTTAATCCAATTGTTGAGGTCAGACAATGGCATGTTTTCCGCATTTTTTACGTGCACTGTGCTGAATTCTGTCTCTTTGCGAACATCAACAATTAAATCGGTTTCAGTATTTGCTTTGCTAGCAAACGCAGCAGCGTCAATGCGCTCAATGCTGTCTGTTTCTTTTCCACTTGCTTTCCAAGTTTCGAAACCGCCCGCAAGGTGACCAAGCACATTATCAAAACCAACGCGACTCAATCTTGTGATCGCTTCCTCTTCTTTTCCGAGATCGGTAATCAACAAAATAGGTTGAGCTACATCAGCAATCATAGCGCCTACCCAAGGTGCGAAATCTCCTGCCAAGCCAATATTTACTGACTGCGGAACAAATGCCTTGTGAAACTCAGCCGCACCTCGTGTATCTAAAATCAACGCACCAGAAGTTTCGGCTGCAACTTCAAATTCGTTGGCTGACAGCGCCTTCATTCCATTTCTCATCACATCATCAAAACTGGCATAGCCTTTTTTGTTCATGGCCACATTAAGCGGAAAATAGGCTGGAGGAGGCAATAAACCTTCCGTAACCGCAGCTACAAAAGCCTCTTTGTTAGGTTGATTTAGCGCGTAGTTCATCTTTTTCTGATTGCCAAGCGTGTCTTCCGTTTCTTTCATCATGTTTTTACCACATGCGCTACCGGCACCATGCGCAGGATAAACGGTGATATGATCTGGCAAGGGCATGATCTTGTTCATCAAGCTGTCATAAAGCATTCCGGCCAAGTCTTCTTGGGTCATGGTAGCTGCCTTTTGCGCCAAGTCTGGACGACCCACATCGCCTAAGAAAAGCGTATCGCCAGAGAAAATGGCTACTTCTTTGCCCGTTTCATCTTTGAGTAGATATACCGAACTTTCTAGTGTATGACCTGGTGTATGCAAAACGGTGATTGTTACATCGCCTATTTGAAACACCTGATTGTCAGTTGCAATGATGGCTTCGAATTCAGGATTTGCGTTTGGACCATAAATAATGGCCGCACCTGTTTTTTTACTCAAGTCTACGTGACCCGAAACAAAATCTGCATGAAAATGCGTTTCGAAAATGTATTTAATTTCAACGCCATCGTTTTTGGCGCGATCGAGGTAAGGTTGCACTTCGCGCAGCGGATCAATGATAGCCGCTTCGCCATTGCTTGTGATATAATATGCTCCTTGGGCTAAACAGCCCGTGTAGATC
The DNA here is from genome assembly GCA_030727625.1 of Salibacteraceae bacterium. Classification (GTDB taxonomy): domain Bacteria; phylum Bacteroidota; class Bacteroidia; order Flavobacteriales_G; family Salibacteraceae; genus SHAN690. The sequence goes on from JANRBI010000136.1 coordinate 4,397, forward strand.
TGTTCTATTTTCATAAGCCAAAATTGGTGATTAGTTTTTGAATGATCTATGAAAACGTGTTAACAAACGCTGTGTTCAGTTGTAGCAGGTTTTTATGACGGTTTTGCGGACGCGTTAATGAATTGAAAACCTTATTTGAAATTATGCTATAAATTGTTTAATATACTGGAAACAGTATTAGTAAAGAAAAATGAAACGATTTTTCGTAAATACTTTTCCTTAAAAAAGGTACCCGTTTAGCACTTTCTTATGCATGTTTTCAATCATGCTTCACTTATTATAGCCATCCCATTTTCGGCCTTATTCCTCTTCACGCATTTATGCCCTAAACCTTACATTCGGCTCCGCTTGAAAAATCGAGATGCCAATGGCATTGAACAATGCACTTGCTGTCTAGGTTTATCAAGCGACTAAACAGATAGAATGAAGAACAACACGCTACTTAAAGCGGCTTTGATTTTTGCAGGGCTGGCGTTGATCGCTTGGGGATTAGATCAATATTTTCAAAATAGAAAAACAGAAGATTTAGGGCCTTCGCCTGAAGGTCGCATAGCATGGGAAACCATGCGCTTGGCCGATCCTGCTACAGGCGAAATTCCAGAAAATATTCGCAATCGTGAGTTGGACTTTGCCAAAACATTGCCAACCATGGATGCACAACGCGGTAATCTTGCACTCGATTTTCAGAGCATTGGCCCATACAATGTAGGTGGCCGAACCAGAGCCTTTGCCGTGGATGTAACCAACACTTCTATCTATTTTGCAGGTGCAGTGTCGGGCGGCATGTGGCGCTCGGTAAATGCGGGTAATTCGTGGACCAAAGTCACCACTCCTGATCAGCAAGCCGCTACTTCGTGCATTGTGCAAGACACGCGCCCTGGTTTTACCAATGTTTGGTATTACGGCTCTGGCGAGTCGAGAGGTAACTCTGCTTCTAAAAGTTTTAGTGCATATTACAGAGGCAGCGGTATTTATAAGTCTATTGATAATGGGCTTACATGGTCTGTTTTGCCGAGCACGCAAACATTGGTGCACAAACCATCAGATTGGGACGAAGTAAACAGCATGTGCATTGACAAAACCAGAATGGACAGCGCCATCGTTTTTGCCTCTACCAAAAAAGGCATCATGCGCAGTAACGATGGTGGCGTGTCTTGGAAAGCAGTAATTGGTGGCAGTATTACGGCAGATTTTACCCAGGTTTATCAAAACCATAGTGGTGTTTTATTCGCCACCATTAGCGGTAATGTTGCGGCAACGGTTAGCGGGCTTTGGCGCTCGGTTGATGGATTAAATTGGGTAAACATTACGCCTTCGGGTTGGCCTTCTGCCCACGAGCGCAC
>JANRBI010000137.1 GCA_030727625.1 Salibacteraceae bacterium
AGTGGACCAAATGTTTCTAACGATACTATTTTTACTTCAGATCTCGAGTTTAACCAAGAAATTACCTACACTTTCAGTGATACTAATGGTTGTGTGAATAGCGCAAGCGATCAATTGTGGGTGTATCCAGATCCAGGAATTCAGTTTAGCCAAGAGCCACTGCAATTGTGCGCTGGCGAAGTGGTTTCCCTTGATTTTGCAAATCCTATTGGTGGTGATTTTGTTTCGCCTTTTGTAAATAATGGAGTGCTAACAGCACCAGATACTGCGTTCAATGGCGCGGGTGGAATTTACGCTTTCGGCAATGTTTGTGGCTTTGATCAAGACACATTCTACTTGAGTGTTACACCGAATCCTGAAGTTGATTTAGGCAACGATACACTGATTTGCGAAGGAAACGCGCTATTGCTCGATGCGGGAACGCAGTCAGAATATGCGTGGAGCGACTTTTCAAGTGCGTCAACCTATTTGGTGAATGGTAGTGAGTTGATTTCTATCGGAAGTCAAACCGTTTCGGTAATTGTCTTTGACGCACTTGGTTGCAGTTCAAGTGATGAAATCACTATTCAAGTGGCAGAGCAACCAGCATTTTACCTTGGCGACAATATTTATGCTTGCCTAGATTCTGTGATTGAGCTCAGCGTTGAAAACGTTTATGATTCCTTTGTTTGGAGCACTGGAGACACTGGTTTGACCACTTTAGCACATGATGGTTCTATCATTATGCCAGGAGTTTATAATTTCTGGGCCAAAGGTGTAAATGCAACAGGTTGCAGCTTCACCGATAGCATTGCGCTGAGATTGGCTGATTGCAATGATGAATTTGTAGGAATTGAAGAATCTTCTGCATTGTTAAATGAGTTGGTCGTTTATCCAAATCCAACAAGAGCAAATCTTTTTGTGCGATGGAATCACGGGCAAACAGAACCATTGACAGAAATGTTGATGTATGATATGTTTGGCAGCGTTGTTAAGACCGTTTCACTTGAAAATGATAACGCTGAATTGATTGAAATTTCTACCAACGGATTAGCGGATGGAATGTATTTACTCAGCGTAAATACTGCAAGGGCAAATAGAACAATCCGAGTACTGATTCAGAAATAAATTAAAACAGATATTAAACGAAAACAGGCTGCCTGAAAAGGCGGCCTTTTTTTATGG
>JANRBI010000138.1 GCA_030727625.1 Salibacteraceae bacterium
AAATAAAGCCCTGACGGATAAACCGTCAGGGCTTTTTTGTTTCCAAACCTATAAGCCGGATTCTGTCGTGGCTTGTCATTTATCTATTCAGTCTACCCTCTCAGTTCGGGCGAGCAGCCCTCAAGCCTGAGTTTACATGACCTTTCAGCCCACAAGGTTTACCCAAATTCCGATCACTCGGAAAGCGCGTGAGCTCTTACCTCACGTTTTCACCCTTACCTCGAAACTAGTTCGTGGCGGTTTATTTTCTGCGGCACTTTCTGTTACCAGCTTACGCTGGTACCCATCGTTTCTGACGGTATGGTACTCTATGCTGTCCGGACTTTCCTCCATCTCGATTACTCGAAACAGCGACAAACCAGTTTGGATTGCAAAACTACTTTTATTATCTGATGATTACTTCGGTGGCACCATATCCATAAGTGCGGTAAGGTGCATCATGAAACTCCACCTTATCTTGGTTGCTCAACCATTTATGTATTTCTGTACGAAGCACACCCTCGCCTACTCCATGTATCAGAATGATTTTTCGGTAACGCTTGTCAATGGCTTCGCGCACAAAACTTCTACATCTATTCATTTGATATTCCAAACGCTGGCCATTGGTCATGTGCTCATAGCGATCAAGTAATTCGTGCATGTGTAAATCGAGTTCGTAAACCGATTCTCTCACATCGCCTATTTTAATCAACTTTTGCTTGCCTTCAATGCGATTGAGTTTATCCTTTGCCGAAATTTCATGCGGTTCCATTGGCCTGTACACCAAATCGTCAAACTCAACTTTTACCAGTTGATGCGGCAAAAACTTCAATTCAATTCCATCAATTTCGGCAATAATAGTCTTACCATCAATGGCCGTTACAACACCTTGCCCCAAGTCATCAATCAATCTTACCTTATCACCAACTAATAATTGCATGCGACAAAATTACAGTTGTAACCATAGCCACAAGCTATAATCAACCATTAGGGCTTAATTTCGTTAGCTGAACAAATGGAACGCTTTGCAAAAGCATATGAATTATTGGGCTTAGAAGTAGGTGCTGATCCAAAACGCGTGAAAAAGGCGTATCGCAAACTTGCTTTAAAATACCATCCTGATGTGAATCCTTCGGCCGAAGCCAGTGAGAAGTTCTTACTGATCAAAAAGGCCTATGACATCATTCTTACTGCAGAACGAACATTTAATGGAAATGATGATCCCGCTTTAAAAGAAGAAGAGGAAATAGCATCTGAAAACTCGACCAGCGACAAAGACAGAGCAAGGCATAAAATTTCACGCGAAGAACGGTTGAAAATGGCGCGTGATGCACAACGCAGACACGAAGAGTTCTTGATCAGGAAAGACGCTAAACAATTCAACCATTTTAAAAAAAGTGCGGCTTACAGATGGACCATTATTGCAACATATGTTGCTTTAGCGTTTTTTACATTAATTCTTGCTGATGCATTTTTAATATTTGAAGAGCACCGTGGATTGGTAGTAAGGAAAACAGCGATTTCGATAGAGCTTTTAGAAAAAAACATTATTTGGAAATACGAACTAGAATTTAAGGATGGCGAAACCGTTAAACTACCCGCAAATGCTGGTAGTCAAATTGCCACCGGCTATTTTATATCTGTTGACAGAAGTGCCATTTTTCGTGACATTCCTGAAATAAACGTGATCAATCACGATTTCAAGCAATTCAGCATCAACGGATTTAATAAACCTCCTTACCTGTTTTTTCTGCTTCTATTGAGCGTGCCTCTGCTCTACTTTTTTGTAGACAAACCAAGTGCAGTCTTTTATAGTGCAGGAGCTTACAGCCGACTTTTTGTTTGGTTTATCATCTTCTTCTACATTATTCTTTAAAGAGATAAAACGAGAAAAGCATTTCACTAATGGGCTGCAACCTGCATAAGGTAACCACAGATCAAGGCTCCATAGGTTCCCAAAGCATAGCCTAAAACTGCTAGCAACACACCAACTGGAGCCAATGAAGGATGAAAAGCGGCCGCAACAACTGGAGCCGAAGCCGCACCACCAATATTCGCTTTTGAACCCACAGCCAAAAAGAAAAACGGTGCGCGAATAAGTTTTGCCACTATAAATAAGAGCGAAACATGAATCGCCATCCAAACCAATCCTACTAAGAAAATAGCTGGATCTTCAAATACTTCCATCACATTCATTTGCATACCGATTGTTGCAACAAGAATGTAAATAAACACACTACCTATTTTGCTTGCGCCAGCGCCTTCATAGTTTCTGGCTTTTGTAAAGCTCATTACCAAACCAATAGTGGTGGCAATAACAATCAACCAGAAAAACTGAGAATCGAGACTGAACTTGCTCAAAGAAGGCAAATTTTCTTTTATAAATGGAGCGAGAAAATCTGCTGCAAAATGAGATAAACCAGTGGCTCCAAAACAAATAGCAAGAATCACATATAGGTCGGTACTACTTGGGATGCGCGCCACTTTTTGGCTAAACTCGTGCATTTTGTTTTTCAAATCTAAAACTGCAGTGTTGTCTGCATTTAAGAAGTTGTCAATTTTTTCAGATTTACCAATCATAAAGAGCAACACGGCCATCCACACCTCTGCCACTATAATATCTACAGTGATCATTTTAGAGTAAAGACCACCCGAAATGAGATGCTTATCTCCTTCGCCAAATACTTCGAACATGGCAGCTTGGTTGGCTCCACCGCCAATCCAACTACCAGCAATGGTGGTCATACCGCGCCAAACCTCGTTTGGTGCAACACCACCAACCACATCAGGAGCAATAAACGAGAATACCCAAATGGCAATTGGTCCGCCAATAATTACGCCTATTGTTCCAGTTAAAAACATGGCAATGGCTTTCCAGCCAAGCTTCACCAACTCTTTCATACTGATACTGAGGGTAAGCAGCACCAAGCTTGAGGGCAACAAATAGCGTGAAGCCACATAATAGAGCTTTGACGACATTACAAAATCGCTTAAATCATCCTTGGTCACACCCATTTGAGCGATTATTTCGTTCAAATCATTGGCAGTAAAATCGGTGGGCACATTCGCGCCAAGCGCAGATAGATAAGCAGCAACAGCAGACAAATCGTACCATTTTGCAGCAATAATATCGAGCGAAGTGAATACACTAGGCAAGAAATAACACAACAACAATCCTGGAATTATACTGTAAAAGCGTTTGAATTGCGCGAGTGATGATGTGTAGAAAATGAGTGCTAACAAACTGATTAGCAAACCAAAGGTTACTGCATCGCTAGTAATAAAGGGCTCGTGAACGTGTACCATAATAGTGGCGGAAGATACGAATTGACCTAAAAGGTAAAAGGTCTATTTCGGAGCGCGATTGTAAAGCACCACGGCAATAATGCCATAGATTACGTTTGGTATCCAAACCGCAATTATCGGGTTTAAACCAGCGTTGGTAGCGTAAACCGTAGTCACCTTCATCGCTAGAATATAGGTAACCGCGAGGGCCAAACCCATAGCTATGTGTGCACCAATGCCACCACGAACCTTTCGGCTACTCATAGCAACGCCAATTACGGTGAGTATGTAGGTTGAAAAAGGGAGCGCATTTCGGCTGTGCTTTTCTACTTCGTAAAACGGAACATTGGATGAACCTTTTATTTTTTCACGCTCGATAAAAGCATTCAATTCGTTAACGTCAAGCATTTGAATATCCTCTACTCTACCCACAAATTCGTCTGGAGTGAAGGCATAAGTAGTATCAAAGGATTTTCCCTGTTCAATGGATTCTACACCATTATTAAACCGTCTGAAATAATAATCTTCTACATTCCATTTATTCGAAACACTATCCCATTTCAAGTAGCTGGCAAATAGTTTTTCTTTCAATTCAATGCCATCCCACACCTCATAGGTAAACTGATAGCCGATGTTACTCTTGTTATTATACTTCTCAAAATAAATCATTTCGCCAGGCTTCAACTGCTTGTGAATGCTCATGTCTAGCGAGCGCCTGTAGGTATTGATGTATTGATTTTCGAATTCAATTCGCTCACGGTTTGCTTTCGGTACCAAGTAATTATTGAGGTAAAAAGAAATGGAAGCAAGAATGGTTGCCGCAATAAAATACGGTCTCATCAACCTTCTGAAACTTACACCTGAACTTAAAATAGCCACAATTTCGGTGCGACTAGCGAGCTGTGAAGTGAAAAAGATAACGGCTAAAAATGTAAGTAGCGGGCTGAATAAATTGCCATAAAACAAGATGAAATTCTTGTAATAGTCCCAAATAATCTCAAATATTGGCGTATCGTATTTAACAAAATTGTCAATATGCTCAGATACATCAAAAATCATTGCAATGGCCATGATAATCCCCAAAATGAAGAAAAACGTGGCCAAAAACCGCTTGATGATATAGAGATCGAGAATCTTCATTTAAAGACGCTCCTTGATTTTTGGAATCACGCTGTTTTTCCAAGTAGTAAAATCGCCAGCTAAAATGTGCTCACGAGCTTTTGTTACTAAATCGAGGTAAAAAGCCAAGTTGTGAATGCTCGCAATTTGCATCCCAAGCATTTCTTTACTTTGAAACAAGTGGCGTACATAGGCTTTGTTGTAAGTGCTGTCTACGTAAGAAGTTCCTGTTTCGTCAAGCGGTGAATAATCTTGCTTCCACTTTTGGTTTTTGATGTTCAAAATACCATTCCAGGTATAGAGCAAACCATGGCGTGCATTGCGTGTAGGCATTACACAATCAAACATGTCAATGCCCAAACCTATGCATTCCAAAATATTTTCGGGTGTGCCAACGCCCATCAAATAACGAGGCTTGTCGCTTGGCAGAATGCCACAAACCAACTCGGTAGTTTCATAAAGCATTTCGTGTGGTTCGCCTACAGACAAACCACCAATGGCGTTGCCTTCACGATCCATCGATGCAATGTATTCGGCACTTTGCTTTCGCAAATCTTTATAAACACTACCCTGAACGATTGGGAAAAGCGTTTGGCTGTAGCCATAATAACCTTCGGTTGCGTCAAAATGATCGCAACAGCGCTTTAGCCAACGATGCGTCATGTGCATCGAATTTTCAGCATAGCGCTTTTCGCAAGGATAAGGCGGACATTCGTCAAACGCCATAATGATATCAGCTCCAATTTGACGTTGCACGTCCATTGCGCTTTCAGGCGAAAAAAACTGTCGCGATCCATCAATGTGCGATTGAAACGTAACGCCTTCTTCTGTGATTTTTCTGTTCGCTGCCAAACTGTACACTTGGTAACCACCGCTATCAGTAAGAATTGGTCGTTCCCAACTCATGAATTTGTGTAAACCGCCAGCTTTTTGGAGTGTTTCCATGCCCGGTCGCAAATACAAATGATAGGTATTTCCTAAAATGATTTGGGCTTTGATATCATCACGAAGTTCATGTTGGTGAACGGTTTTCACCGAAGCCACCGTGCCCACAGGCATGAAAATGGGCGTCAATATTTCACCATGATCAGTGGTGATTTTTCCAGCTCTGGCTGATGACGCGCTGTCAGTATGTTGTAGTTCGAATTTCAAGCGGGCAAAGATAGATTTTGAAGGAACGAAAGAAAGCCTAAGAAATGGTAAGAATTGAAAATTCGCGAATGCTTGAAATTGGATGATAACTTAATCGAGTTCAAAGTGTAAAAACATCCTTTCAAAAAGTGCAAGAATGATAATTTTCAATTGGCATCAACATCAATTTTCGCAACTTGCGGCCAACAATGAAACGCATACTTTTCACCGTAACCAACGATTTGAGCTACGACCAGCGCATGCAACGCATTTGCAGCGCATTGGCCGATGCTGGTTATGAATGTGAATTGATTGGAAGAAAATTGCGCGACTCTAAACCTTTGGCTTCACTCAACTTTAAGCAAACACGATTGAAATGTTGGTTCAACACTGGTTTTGCTTTTTATGCCGAATACAACATTCGACTTTTTTTCTACCTGCTTTCGCGAAAATTTGATGCCGTTTGTTCTATCGATTTAGACAGCATTTTGCCAGGGTATTTCGCCTCAAGCGCAAAAGGAAAAACACAGATTTACGATGCCCACGAGTACTTTTCGCAAATGCAAGAAGTGGTTTCAAGACCGCGTGTGCACAGGGTTTGGCTTGCGATAGAGCGCTTTATGATGACCCGTATCAAACATGGCTATACTATTGGCGAAGGCTACGCAGCTATTTTCAAAAAAGAATACAACCTTGATTTTGATGTCATTAGAAATGTGCCGATTTCGCTCAAAGAAAGATCAGCTGAAACAGTAGAAAAATCGATTGTTTATCAAGGTGCTATAAATGTTGGTCGCGGTTTAAAAGAAATGCTCGAAGCCATGACTTTGCTGCCTGATTTCAAGTTGGTAATTATTGGAAATGGTCCAGAATTAGGCAAACTAAAGCAATTAGCAAAACGCTTAGAAGTGAGTGATCAAGTAAATTTTCTAGGTGCGCTTTTGCCCAATCAACTGAAAAAAGAAACGAGCAAATATTGGCTTGGACTCACCCTTTTTTCTGCCATTGGAGAACATCATCAGCTTTCGCTTGCCAATCGATTTTTCGATTATGTACAAAGTCATGTGCCACAAATTGCCATGAATTATGCTGAATATGCGGCTCTGAATTCTGAACACGATATTGCCTATTTACTTCAAGATTTGAATGCAAAAACCTTAGCAAAACTCATCAAGAACATTGCTGAAGATCCTGAAACGTATCTGGCAAAAAAAGAGCATTGCACCAACGCAGCAAAGGAACTTTGTTGGGAAAATGAATCGAAAAAACTGGTAGAATTTTACAAGAATATCCTATGAAATGGCTTTTGACTTTTGCGACTGTATTGCTAATTAACTCTGGCTTTACGGCCAAAAAAGCGCACGACTTTTACGTGTCGATTACCGAACTAAATGTGGTAAACGATACCGTGCAGATTTCGATTAGAGTGTTTACAGACGATTTGGCGAGCGTATTAAAAGAAGAAAATCATCAAGCTTTTGCCTTGAGCAAAGCATCTGACTTTGAGAAAAACCATCATGCGATTACGCGCTATTTAGAAGGGAAATTTACTGTCGGTAACTCTGTAAAACCAAGTAATATAAATTGGCTTGGTCATGAATATGAAGAAGAAGTAACCTGGATTTATGGCGAAGCAGTGCTTCCAAAACAGACAAGTATTCTTTTCGTGAAAAATGCCATTATGATCGAATTTCATGATAAACAGCAAAACATCATTCACCTAAAGCGCGAAGATGGTTTTGAAACCGAATTGTGCAGCCAACGAAAAAGCGAGGTTCGATTTACGCTTTAAAGCTTTTTCCGCGAAAGCGAAATGAGTTAAAACTCAATTTCAAGACCTACCGGACAATGGTCGCTTCCTTCTACTTCGTTCAGAATAAAGGCATCTTTTAGGTTTGGCTTAAGCGATTCGCTGGTCAAAAAATAATCGATTCTCCAGCCAATGTTGTTTGATCGAGCGCCAGCTCTAAAACTCCACCACGAAAACTTCTCTTCTTCTGGATAAAAATGGCGAAATGTATCTACGAAACCCGCATCTACCATGGCATCCATGCCATCAATTTCTTTCTGGGTATAGCCCGCTGATTTGTTATAGTTGCTCTTATCGTTTTTAATATCAAGTGGTTTATGAGCCACATTCAAATCGCCACAAACGATCACAGGCTTTTTAGATTCAAGCGTTTTTATATGATTTAGAAAAACACGATCCCAATCTACTCTGTAATCTAATCTGGCTAATTCACTGCCTGAGTTTGGCGTGTAAACTGTCACTAAATAAAACTTATCGTATTCAGCAGTAATCACGCGCCCTTCGGTGTCATGCTCTGCCACACCCATGTCGTCTGTTACAGAAATGGGCTCGGTTTTGCTCAAAATAGCCGTGCTACTGTAGCCTTTTCGCTCTGCGCTATTCGCATAAATATGATAATCGATTCCAAATAAAGCTTCTTTCACTTGGTCTACTTGTGCCTTGGTTTCTTGCAAGCAAATCACATCTGGATTCATTTCTTGAAGTTTTTCGATAAAACCTTTGCCTACTGTGGCTCTGATGCCATTTACGTTCCAAGAAATGAGTTTCATTATTCGTGTTTTTGATTTTGAAGAAAAACAAAAGTAAGCTGACAAACTTATTAGGTGAAAAACCTAAGGCGCTTAATTCAGATTTATCCTGAATGCAGAGGCACCAGATTGTCAAATATTTGCCACTGTCAATGCATTTGTATTCTTACAAGATTTGACAATTACATGGTAAGCTTGAGGGTAGTTTTACCAAAGTAGTTTTTTTAATTGGGTTTTATAAAAGGAGAGTTGAGGGGCTCTCCTTTTTATTTTCTAAAAACTCAACTTCAAAAATAGGAGAGTTTCTCTCATCCCATAGCTGCTTTTTTTATTTCATTCCTTTTCTTCGCTGATTCAATTAACAAAGGAGTGTATCCATTATGACAACATACTTTCTTCTTGGCCTAAATCATGTACTTGATTTTTCAGCTTTTGATCACATGCTGTTCATTTGCATCATGCTGCTTGGTTTGAGCTTAAAAGACTGGAAAAAAATGCTTGTTCTTGTTTCTGCCTTTACAATTGGGCACTCGCTTACGCTGGCATTTGTGGTTTTGTACCAACCTATATTAGATACCGCGATTGTTGAGTTCTTAATTCCAATCACCATTATGCTAACTGCCATTTTGAAGTTTTTTAATTCAAACAAAAGCAATCAAACCAACGGATTTATCTACGCCACCATTTTGTTTTTCGGGTTTATTCACGGGATGGGTTTTGCCAATTATTTGAGTATTCTTCTGCCGTCAGGCGAAAATCTTGGTCAAATGCTTTTCATGTTTAATGTTGGAATTGAAGTTGCACAACTCATTATTGGAAGCATATTCCTTGGTTTAATTGCCGTTCTCAATTTCATCTCAAAACAAAACACTCAAATAGCACAAAAGTCAATTGCTGTTGTTGGTGTGTTGATATCCTTACTTTTAGCGATTCAAAATTTTCCTTTCTAAATGAAAAAAGCATTCCTCGTTCTCGCATTTGCAATTGCATCTGTTACCTCATTTTCTCAAACAGATTTTGCACAACTCGGCACGCAACTGCCTACGCCCAATGTATATAGAACAGCAAGCGGTGCTCCTGGGCACGAATATTATCAGCAACAAGCCAATTATAAAATAGACATAGTGCTTGATGATGCGAAGCAGCGGATTGACGGAAAAGAGACCGTTACCTACATCAACAATTCGCCAGATCAGCTTTCATACTTATGGCTTCAGCTTGATCAGAATATGCGGGCGCAAGATTCAGATACCAAAAAAATCAAAACCATGAGTTTGGATGATGGTGCAAGTAAAAGAGAACTTGATGAATTACACAATGATTTTGATGGTGGTTTTAAATTGATGAAAATATCGGGCGTAGATGGCACAAATTTGCCCTACACTGTGGTGAAAACCATGATGCGCATTGATTTACCTAAACCAATTAAGAAAGGCGAATCATTTTCATTCAATGTAGAATGGTGGTATAACATCAACAACCGCATGGAAATTGGCGGTAGATCTGGATATGAGCATTTTGAGAAAGAAGATAATTACCTCTACACTATCGCTCAGTTTTTCCCAAGAATGTGCGTGTATAATGAAGTGGAAGGCTGGCAAAACAAGCAGTTTTTAGGTAGCGGAGAGTTTACGTTGCCATTTGGCGACTACGAAGTGAACATTACCGTACCAAGCGATCATATAGTGGGCGCAACAGGAACATTAGAAAATGCAGACGAAGTACTAACCCAAACACAGCGCGATCGTTTCGAAGAAGCAAAAACGGCCAAAAAGCCGGTAATGATTGTTAATCAAAAAGAAGCGGAAAAGACAGAAAAGGCGAAAGCTAAAGGCACCAAGACTTGGAAATTTAAAGCTGAAAACGTGCGCGATTATGCGTTTGCGAGTTCACGTAAATTCATTTGGGATGCAATGGGTGTTGACATCAATGGCAAAACCGTGATGTGCATGGGATACTATCCAAAAGAAGGAAATCCGCTTTGGGAACAATACAATACAGAAGTTGTAGCACACACCATAAAGACTTACAGCAAATACACCATCGACTACGAATATCCAGTGGCTATTTCTGTGCACACCAATCAAATTGGGATGGAATACCCGATGATTTGTTTCAATGGCGGCCGACCAGAAGAAGATGGGACTTATTCTGAGCGCACTAAATACGGAATGATTTCTGTGATTATTCACGAAGTGGGTCACAACTTTTTCCCGATGATTATTAATAGTGACGAGCGCCAATGGACATGGATGGACGAAGGTCTGAACACATTTATCCAGTATTTAACGGAAGTGGAATGGGATCCAAATTATCCTTCACGCAGAGGGAATCCGCAGAAAATTGTAGACTACATGAAGGGCGACCAAAGCAACATTGCTCCCATCATGACAAACTCTGAGAGTATTTTCCAATTTGGGAACAATGCTTACGGCAAACCAGCTACAGCGCTTAATATTTTGAGAGAAACCATTCTTGGAAGAGAACTTTTCGACTTTGCATTTAAAACCTATTGCGAACGTTGGGCATACAAGCATCCAACTCCTGCAGATTTTTTCAGAACCATGGAAGATGCGAGTGGTGTTGACTTAGATTGGTTTTGGAGAGGTTGGTTTTTCAATACCGATCCTGTAGATATTTCGCTTGACGAAGTGCAGCTTTTTCACCTTGACACAAAAGATCCAAAACAAGAATTGGCTTTTGACAAGATGGTTGAAGACAGCCAACCGCCTTACCTAGGCGATCAGCGCAATGCAGAAATTATTACCAAACCGGTAATTGAGCAAAAACCAGAGTTGAAAGACTTTTATAACAAATGGGACCGCTACTCACCTACTGCTTATGATGTGAAGAAATACCAAGAATACTTGGCCAAAGCTGAGGATGATGAAAAAGCAATGCTTGCGAAAGGCGGCTATTATTACCAAATGAAATTTACCAACCAAGGTGGCTTGCCAATGCCTATCATTCTTCAGTTTACTTATGAAGATGGCAGTAAAGAGAAACATTACATACCTGCTGAAATTTGGCGATTCGATTCAGAGCAAGTGAGCAAGGTGTTTTATACCAAAAAGAAAATTAACGAGGTAATTCTAGATCCAGAATCTGAAACAGCTGATGTTGACAAAAGTGACAATTACTGGCCACAACGCATGATACCCAGCAAGTTTGAAATGTATAAAAGCAGGTATAGCCGCTACGGCAGCGACAGCGGTAAAAACCCAATGCAAAAAGCAAAAGAATAAGCGAAAGGCTCTGATCAAAATGTCAGGGCCTTTTTCTTTTAGATTCCGTTCATCAAATCATGTTACCACACAGCTCAAGAGGCTTTGAAATCTGCATGACATTCTGTCCATTTACAACAATTGGAACAATTATTTAGCAATCAGCACAAAATCATAAATAGAAAAATGAAAACATTACGAATTCCACTCTTACTAGCTGTTTTAGCCTTGTTATTAAACAGCTGTGGCTACAACACTATGGTTGAACAACAAGAAACAGTTGATCAGAAATGGGCCAATGTTCAAACGCAATACCAACGCAGAGCAGATTTGATTGACAATTTGGTAGCAACTGTAAAAGGAGCTGCTGAAAATGAAAAATCAATCTTGACAGATGTGATTGAAGCGCGATCTAAAGCCACAAGCATGAATATAAATGCAGATGAACTTACTCCTGAAAACATCAAAAAATTCCAAGATGCACAATCACAGTTGAGCGGTGCTTTCTCAAAATTGATGGTTTCTGTAGAGCGCTATCCTGAGATTAAATCGAATCAAAACTTCAGAGATTTACAGGTACAGATTGAAGGCACTGAAAACCGAATTGCTGTTGCAAGAACCGATTTTAACACTGCCGTGAAAGAGTACAATGCTTACATCAGAAAAATACCTCAAAACATCATTGCTGGTTTTGCAGGCTTTGAAAAGAAAGGCTATTTCGAAGCAGATTCAGGATCTGAAAAAGCACCAAAAGTTGAATTCTAATGCTAGGAAAAAAACCATTCAACAAAATCGAGGAGCAGCTTATTCTCAGTGCGATAAAAGCAGCAGAAAATAACACCTCTGGCGAAATAAGACTGCACATTGAGCCGCGTTGCAAAACTGATGACACTTACGAAAGAGCCATTGATCTTTTTGAAGAACTCGGCATGACCGAGACCAAAGACCGCAACGGAGTGCTTATCTACATGGCTATTGATGATAAGAAGTTTGCCATCATTGGCGATGAAGGAATCAATGATGTGGTTCCAGAAAACTTTTGGAACAATACCAAAGACCTAATGATTGAGCAATTTAAGCAAGGCAAAATAGCGCAAGGCTTGGTAGCGGGTATTCACCATGCGGGCGAACAATTAAAGGCGTTTTTCCCTTACCAAAAAGACGACACAAACGAACTTTCTGACGATATATCTTATGGTTCTTAAACAAGCTTTTTCAACCTTCTCGATAGCACTTGTTTTGATGCTTGCAGTATTTCAATTGCATGCTAAAGACGTGCCTCCTACTCCAAAAACGCTGGTCAACGACTATGCTAAAATGATGAGTAGCAGCGAAGCAAAAAAGCTTGAACAAAAATTGGTGAACTATGATAACAACACCACCACGCAGATTTCGGTGGTTACGATAGAGTCGCTCGAAGGCGATGATTTGTTTGAATACGCTCAAAAGCTGGCCAGAGCATGGGGTATTGGTGGCGAAAAAAACAATGGTGTTCTTCTTTTGATTTCTAAAAAAGATAAAAAAATAAGGATACATACTGGTTATGGAACAGAAGGCGCAGTGCCCGACATTACAGCCAACCATATTATCGAGAATGAGCTTACACCAGCTTTTAAACAAGGAAATTATTATGCTGGAATAGACAATGCTACGAATGCAATCATGCAAGCATTGGCTGGCGAATACAATACAAAACGAGCTAAGAAAAAGGAAGGAAGCTACATTCCATTCATCATTGCGATGATTGTCTTTTTACTGCTTTCTGTTTTCGGACGCAAAAGACGCTATCAATATTCGAGAGGTGGCAGCTATGCGAGCGGCCCCATTTGGTTTGGTGGCTTAGGAGGCGGCAGCAGCGGTGGTTCAGGCTTTGGAGGTGGCGGAGGCGGCTTCGGAGGTTTCGGAGGCGGAAGCTTTGGTGGCGGTGGAGCCAGCGGTGGCTGGTAATTAATCCTTCAAATACTCGTCAAGCTTAACTAATTTCCATAGGTCGAACCACAACAAGTTTGGGGTCGAGCTATGGAAATTTTGCTTTATGGCCGTCAAGCGAAACTTTATAAAAGCCCTAACCAGCGGCATCAAGGCAAATTTCGTTGCCAAATGATAATATCTTACTAGTTTGATGCTGTCATCTACTTTTTGCTCGTGCATCAAAAAAGCTAAATTCTTCACTCCGTTTTCTGACTTCTCTAAAAACACTTCTGTGGTTTCTATACCAATGTGTTTGATCGGATTGTCAATGTGTTTTATTTTAAATCCTTTGGCTTTTAATTCAATGGCAAAAAAAGTGTCTTCGTGGCCATATCCCACTATACTTTCATCCATTTTCACTTGATCATAAACCGCTTTTCTGATCAAAAAATTATTGGTCATAAAGGTTTTATATGGATTTGCACTGCGCACTTCAACTAGAATCTCTTCTCGAGCCGTTCCGCAATACCAATGAAAGTGCAAGTTGTCGTCAACTGGCCTAAATTCTTGATAAATGCGGCCACCATAAATCACATCATAATCTTGAATCTGCGCTATGTATTGCTGCAAATAATCATCGTTAACACACTCACCATCGCAATCTAAATACAACAAATGCTCATAAGATGAAAGCTCAGCAAGCTTGTTTCGCACTGTGCTTCTGCCTAGGTTAGTTTCAGATTCGATGTATTTGACCAACGGAATGGTACTCAAGTCGGCATTCAATTTTTTGAACGCAGGTTCACTCAAATCGTCCAAACAGATTATTTCTGTTTCAACAGACAATTGTTGCGCTTGATCAGACAATTGTTTTACAAATGCTCGAACATCAAAATTGTAAATAGGAATGAGTATGCTTAGCATGCAAAAGTTTAATCTTCAGGCGCTTGATAAGTGCTTGCTGTTGCAGCATTTTTAGAATCTAACACTCGCCCATCTTCACAAGTAAGTGTTCTGTTTCCGTATTTACCCATGTGTTTATAATCATGGGTTGCCATCAAAATAGCTCTGCCAGAATTGCTGATATCGCTTAGCAATCTTAAAATATTGTCACTTGTTTCTGGATCTAAATTTCCGGTTGGTTCATCAGCCAAAATCAAATCTGGATCGTTGATCAATGCGCGAGCAATTGCAACTCTTTGCTGCTCACCACCACTCAATTCATGCGGCATTTTGAAGCTTTTTGTTCCAAGACCAACTTTTTGAAGCACTTCTTCAATGCGCGCTGTCATTTCATTTTTATCAGTCCATCCTGTAGCTTTCATCACAAAAATGAGGTTTTCAGCTACGCTTCTATCGGTGAGCAATTGAAAATCTTGAAAAACAATTCCTAGTTTTCTTCTCAGGAATGGCACTTGCTTTTGCTTCAATTTTTTTAGATCAAAACCAGCAACAGAACCCTCGCCTTCTTTCAAGTCTACCTCTCCATAAAGGGTCTTGAGCAAGCTACTTTTGCCTGTTCCTGTTTTACCAATTAGGTAAATGAATTCTCCTTTGTGGATATTGAAATTCACATCAGACAAAATCAAATGCTTGTCTATGTAAATATTACTGTTTTTGATTGATACGATTGCTTCCATAAGTTCAACAAAACAAATGTATGATTGCACATTGTTTGGCGAAGTAACTTAATGCAGAGTTGCCGACAATGAAAAGGTGAAAAGATATTTAGTATGAAAATTGGCCTTATAAGCGACACTCACAGCTATATCGATGAACGAATCATGCATCATTTATCTGATTGTGATCAAATTTGGCATGCAGGAGACGTTGGTAATAATCTGGTGTTAGAAAAACTAAGCGCTGCCAAAGAAACAGTGGGCGTTTATGGAAATATAGACGGCACAGACATTCGCATTGAGTGGCCTGAATTTGTGGTTAAAAAACTAAATGGCTTGACTTTTCTTATGATTCACATTGCCGGTGCAGTGGAACGATACAACGCTAAAACCCGCGAACTAATAGCGCTACACAAGCCCGATGTGTTGATCTGCGGCCATTCGCATATTTTGAAAGTAGTGCGTGACAAGCGCTTCAATCTCATTCACATGAATCCTGGCGCTGCCGGAAATCATGGTTTTCATAAAGTGCGAACACTCTTGAAATTTGACATTGAAAACGCGAATTTGGCAAATCTTCAAGTGATTGAGCTTGGCCCAAAATCAACGAAGACGATCGACTGAGCGCACTAAATCGTCATCTTTTTTGATGGCTTTGTTTGCCAACCAATACAATACTAAATTCACCAATAATAGTGCTGCAGGAATTCCATAACTCATTTGCAATTTACCCACGGCTGTTAAGTTTTGTATATTAACGAAGTGTAAAAGCCCGAAATTCAAAAAGATAACTACCGCAAAAATCATTGCAAAACGCACATATTTCATTTGCTTCTTACGGTCTTTAAAGAGAAAAATAGCGGCCATTGAGAGCCCCGTTGTAATCAGTACAGATGGTAGTAGGTAAATGGCGTTTAGCCCATTTTCATTGCCATGTAACACATCAAAAGCCATTGAGGTGGTTTCGGTTTGATAAGTAACCCAAGGTAAAAAAAGCAACAACAGTGTGAGCAATGTAGCCGCAGCAAGGTATAATGATTGAATCCTTTGAATCATGTTTTAGATTTTGCTGCAAAAATTGAAAATCAAATTGGCTTATGTAAGAAAAACGTTGTTATACTTGCACTGCGTTTCACGCGAACCCAGCCTTTTCCATCTTACACGTTTAGGGAGAAATCAACATCCAAACAGCGTTTTTAAGATTTGAAGTTCTAGCCATTCTATTATTTATTTACCAACAGACTAAGAATGTTTGACATTATTGAACTGAACGAGAAAAAAGTTTCAGAGCTAAAAGAGATTGCGGATAAATTGGATCTCAAAAAGACCGAAAAGCTAAAAAAACAAGACCTTATATATCAAATTCTTGACGCCCAAGCATTGCAACCAGCAAAAGTGGAGGCAGTGAAAAAAGTGGAGAAAAAAGAAGAGGCTCTCAAGCCTAAGCGCATTCGCGTTTCAAAACAGCAAGAAGAAGAAGCTATTGCTGCTGAAGAAGTTCCTGCCGAAAAAGCAGCACCTGCTCCTAAACAGGAACCTATAACCGAAAACAAAACAGCTAATCAACCATCTAACCGCAACCCACAGGAAAGGCGAGACAATGGTAGACCAAGAAATCCACAGCCTGAACAGACCGGTAAGATTGCCCCAAAGAAAGACGATGCTGCATCGAGCAATGCAACAGGTGCTGAAACAGCAGTAAATGAGAATGCAAGACCTGTAAAGCAATCAGGCCCGCGTCCTCACGAAAAGAGAGACAATCGCCAACCGCGTGAAAACGAGGTGCAATCCGAAAATCGTGAACCAAGAGAAAACCGCGAGCTACGAGAAAACCGTGGACCACGAGAAAATCGAGAGGTAAGGGAGAATCGCGAACCAAGAGAAAACCGCGAACCAAGAGAAAATCGCGAGGTAAGAGAGAATCGCGAACCAAGGGAAAATCGTGAACCAAGAGAAAACCGTGAGGTAAGAGAGAATCGCGAACCAAGAGAAAATCAGGAACCAAGAGAAAACCGCGATCAGAAAAATGATTCAGGAAATAACGAGGACAGCGGTGAAGAAAGAAGAGATAATAATCGTAACAGACCAAAACCTAAGCAAGCTGAATACACTTACGATTTTGATGAAATCGTAAAAGCGGAAGGCTGTTTAGAGATCATGAACGATGGTTATGGCTTTATGCGCAGTGCAGACTACAACTACCTTTCATCACCTGATGATGTGTACGTGTCACAGTCGCAAATCAAACTTTTTGGTTTAAAAACAGGCGATACCATTCGTGGTTCTATTCGCCCACCAAAAGAAGGCGAGAAATACTATCCACTTATTCGCATTGATAAAATCAATGGTTTGAATGTGGCTCAAGTTCGCGACCGTGTTCCTTTTGATTATTTAAAGCCACTTTTTCCACAAGAAAAATTCACATTGACAGGACATAGAAATCAAACTATGTCGTCAAGAATTATTGATCTTTTTGCCCCTATTGGTAAAGGGCAACGCGGATTAATAGTAGCTCAACCAAAAACTGGTAAAACAGAGATTTTAAAGGAAATTGCAAACGCAATTGCAGAAAATCACCCAGAAGTTTATCTGATGATTTTGTTGATTGACGAGCGTCCTGAAGAAGTAACCGATATGGAGCGCAGCGTAAAAGCTGAAGTAATTGCTTCCACATTTGATGAGCCTGCAGAACGTCACGTAAAAGTGTCGAACATCGTGCTAGAAAAAGCCAAGCGATTGGTTGAATGTGGCCATGATGTGGTGATTCTGCTAGACTCTATTACACGTTTGGCTAGAGCGTATAACACCACTGCACCAGCTTCGGGTAAGGTACTTACAGGTGGTGTTGATGCGAATGCATTGCACAAACCAAAACGTTTCTTCGGAGCTGCTAGAAACATCGAAAATGGTGGTTCATTAACCATTATCGCTACAGCACTTACTGAAACAGGTTCTAAAATGGACGAAGTAATCTTCGAAGAATTTAAAGGAACAGGTAACATGGAGCTTCAACTAGACAGAAAGTTGAGCAACAGAAGAGTATTCCCAGCTATCGACTTGGTTTCGTCAAGCACAAGAAGAGACGACATGTTGGTAGACAGAGAAGTACTTCAACGTATTTGGATTTTGAGAAAACACCTTACCGATATGAATACAGTAGAGGCAATGGAATTCTTGAAACAACAAATGCAAAACACACGCAGCAACGAAGAATTCTTGATTTCAATGAATGGATAATTCCATCCAAGAATGTTGAAGAGTTTATTTTAAGTATAAATGATGGAGTGGCCATATCACGTTTACCGAGATATGGCCATTTTTGCTTTTTGATCGAATGAAAAATCCAATCGTAAATTTCGCTTTCACAGCTGCACTTGCCAGCATTGTTTTAAAAATGCTCTATTACATTCAATTCTATCCAAACGATGAATTTGACATGTATGTGCGCTTTGCCTATTTGTTGTTTTTTCTGTTGGCGCTATTTCTTGGAATGAGAACTTGGAAAAGCCAAAACGATCCTTCCGAATTTACCGAAGACATGAAAGCTGGAATGAAGATTGCCTCAATTTATGCCATGATGGTTTCTGCTTTTACATACGCTTACTACAAGTTTATCAATCCGAATTACTTCGAATATAAAATCTCAGAAAACCTAAGACTTGCCAGCGAAAGTGGCGAAGATGTGGACCTGGATAAAGTAAAAGAAACGGTATCATTCATTTTTGACGCCTTCTTCCACTCTACCATTACCCTTTTTGGATTGATTTTTATTGGATTGTTTTACACGATAGTAATTGTGGCAATACTCCGCTACAAACCAGAAATTTATCGCGATTAAGATTGAATTAAGTCTTTACCAAACTCGTCTATATTAATTCCACCAAAATTTCCGGAACTCATCATCAGCAAGTTTTTGTTTTGAAGATCTAACTGGCCCAAAAACGCGGTAAGCTCATTTGTATTAGTAAATACTCTAAGATCATCACGACCAAAGCTTTGTTTTACTTCTTCTACAGAAATTGGCTCCAGCTTTTTGTGTGCGATAGTTTCTTCTTTGTAAAAAACGATAGGCATGTCAGCTCGATCCATGGTGCCGCTATACTCAGCCAAAAACTCTTTGGTTAAACTACTAAATGTGTGCAATTCCATACATGCTACTAGCAATCGATCAGGCCATTGCATCTTCACAGCATC
Organism: Salibacteraceae bacterium; assembly: GCA_030727625.1. Taxonomy (GTDB): domain Bacteria; phylum Bacteroidota; class Bacteroidia; order Flavobacteriales_G; family Salibacteraceae; genus SHAN690. The sequence continues at coordinate 19,022 of JANRBI010000138.1, forward strand.
TGTTGTGGCTTTTAGTTTGGATGGTGAATGCGCAAAGTCTTTATACACAACCGTATTTTCATTTCGTGCTATTTCTTCTAGTCTTCTTGCTGCCCCTGTAAAGTTGGTGATCGACTTCATAAACTGTTCGGTGCTCACTCCTATTTGCTCGCAAATAAGTCTTGCGCCATTCATATTTTGCAAGTTGTGTTCACCAAAAATTGCCAGCCTATATTCCACACCGCTAATCTCAACAGTGGTTACACCATTTTCAATCTTATACTTTGGAGTAGCATAAGCAACTTGATTTAATTGAGGCTGTGCTTTGGCGGCAAGTTCATTTAAATGCTCATCAGCTTGGCAATAAACAAGAGTTCCATCTTCTAGTTGATCAAAGAAAATTTTGAATTGTTCCAAGTAGTTTTCCCAAGTAGGAAATACATTAATGTGATCCCAAGCTATGCCAGAAATCAATGCTATTTGCGGCTTGTATAAGTGAAATTTAGGTCTTCTGTCAATTGGTGAACTCAAATACTCATCACCTTCAAGCACGATGATAGGCGCATCAGAAAGACGAACCATTGTATCGAAACCTTGAATTTGAGCACCAACTAAGTAATCAAAATCTTTTCCTAAGGATTTCAAAACATGCAAAATCATAGAGGTAATGGTCGTTTTACCATGACTTCCTGCAATTACAACGCGTGTTTTTTCGGTAGATTGCTCGTAAACAAATTCTGGATACGAGTATACTTTCAAACCTAATTCTTGGGCGCGCAATAATTCAGGATTATCAGGCCTAGCATGCATTCCAAGAATAATTGCATCTAAATGGTTTGAAATAGTTTCAGGAAACCAACCCATCACTTCTGGCAACAAACCATGATTTGCCAACCTGCTTCTGCTCGGATCAAATATTTGATCGTCTGAACCAGAAACCTCATGTCCATTGATTTTAAGTGCAATGGCTAGGTTATGCATGGCCGCGCCACCAATAGCAATGAAATGTATTCTCATATTTTTTTCAATTTAAGCAAGCTTTGCGAAGGTAATCTCGTCTTTAGTCCAAAATCAATAACCGCTACACGGATTTAAACATTCACACATGAAAAACGATTTACTTGCCCGTTTAAAAAAATATGCACTTAGTGCCGCAGCTTTTACTGCAGCTGGAGGAGCTGCAAATGCTCAAATTCAATACACAGATATTATTCCTGACGACACTGTAACAGGCGGTGGTGCTAGTTACGCGCTCGACTTAAATAATGATGGAACGGCTGATTTCAATTTCTTCGTTGTTAATACTGCTTATTCCAGCTCTTATGTCTCAGCCAACGGGTTTTCATTCTCCTCTAATCAGATAAAAGGCATTGGAGTTTCTGCAAGTAACTCAAGTAATGGAATTATGCTTGCGAGTAATTATTATCCATACGCACTTAGTAGCGGAAATGCCATAAATGCTGCAGCTTTATTTACTTCTTCAGGTGCTTTAGCTGCGAACATTACAAGTGTTTCGTCTTATTCATTCAGCTTTTCTGGATATAACTATGCAGGTTCATCTAGCAACTCGTCTGTTTTAGGAAACTGGCAAGGAGCCACGGATAAGTATTTAGGACTTAAAGTTCAAGTTGGTACAAGCACTTATTTCGGATGGGCAAGACTTACTGTATTGTCAGACACTCAATTTGTAATAAAAGATTATGCTATTCAAGTAAATCCATTCATAAGCATAAATGCGGGCGATACGTTTGCACTTCCTCCTGTAGCTGCAGATTCTGTAATAAACGTAGTTGGAGCTGATGTTGCAAACAACGGCAACGGCCAAGATTTGAACGTGCAATTCAATATGATTGCAGATGAAACAACCATTTCTGCTTACCGAATTTTGGTGGTAAAAGAGCCCGATACATTGGGATTTGATCTAGCGGCTGCAATGGCTGTGAGTGCAGGTAATTTCACAAATGTTACACCAACTGGTGCTAACATTTCAACCATTCTTACGAGCAGTTCAAGAGATATTGATGGTGATTTAATTACAGAAAATATCGCCTACAGAGTTTACGTAATGACTATTGCTGATGGAGTAAATGCCCAAGCAAATAATTTAAGTGCCCATTCAAATCAAGTTATTCTAGCAGGAGCTATTTTCCCAAGTGATCCTGCAACGAGTTTGGCTGCAAGCGATATTGCTGATAACGGAAATGGTAGCGATATTCAAGTGTTTTTCACCAAGGCAAGCAATGAAAACAAAGTTGATCAGTACAGGGTTTTGGTGGTTAAAGCATCAAATGCAGCTAGCTTTAATCTAGCGCAAGCTCAAGCGGCACCCACAAGTAGTTATTTCTCCGTAAACCCAAATGGCTCATTGTTTTATACATCAACACTAAATGCAACATTAAATGACGTGGATGGTGACCCAATAACTACGGCTGTTCCATATCGTCTATTTGTATTGAGTGTTGCTGATGGAACCATTGCAAATACAGATGTGCTTTCAAATCAATCTAATTCAATAACCCTAAGCACCATCCTTCCCCCTGAAGCAGTTCAAAATATTACGATCGCTGATGTTGCAGACAATCACAATGGACTCGACCTTCAAGTTACTTTCGATAAGATAGCAGATGAAACGACTATTAGTGAATATCAGATCTTGATTGTAAAATCGGCTTCTGCAGCAAGCTTTACTTTATTTGATGCTATTGGCAACCCAAACAACGAAAGTGTAACACCAACGGGAGCAAACATTACAACGATTTTAACTCCTACTTCTAAAGATAGCGATGGAGATCCAATTCTAGAAAATGCACCATACAAAGCATTTGTACTAAGCGTTGCCAATGGAACTACAACCCAAATTGACCAACTTAGCACAGCTTCAAACGAAGTGACCTTACTTGATGCCACGGGTATTGAAAACATCAATTACAATGCGAATTTGTTAGTGAGAACAATGGAAGATCAGCTTACTATCAACCTAAAAAATGGTGAACCAATAGAGCAAGCTGAAGTATTCAATACCAGCGGACAATTGATTACAACATATAGCAACGTATCAGAAATCAATTTACCATACAACAAATACAGTTCTGGTATTTACTTAGTTAAATGGAAAAACAGCGCATTGGAGTCAACTATTAAAATTGTTCTGCCTTAATCATTTACATAAGAATGTTAGAGAAAACATTGGTTTCCTCTAACATTCTAAAAACACAACCTTAACTTTAGGCCACTAAACAGACAATTATGATTAAAAATCCTACTCTTTCAGAGTCGCTCAAGAAGCGCCTCAAGGCATACTCTTTGACAGCGGGTGCTGTTGCCGCAGGAGCTACAGCAATGCATGCTCAGGTTGATTACACAGACCTAGATCCAGATGCAGTGGCTAGCAACACAGACACCGTTTATTTAGATCTAAACAATGACGGAACCAATGATTTCGTCTTTTTGGCAAGTTTTGATACGTATGGATCAGGTGCACTGAACATTTACAAAAACTTTGCAGTTGCTTTAGGCAGTAATGCAATTGTTGGTTCTGCCACAAGTAGCGGTTATTTATATCCTTATGCAATCCCTTCTGGATCGATAATTAATGGAAATGCTGCAATGAATTCTGGCTCAAATTTCCAAACTTTAGGTTGGGACTATTTCACTGCAAGTGGTTCTGCTGCATATACTTTTGGAAACATTAGAGTAGGAAGTGGAGATGCTTACCTTGGATTAAGATTAGACTTGAACGGAGCTACTCACTACGGTTGGGCGAGAGTCTCATTAGAATTAGGAGGAACACTTACCTTAAAAGATTATGCATACGAGCAAACTTCATGCGTAGGTATCGAAGCTGGAGCTATGACTGGTGGTCTTACTGCTACTCCTGCTCCTACCGCATCAAACATTGTTGCTGTAGATAATGGTAATGTCGGAGACGGAACTGACATCTTAGTAACATTTGACGTTGCTACAAGCGAAGCAGGTGTTTCAGAATACCGTGTGTTCGCTGTGAAAGCTGTTAACGCAGGAAGTTTTGATCTTGCAACAGCATCTGCAGTTGCAGACTATAAAAGCGTAACTCCAACGGGTTCAGCTATCAGCACTGATTTGTCAGGTACAAATGATTCAGATGGTGATGCCATTATGATCAATAACGCTTATGCAATTTTCGTGTTGAGTGTAAATGACTGCGCTGATGCTCAAACAAATGCACTAACAGCTTCATCTGAAACAGTAACTATTACACCACCAGTGGGTGTTGGAGAATTGAACCAATTTGGCTACAGCCTTTTTGCTCAAGGAAACAGTATTGTTTTAAACAGCAATGTGAATATCGAGTCAATGATCGTTACTGGCATTGATGGGAAAGTTGTAAAGACATTAAGTAACATTCAAGGAAATCAAACGATTGATTTGGGCGTGGCAAGAGGAGTTTACATCGTAAATATTAGCACTGCAAAAGGATCAAGTTCTGAGAAAGTTTTCTTGAACTAATTCACCAAAATTGACTTTCGAAAAGCATCGGTATTTTTACCGATGCTTTTTTTATGAATTAAAAAATTCCAATCATGGAAGATGAAAATCAACAGCCTTTTGACATTCCAGTAAGCGGCAACTTGGGTTTATTAGCTCTAGGCTACACTGGTTTGGTAGCTTGGAGAAAGAAGAAAAAAGAAGTGCGCAAGCAAAAAATGCAAGAACGGAAGCAGAATGAAGGCTAAACGAGTATTATTGATTGGCTGGGATGCGGCCGACTGGAAAATCATTGATCAACTCATTGCACAAGGGCAAATGCCAACGCTGCAAAAAATGGTTGAAAACGGTGTGCGAGGAAACCTCAGTACCTTAGATCCTGTGCTGTCGCCAATGCTCTGGTCAAGCATTGCAACGGGAAAATATGCTGACAAACATGGCATACACGGCTTTACCGAACCCGATTATGAAACAGGTGTAGTTAGACCAATTTCGAGCACATCGCGCAAAGCACGAGCCATTTGGAACATTCTTACCCAACAAGACAAAAAATGCAACGTTTTTTCTTGGTGGCCGAGCAACCCTGCTGAGCCAATTAACGGGGTGATGGTTTCTAACCTTTACCAACGCGCAAATGCTCCAATCAATAAACCTTGGCCGATGGTTCCTGGAACAGTTCATCCAAAAGAATTGACAGACCATTTTGCTTCATGCCGCGTGCATCCTGATGAATTAACGGCTGAGCACATTTTGCCTTTTATTCCGAAAGCGGGCGAAATAGACCAAGAAAAAGACAAAAGAATTGCCGCTTTTAGCAAAATGTTGGCTGATGCTGCCACCGTGCATTCAGCTTCAACATGGGCATTAGAAAACACCGATTGGGATTTCACGGCCATTTACCATGATGCTATTGACCATGCTTGCCATGGTTTTATGAAATTTAGAGCCCCTCAATTACCTGGCGTTCCAGACGATTTATTCGATTTTTACAAAAAAGCTGTAGATGGCATGTATCAATTTCACGATATGATGCTCGAGCGAACTTTGAATCTTGTTGGACCAGATACCAACGTAATTTTAATCAGTGATCACGGTTTTCAATCAGATCACATGCGCCCACTTTCTTTACCAAAAGAACCAGCTGGACCAGCAGCTGAACACAGAAAGCATGGCGTGATTTGTTGCTTCGGTCCTGATTTCAAAAAAGGAGAAACCGTATATGGTTCGTCCATTTTAGACGTTTGCCCTACTCTATTGACACTTTTTGGTTTGCCTGTTGGCAAAGACATGGATGGTTCGCCATTGGTTCAAGTATTTGAAAATACACCTGTTGTAAAGCAAATAGATTCTTGGGAAAAAGTAAGTGGAAGTTTTGGCGAACATGATAAAAACCTCAAAATCTCTAAAGAGGAAGCGCTTGATGCTGTGAAGCAATTAGTGGAGCTTGGCTACATAGATGACCCGGGAGAAGACATGCAAAAGGCCATGCAAAACACTGATATTGAGTTGAAATACAACCTCTCAAAAGTGTATGCATCTACTGGAAGACCAGAACAAGCATTAGCCTTGCTCAAAGAAATAAACGCACTCAAAGAAACCTATCGTTTCCAAATAAGAATTGTAGACAACTTGAAACGTCTAGAGCGTTTTGACGAAGCAATGGAAATGCTAGAATTAATCAGAGAGCAAGACAAAGAAGGCGAAAAAGCCAGCTCAATTGATCTGATAAAAGCTGAAATTTTAAAAGCGAAAAAAGAATATCAAGCAGCGTTAAGGATTCTGGTTGAACTGTTAGATCGAACTAAAAAATCAGTTGCTGTCATCAAAAGTTTGGCTGATTGCTATGCTCAAATGGCTGATTGGAAAGAAGCTGAGAAGGCTTATCGTGCTTGTTTAGAACTGGACCATCATGATGCCACTTTGCACAGAGGCATTGCTTTGTGCATGATGAATCAGAAAAAATATGAAGGTGCTATTGAACATGCACTTACAGCTACAGAATTGGTTTATCAATTCCCAACAGCACACTTTGTTTTAGGTAAATCACTTTACCATTTTGGCGAAATAGAAATGGCAATTCGATCTTTAGAAGTGGCAACCTCTATGAGACCTTCTTACACGGCTCCCCGTATTTTGCTCGAGAATATTTATGCAGAGCATAAAATTGATCGCACTACAATTTTCGGTGATGTAAATGTGGAAGAATTGGATGCTTCGAGCCTTGACTCAAAACTGATAGAACAAAGCAAAAAGGCAAGCAACGCAAAATCTTACAAAGGCCGAAAACTTGGTGAAATAACCGTGGTTTCGGGCTTACCGCGTTCTGGTACATCATTAATGATGCAAATGCTTGATGCTGCAGGATTAGACATTTATACCGACTTGGTACGCGAAGCTGACGAAAACAATCCGAAAGGTTTTTATGAGCACGAGAAGGTAAAAGGGCTTGCCAAGAACAATAAATGGCTGCAAGATGCCAACGGAAAAGTCGTCAAAATTGTGAGCCCGCTTTTGCGATTTTTGCCGCCAAACTTCAATTACAAAGTCATTATAATGAAACGCGATGTGCGTGAAGTAACGCTTTCGCAACACAAAATGCTTGTAAAAGCAGGGAAAGCCGAAGCGGATAAATATCCAATGAAAATTGAGGAAACGCTTAAAAAGCAATACTTGAATTCCATTGAGTGGATGAAAAAGCAGAACTACATCGAATTTATTGAAATTGATTTTCAAGAGGCGGTTAACAATGCAGAAGCTACAGCAAATCAAGTATCTGCATTTTTGAATCAAGATTTTGATGCCAACAAAATGGCTCAAATGGCAGACGAAAACTTATATCGAAACCGATTAAAAAAGTAGGTGTCTTTTGAAAAAATGAAACCATTGCCCGCTCAGTATTAATATTGCAGCGGGCATTTCATTTTCACCTCATTCATAACACCATTTCCCCTATGAAATTAACTCCATTGGTTATTGGACTATTTCTTCTTGGTTGTTCCACTTCCGTGGAAAAAAACGCAGAAAAAGCAAACGTTTCAGAAAACGGGAAGACAAACACAAAAGCATCATTAATTATACTAGGAACAACCCAAGATGCGGGTTCACCTCAAATTGGTTGTACCAAAAAGTGTTGTGCCTCGCTTTTTGAGAATGGTTATTCTGATCGAAAAATAGTTTCGTTGGGATTACTCATTCCCGACAAGGGCAAAAAATATTTGATTGAAGCTACACCTGATATTACATCGCAAGCGCAACTTTTGAGTAATGCTTTGAATAGTGGAAGCAACGAATTGCCCGATGGCATTTTTGTAACACATGCGCACATTGGTCACTACACCGGACTCATGCAATTAGGCAAAGAAGCGATCAATGCTGAAAAAGTTCCTGTTTATGCAATGCCAAAAATGAAATCGTTTTTGGAAGAAAACGGTCCTTGGAGTCAACTTGTTTCCGACTCGAATATTCTTTTGGTGGGTATAAATGATTCAAGCAGTGTGTCGCTTGAAAACGGCATTAACATAACGCCCATGCTCGTTCCACATCGTGATGAATTTTCCGAAACCATCGGATACAAAATTCAAGGTCCTACGAAATCTGCACTTTTTATTCCAGATATTGATAAATGGAGTAAATGGTTAGAAAACATTGAGCAAGAAATAAGTGCAGTTGATTACGCCTTTATTGATGGAACATTTTTCGATTCACCAGAAATTAACCACCGAGACATTTCAGAAATTCCGCATCCTTTTGTGGTAGAAAGCATGCAACTTTTTGAGGATTTGCCTCTTTCCGAAAAAAACAAAATCTATTTCATTCATTTTAATCACACCAATCCACTCTTAGATTCTGAGAGTTCAGCCTTCAATAAAGTAGAGGCTAATGGTTTTCATGTGGCTCAAATGATGGATGTTTTTGAGTTGTAAAAAGTGCTCAAAGATTCTTTCTCGTATCAAAACAATTGTTGGTTTTAATTGCAAAAGCATACTCACTGTAGTTTGCACTGAGTGAAGCAAATAATACCTTTGCCGCCAAATCAGATTTAAGAAAAATGGCCGGAGTATTAAACGCACAAGAAGCGCTCAAGCTCTTTGAAATTGCGAAAAAAAATAAGTGTGCTTTTCCAGCGGTAAACGTTACCAGCACACAAACAGTAAACGCAGTTTTAGAAGCAGCTGTAGCAGCTAATTCGCCTGTAATCATCCAGTTTAGCAACGGAGGATCATCTTATTATGCAGGTAAATCAGTAAGTAATGAAAACGAACGAGCAGCAATTGCTGGTGCTATAAGCGGAGCAAAGCATGTGCATGACATGGCTGTGCTTTATGGTGTTGATGTAATTCTTCACACCGATCACGCAGCACGCAATTTGTTGCCTTGGATTGATCCATTGCTAGAAGCAGGCGAAGCACATTATAAGCAAACTGGTCGCCCGCTGTTTACCAGTCACATGATTGATTTGAGCGAAGAACCTATTGAAGAAAACTTGGAAACTTGCGTGGAATACCACAAACGCATGAGTGCCATTGATATGATTTTAGAAATTGAACTTGGTGTAACTGGTGGCGAAGAAGATGGGGTAGACAATACTGGCATCGACAGTTCAAAGCTTTATACCCAGCCATCTGAAGTAGGTTTTGCATACGAAAAGCTTATCGCCATAAGCCCAAACTTTACCATTGCAGCAGCTTTCGGCAACGTACACGGAGTTTACAAACCAGGCAATGTTGAGCTTACACCTATAATCTTGAAAAACAGCCAAGATTACATCAAAGAAAAGTTTGGTATTTCTACAGAAAACCCATTAAACTTCGTGTTTCACGGAGGTTCAGGTTCATCAAGAGAAGACATCCGTGAATCTTTAGGATATGGTGTTATCAAAATGAATATTGATACCGACACACAATGGTCATACTGGGAAGGCGTGAGAGATTACGTAGCCAAATACCATGACTATTTGCAGAC
>JANRBI010000139.1 GCA_030727625.1 Salibacteraceae bacterium
CAAGTAAAAGTGGGCGACAAACCTGGACGAAACCAGTTTTTGCATCGTTTGGTAGATTCACTTTACTCAAGAACTACAGGTGAATTTCAGCGCGGGAACTTCCGTGTAAAGGGCGATACCGTTGATGTTTACTTAGCTAACGCTGATACCGCTTTGCGTTTTCACTTTTTCGGAGAAGAAATAGAATTAATCGAAACCATTGATCCAATCAACAACAGTGTTTTTGAAGAATTGGACGAAGTGCGCATTTTCCCAGCAAACATCTTTGTGACCACTAAAGACCGCATGCGCAGCTCGATGGTGCAAATTCAAGACGACCTTACCGAACGCTTAGAGCAATTTATTGCTGGAGGTCAGCCATTGGAAGCAAAACGCTTAGAAGACCGTGTGAATTATGACCTTGAAATGATGCGTGAACTAGGCTATTGCTCAGGAATTGAGAACTATTCGCGCTATTTTGATGGACGAATACCAGGTTCACGACCGTTCTGCTTACTCGATTATTTTCCAGATGATTACATGATGATCATTGACGAAAGTCACGTGACCGTGTCGCAAATTGGTGCCATGTATGGTGGAGATAGAGCGCGTAAAATCAACTTGGTAGAATATGGCTTTAGATTGCCTGCTGCCATGGACAATCGTCCGCTAAAGTTTGAAGAATTTGAAGGACTTCAAAACCAAGTAATCTATGTTTCGGCAACGCCAGCAGATTATGAATTAAGACAAAGTGAAGGTATTGTTGCAGAGCAAGTTATTCGCCCAACAGGCTTGTTAGATCCAGTTATTGAAGTGCGTCCAACAGCCAATCAAATTGATGATTTGTTGGAAGAAATCAGACTAAGAATAGAGAAAAACGAACGCGTATTGGTGACTACACTCACTAAAAGAATGTCTGAAGAATTGTCAAAATACTTGGTAGATGTTGGCATTAAAACACGATACATTCACTCTGATATTGAGACGCTTGAACGGGTAGAAATTCTCCGCGATTTGCGCATGGGGAAAATCGATGTGATTGTGGGAATCAACCTGTTAAGAGAAGGTTTGGATTTACCTGAAGTGTCGTTGGTTGCCATTTTAGATGCCGATAAAGAAGGCTTTTTGCGTAGCAACAGATCGTTGACACAAACAATAGGTCGTGCGGCAAGAAACATCAACGGACTAGCCATTATGTATGCTGACAAAATCACAGACAGCATGCAAAAAACCATGGACGAAACCTTGCGGAGACGAGCAAAGCAAATGGCTTACAACGAAGAACATGGCCTTACTCCTCAAGCCATCAGAAAAAGCATTGATACCATGATGGCCGCTCAAGCAACGGTAAGAGGTAAAAAATACAACGAATACGAAAACCACCTTGATTCTGAAATGAGCATAGCGGCTGATCCTGTGGTGGCTTACATGAGCAAAGAGCAATTGGAAAAAGCCATTCTTCAAACTAGAAGAGAAATGGAAATTGCAGCGAAAGAACTCGACTTCCAAAGAGCAGCCGCGTTGAGAGACGAAATGTTCGCACTTCAAGGACAGTTAAAAGATAAAAGCTAGTTTTTAGTGAGCAGTTGGCAGTTGGCAGGAAAAGAGTGAAGAGTACATTTTGTGAATGAAACAATTCTTATTACTCATTACTCGCTACTCACATGAGGCAATATTTGAAGTCTCTTGTCTTCAATCTAACATCTAAAGTCAAAATCAAATGCTCCAATCCATTGCTCCAAAACTTCCGATGAGGAATAAGTCGATTACTCGAGACTATTTTGTAAATCAACTCGGTTTTCAAGATATCGGTTCAGCGGACTTTGACGGATATTTAATCTTAGCAAAAGACAATATTGAACTGCACTTTTTTGAGTTTAAGGATTTGAATCCAAAAGAAAATTACGGTCAAGTTTACATCAGAACAGAAGAGATTAAATCTGTTTATGAAGCTTTTAAAGCCGCAGGAGTTGCCATCCATCCCAATGGACCACTTGAAGCAAAGCCTTGGGGGCAAATGGAGTTTTCGCTATTAGATCCCGATCATAACTTGCTTACGTTTGGTCAATCAATCTAGCCTAAAAACGAACGCTTATGAGTTATTGCACTTTTGTTGCTACCGCACCTGATTCTGATAGAAAAACCCTACACAAAAAATACCACGACCATCATTATGGTTTTCCCATTCATGATGATAATGAGCTCTTTGGCCGACTGATCATGGAGATAAACCAAGCGGGTTTGAGTTGGGAAACCATTTTGAAAAAGGAAGATTCTTTTAGAGCGGCTTACAGTCAATTCAACATTGAAAAAGTAGCAGCATATAACGAAGCCGACCGCGAACGCTTGCTGAATGATGCCGGCATTATTCGCAATAAACTCAAGGTAAATGCTGCTATCGTAAACGCCCAAGCTATTTTAGAATTGAAAAGTGAGTTTGGATCGTTTAAGCATTGGCTAGACCATCATCACCCAAAAACAAAGGAAGAATGGGTGAAACTGTTCAAGAAAACGTTCAAGTTTACTGGTGGCGAAATTGTCAACGAATTTTTGATGAGCACCGGATATTTGCCTGGAGCGCATGATGTTGACTGCCCAATACATGCAAAGATTTTGAAAAGTGAGCCGAGGTGGAAATCTCATGGAATTCAAGAAAAATAGAATTCGATGAAGGCTTTGAAGATCATGTCATCACAGATAAACTCAAGGCCAAAATAATCGCAGTAGATTTGCGGCATTAATTAGGAGTCTGCAAAAAGGCCACTGGAAGTATAGATTCTATGACAAACAATGATGTAATAAAACGTGTTCGTTACTTGCTAAAGTTGAACAATAACAAGGTTGCTGCTTTGTTTAAATTGGCTAATCATAGAGTTTCTCCCAACCAAATAAATGGTTGGCTAAGTAAAGAAGACGATCCATTATTCCTTGAAATCAAGGATAAAGAACTGGCTATTTTCTTGAATGGTTTGATCATCGAAAAAAGAGGAAAACGCGAAGGTCCGCAGCCAGAGCCCGAAACCAAATTGAGCAATAACATGATTCTTCGCAAAATGAAAATTGCGCTCAATTTGACTAGTGATGAGATTCTTGCGCTTTGTGCTTCGGTTGACAAACCCATTAGTAAAAACGAATTGACCGATTTCTTTCGCAATCCAAATCATCCTTCTTATCGTGTTTGTGGTAGTCAATACCTTCGAAATTTTTTAAATGCATTACAAACCAATGCCGATAAAATGAGCAAGGAATAATATTGTGTAGCGTGCAATAGAATTGTTGTCGTGCATCAATTTTTAAATTTTACGAAACAAGCATATTGACTGAAAAAGGCTTCCAATCACGGGCAGAAAATGCCTTCAAGATCTGATTTAAATCGCGCGCTGCCCGAATTTTGCTTGATGATTTTTTTGCTATGAATATGACATCCCTACGGGATTCATTCAACCAAATCTGATGAACCATTGATGAGCTGCCAACTCCAAAAACATCCTCTCCAGCTCTTCTCTAAATTCTAACTTCGCGGCCAAGCAAAAAACAAACGCATGAGTAAGACTTCGCCCTTGATTTTGATTACGAACGATGATGGCTTTTATGCCCCGGGAATACAAGCGTTAACCGAAGTAGCAAAAGAATTTGGTCGAGTTTTAAAAATCGCTCCTGATAAACCACAAAGCGGAATGGGACACGCTATTACCATCAACAATACACTGCGCATCGAAAAAATGCCAAACCAAGATTTGATGGGCGCTTACCAATGCACTGGAACACCCGTTGATTGCGTGAAAATTGCCCTAGATGTTATTCTTGAAGGCGAAAAACCAGACTTAATTATTTCTGGCATCAACCATGGTTCAAATGCCAGCATAAATGTGATCTACTCAGGCACAATGAGTGCTGCAATGGAAGGCTACATTGAAGGTGTTCCTTCTATCGGATTCAGCTTGCTAGACCACGCACAAGAAGCTGACTTTAGCGCTGCACAATCGTATGCTCGACAAATCATCAAAATGGCTTTAGAAAAAGGCGAAGGCAACTTTTGCTTGAATGTAAATGTGCCTAAATTGCCCGAAGAAATGATTAGAGGCATTAAGTTTTGCAGGCAAGCACATGCCAAATGGGTAGAAGAATTTGATAAGCGCCAAGATCCATCGGGCAAAGATTATTATTGGCTTACAGGGCATTTTGCTCCTTTTGAAGAACATCAAGAAGACACCGACTTATTTGCTTTGCGCAATGGTTACGTTTCAATCGTGCCAGTGAGCTATGATTTAACCAACTATACTACTTTAGAACAAATTTCAGCATGGATAGATTAGGGCTTTATGTAAACAAACTTTATGTGGGCGTGATTTTAGGTTTACTCGGACCATGCTTGGGATTTTTCCTTTTCTTTTTGATCACCAATTTAGCATACGGTTATTCATTGAGTCGATTTATTGAACTCGTTTTTTCAAACTCGTCAAGCAACTCTGCCACCATTGCTATTTCAAGTGTTTTCAATCTTGGTTTGTTCTTTTTAACCTTGAATCGCAATTATCTAAAAGCTACACAGGGCGTAATTCTGGCCACATTTATTTACGCTGCCCTTATGCTCTATTTTAAATATGCCTCTTAAAATATTCATCATAACGGGCGAGCCTTCGGGCGATTTGCATGGTGCCAATTTGGTGAAAGCTTTGCATCAAGAAAACAGCGATTTAGAAATAAAATGCTGGGGCGGAAATCGCATGGAAGCTGCAGGTGCTAAAGTCTTGAAACACATTGACGAGCTTGCTTTTATGGGTTTTGTAGAAGTGGCGGCAAATATTCGCACCATTCTTAAAAACTTTGATTTATGCGAAAAACACATTCGTGAATTTCAACCTGACTTGGTCGTTTTTATAGATTACCCCGGATTTAACCTTCGCATTGCAAAACGCCTGAAGAAATTAGGCATCAAAACGGCCTATTACATCTCACCACAAATTTGGGCTTGGAAAGAAAATCGCGTCAAGCAAATCAAGGCGTACATCGATCACGTTTTTGTCATTTTACCGTTTGAAAAAGCATTTTACAACAAACATGGCGTTGATGCTCAATTTGTTGGACATCCACTTTTAGATGAAATAAAACACATTGAAGTTGATGAAGTTGCTTTTAGAACAAAGCATCAATTAGAAGCTACGAAGCCCATCATTGCTCTACTTCCGGGCAGTAGAACACAAGAAATATCGAAGCTACTGGAGCCAATGGCGCAAATCATTAAAGATTTTCCAGCGCATCAATTTGTGGTTTCTAAAGTAGCTTGGCAACCACTTTCAATCTATCAAAATGCATTGCCTAGCAGTGTGAAAATGATTGAAGGAAATACGTATCAGTTACTCAAAATAGCCGAAGCCGCCATTGTTACTTCAGGCACAGCAACACTAGAAACCGCATTGATCAATACACCACAAGTTGTGGTTTATAAAGCAAATTGGCTCAGTGTGATGATTGCACGACAATTGGTTAAAATCAAGTATATCAGTTTGGTAAACCTGATTTTAGACAAAGAAGTGGTTCGAGAATTAATTCAACAAGAGGTAAATACCGCCAACTTAAAGCAAGAACTTTCGTACATCATCGCTGGCGGAAAAAAACGACAAGAAATACTTGATCAATACGCGCTCTTGCGAGAAAAACTAGGCAATTCAGGTGCTAGTGAACTTGTTGCGAAAGCATTGTTGAAAATCATCCATTAATTGCCATTAGCACACCGCACACCACAATATTTTTGCTGAACATGCGATTGCTACTCGTCTTATTCCTAACCATTGCCAGTATTGGAGCATCGGCTACCAATAAAACGCTTGACATTGGTTTGTTTTGGAATGACGAACCACGCGAAATAGTTGTTCAACCAGGCGATGGAAGCTACACGCTTTTGGGCAATGGTCAAGAAATTCTTCAAGTAAAAAAAGAAACGATTGTTCGCCTTAAAGTGGAGAACGGATTGATTCACCTGCGCACCATTACCGCTGACTTAGGCGTATTTGGCGAAGTAGAATTCAAACGAAATACTTGGGGTAGTAGTCTGAAAATTCAGCGAACCGATCATGATAAAAAGCTGCACGAATACCATGACGAATTTGTGATAAAACCTTTCAGCGGAAAGCTGCGCATCATTAATCATGTATACATCGAAAACTACGTTTCGGGCGTGGTAGAATCTGAAGCTGGTTCAAAAGAACCGAAAGAGTACTACAAGGTGCAGTCTGTGATTTGTAGAACGTATGCACTCAACAATCGCAGACGCCATGAAGCCGAGGGTTTTCAATTGTGCGACAAAGTGCACTGCCAAGTATACCACCGCAGAAGCAAATCGAATCCTGACATTATACTAGGTACCAAAGAAACCATAGGTATTGTGATCGTTGATAGCGATATCAATCTGATTACAGCAGCTTTCTACTCTAATTGTGGCGGATTTACCTGCAACAGCGAAGATGTGTGGAGCTCAAGACTCGGCTATTTGCGTGAGCGGCTTGACCCATATTGCCATGCCGAACCTCATGCCTATTGGCGAAAAGCGGTTTCAAAACAAGAATGGATCAATTATCTAGAAAACAAATTCAGATATCCAGTCGCAGACTCTGCAGCCTTAAAGGTGGCACTTGACTATTGTCCAGATATCAGATACCACACATTAAATGACAGTATTGCTTACGTTCCATTCAAAACTGTGCGGAGCGATTGGAAACTAAAGAGCGCATTTTTCAGCATAGATCAAGTGCAAGACTCTATTGTGATAGAAGGCCGTGGATACGGTCATGGTGTTGGTCTTTGTCAAGAAGGCGCCATGAATATGGCCAAGCGCGGATTTACGTATGATCAAATACTCCAGTATTATTACCAAAACATTCATTTGGTAAACCTTTCGGTGATTGATTTTTTCAGAAGTGAGTAATCCGCTTATTTCCCTGATCATTTGAACCTTACCCCTATTTTCTGACTAGTAATTTAAAGGTATTTAAGGAAAACTATGAATTGATAACGGATGGTGTTCCCATGTATTCGTTCATAGTTCTAAATTCGCGACCTTTCAAACCGAAAAACGGTACTACTAAACCAAAGCTATGAACTATCAAAAGCTGAATAACCTCATCGGATGGCTTGTATTTGCCATCGCAGCATTCACTTACATAAGCACATTAGAACCAACAGCAAGTTTCTGGGACTGTGGCGAATACATTGCTACAAGTTATCGACTCGAAGTGGGTCACCCACCAGGAGCACCAACCTTTTTACTTGTTGGTAGACTATTTTCCATGTTTGTAGCGCCAGATCAAGTAGCCTATGCGGTCAATCTTATTTCTGGCTTAACCAGTGCGTTTACTATTCTTTTCCTATTCTGGACCATCACTGCTTTGGCTAAAAAAGTGCTTGGCATGCAAAAAGGTGGCGAAGAAATGAGCACTGCCGATATGGTTGCCATTTTGGGCAGCGGTGTTGTTGGCGGCTTAGCCTATACATTTTCAGATACATTCTGGTTTAGCGCGGTCGAAGGAGAGGTTTACGCCATGTCTTCTATGATGACTGCTATTACCTTTTGGGCCATTCTTAAATGGGAACAAATTGCCAACGAGCCAAAAGCTGATCGTTGGATTATCCTTATCGCCTACTTAGTTGGTTTGTCTATTGGTATTCACTTGTTGAACCTGCTTGCTATTCCTGCAGTTGCCTTGGTTATCTATTTTAAGAAATACAAGCCTACACTTAAAGGAATGGTGATCGCTGGTTTGTTGGGTGTAATTACGCTTGGCGCGATTCAAAACTTCATTATTCCGCAATTGGTAAACATGGCTGCCAAGTTTGAGTACGCAGTGGTAAATAATATTGGCGCACCTTTCCACACAGGTTCTATCATTTTCATGATTTTGTTGATGGGTGCTATCGTGTTTGGAATTTCATACACCATCAAAACACATCGTCCAATAGTAAATACCATTTTGCTTTCATTATTGGTATTAATCATTGGTTACTCATCATTCATTTTGATTTTGGTGCGTTCGAATGCAAACACTCCAATCGATGAAAACAACCCTGAAAACTTAGTAAACCTTCTTTCTTATTTGAATCGTGAGCAATATGGTGATGTGCCATTGGGTTACGGTCAATTTTTCAATTCGCCACTTGACAATCAAGAACCTTACGCAGATGGTTCACCCGTTTACTATCCAGATGATAGAACTGGCAAATACGAATTGGCTGATGATAGAAAAGGTTCGGTTCCAAACTATGCTGACGAATTTAAATCGGTGTTTCCACGGATGTGGAGTTCGAAAGGAAATCACGTAAGTGCATACAAGCAATGGAGTGATTTTAAGGGTAAACCGATGAAATACCGCACCGTAAATGGAAAAACAGAAACCATCAACAAGCCAACGTTTGGCGAAAACATGACTTTTTTCTTCAAGTATCAGATTGGCTGGATGTACTTCAGGTATTTCTTGTGGAATTTCTCTGGAAGACAAAACGATACACAAGGTCACGGAAACTTTATGGATGGAAACTGGCTTTCGGGCGTGAGTTTTATTGATGAAGCCAACGTTGGAAACCAAGACCAACTGCCAACAGCACTTCAAAACCAAAAAGCAAGAAACTTCTTCTATGCCTTACCATTGATTTTAGGTTTGATTGGAATGTTCTTCCAATTCAGAAAAGACAGCAACAACGCCATTGTGGTAATGCTTCTATTCTTATTTACCGGATTGGCCATTGTAGTTTACTTGAATCAATATCCATATCAACCACGTGAGCGAGATTATGCCTATGCAGGTTCATTCTATGCCTTCTGTATTTGGATTGGGTTTGGTGTACTTGGATTGTATGATGCCGCCAGAAATCTAACTGCAAAAGAGCTTGGTCAAACCATTGGCTTAACGGCTGGAGGATCAATTGCAATCTTAATAGTTGGTTACATTATGGGTGGAAATAGCAATCAAGCATTTACCAACCTAATGATTTATATGGCGCTTGTGTCTGGCGGATTATTAGCCTTGATGTACGCCATAGGACAAGTGATCAAAGATCAAAAACTACAAGCCGGCTTTGCCGCAGCTTTATGTTTGGTTGCACCAATTTTGATGGCAAAAGATGGTTGGGATGACCACGATAGATCTGGTCGCTATACCGCAAAAGCAATCGCATTAAATTACCTTCAATCTTGTGAGAAGAACGCGATTTTGTTTACCAATGGTGATAACGACACCTTCCCACTTTGGTATTTGCAAGAAGTGGAGCAAGTGCGCACCGATGTTAGAATTGTAAACCTAACCTTGGCTAGCACCGAGTGGTTTATTGATATGATCAGAAGACAAGCTTATGAAGGTATGCCAGTGCCATTAAGCATGGAAAAAGATCAATACCGTCAAGGTACACGAGATTATTTACCGATTGTAGAGCGAAACAAAAGCGAAGCTTACTATGATGTAAAACAAGTAGTAGATTTTATCCTTGATGATTCAAAAGCTGAAACATTTAACAATGGTTCTAGAATGAATTATTTCCCTACTCGGAGATTTAGAGTTCCAGTTGATTCCGCAACCGTAGTTTCAAACGGTACCGTTCAGCCAGATTTAGCTGATCGTATAGTTGATGCCTTAGAATGGGAAGTAAAAGGAAACTACATTATGAAGAGTGAAATGGTGATCCTAGACATATTGGCAAATAACAACTGGGAACGTCCCATTTATTTTGCAAATACAATGCCTCGCGACAGCTATTTCGGTTTAGATGAATACATGCAGCACGAAGGATTTGCTTACCGTTTGGTGCCTTACAAAGCCATTAACGATCGCAACCAGTTTGGCTACTTTGGTGAAGTAAATTCAGACATTATGTACACCAACATGATGGAGAAATTTGAGTTTGGAAACATGGAAGACCCAAGCATTTTCTTAGATGAAAACAACCTGCGCTTTGTAACCAACTTAAGACTAAACTTCTCTAGACTTGCAGCCACACTTTATGCTGAGGGTCAAACAGAAAAAGCTACAGCTGTTTTGGATAAGTGTATGGAAATCACGGTGAATCAAAATACTCCGCATGATATCACGCTTATTCAAGTATGCGAATTGTACTTTAAGTTGGGTGAAATTGAAAAAGCAACTAACGTAAGCGCTCTGTTGGCAAACAACTACAATGAGAATATCATTTACTTCAGTTCGCTCGATAAAACCTACACTAAAAGTGTAAGTAAGGACATACAACAATCGATTGCTGTATTGCAACAATTGAAATCGTATGCAGAACAGTACAAAGCAGAAGAATTGAAAGAATTGGTTACCCCTATGTTTGAGAATGCAGAAGCATCCATTAACTCTTTGATGTAACAATTAAAATACAATTACCAAAGAGCCCAGCCAGCAATGGCTGGGCTCTTTTTTTTTGCCTAGACGCAATCATAGAACGATTCATTAGATACTCTAACTAATAGTTTGATCGAGATTTTTGTGCTTGACGCTAATGGAAACCGAGTATCAAAGGCAAAACAAAAATCTCCATCACTTTACAACTTCAATACACTATCTCAAGCTCAATATGCTGCCATGAGCAGCGAAGTGAAAAACGAAGCCTATGAAATTTTCGGCCAAATCTTTTTTAAACATCCTGGTGATTTTAAAGACAGTATAACCATATCGGCAAAAAGCACACAAGGCTTGATCGCTGAAAAAGTAACTACTAAAGCCAATGGATTCTTCAAATTCACTGATTTACAACCTAATGAGAAGTACTCATTTAGCTTAAGTAAAGAATACAAACGCGAACTCTACGTCTATTTCTTTGATAAAAACAACAGCGTTATTGACTCACTTCTCTTCGCAGATTTCTCGAAATATGTGTTTGAAAAACTTAAAGCTGAAGAAGCTTCGAGGCTTGCGCTCTTAGACGAAGATTATGGTATGACGCAATTTTCTGCGGATTTAGTTGCCGGACAAATTTTCAAAAAACTACCTGGGGATTATAGGCAAGGAATTAAGGTATACGCTTATGATGATGATGGAAATGTGCTAGATTCAGCATACACCGATTCAAAAGGAAACTTTGAGTTTAAGCAGCTCAAGCGCGATGAACGCTTCACACTTAAGATTGCAGATGAAGCAGACGGAGAATTAAACATCGCCTTCATGAACTTTAATGGGCATTTTGAAGGAGCAATTACCACCAATGCACTCAATGAATATATATATTCTAAAATTGTGCTTGAAGCCGCAGCCGAGCTCGGACTTGAAGATTTTAAAGATGGTAAATATGAGCCCCTTTACGGTCAGCTATTCAAACGATTGCCCGGTGATTACACTTCTGGAACCAAAATCTACGCCTATGATGAGGATGGAAACATTGTAGACATTGCAATCATAGACGGTCAAGGTAATTTCAAATTCACCAAACTAGAGCGAGACGAAAACTATCTATTTAGAACAGATAATCAAGATGGTGAGTTCAATATCAACATATTAGATGCCGAAGGCGGACTAGTTGACCGAATTTCTGTAAAAGAAAAAACATGGCTTTACACCCAGCTAAAAAGAGAAGAGAATTCTCTATCTAAAATTAAACAGCAAGATGATAGAGCCCTAGATATTACCAAATACACTACTCCTGAGCGCAAAGCATTGGCATCAAACCAACAAACCATTTATTACAACTACAAGAACTACAAGCTAAGCGAAGTTGATATCGAGATTTTAGATGGTTATGTTTCGAAACTCAAAGAAAACAGCAGGTTAGTTTTTGATATTCAAAGTCATACCGATCCATCTGAAAGAACCAGTCAGCGTTCATACTCAGCGTTGAGGTCTGTTTCCATTGCAAACTATATTCACGATCAAGGCATTGGTCTGGAGCAAATAGAAATCACAAATTGGGAAGAACAAAAACTTGCCGTTGAATGCCCTGCGGATTCTGCCTGTGGCGAAGAACTTCGATTGAAAAACATGCGCACCGAAATTGCGCTAATAGACCTAAATGTTCTTCCAAGAAATCCTGATTACTCTGTTTACTATGGTTTTGATCAGTGGACACTTTCAGAAGATGGAAACAAGCAGATGTTTGAAGTTTTGAAAGCAAAAGAACTGGACAGTTCAAAACGCATCTATCTTGATGGCTATACCGATGTATGGGGCGGTTATGAAATGAATGAGCGCATTTCCGAGTTAAGGGTTCAGAATGTAAAAAACATACTGATTAGAGAAGGACATGATCCTATGACAATTAATGCAACAATACATGGCGAATCTAAACCGATCGGTCCTTGTAAACTGCAATATCCGTGTTCCATTAAAGATCGACAACAAAACAGACGAGTTGAAGTAAGAATTGAACCCTAATAGACTGAGGAATAATTAAATGGAATACCGAAGTAAAATATTTATAAATTGGCCGCCCAAAGCAAATGCGAAATGTCTTAATAAGACCTACTTTTGGACGGATTTATCTTGTGAAAAAACTACTTCTAGCCATATTATTAATTACTTCTTCGGTGTCAATGTCGTTCAGTCAAGCGACCATGAATACCATGAACACGCGCGCCAAATTCAAGAGTCTTTTCATTTACAATTTCACCAAGTTAACCGAGTGGCCAGAAAGCTACAAGCAGGGAGACTTTATAATTGGTGTAGTGAACGATGTAGATTTAGCAGAACAGCTTGAACTAGCTGCAAAAACAAAGAAAATTAATAGTCAAAACGTAGTGATTAAAAAGATAAATAGTACCGCTGATGTTTCGAAGTGCCACGTGCTTTACGTGAGTGGCTCAACAGCTGGTGAGGTAGATCCATTTATCAAAAAAGCAAAAGACTTCAATTGTCTTATAATCACAGAAGGCAAAGGTTTGGCTGAAAATACATCTGCGATAAACTTTGTGATCGTGGGTAGCGCCATTCAATTTGAAATGAATAAAAGCTTGTTTGAAAGCAAGCAGCTGATTGTAGGAAACAGCCTTGAAAAGCTCGCAACTAAAGTCATTAATTAACCCCGAAGATGAAAAGATTACTATCGGTAATAATAGTCTTGCTGCTTCTGGCACCAATCGGTCTAAGGGCTCAGCTCGATCCGGTGTCTCTGGCATTTCGTGCCTATCAGGCAAAAGACTTAGGAAAAGCAAAAGAGCTTATCGAGACTGCCGTTGGAATGCAGCCTTATGACGTACAAGCCAGAACTTGGTACTTCAAGGCCTATATCTATAAAGATTTATACAAAGAAGATCGCAACGCTGCTGGCGCCCAAAATTTTAGAGACGTTGCCATCAATTCTTATTTTAAAACCATTGAGCTTGATGATGTAAAAGAATTTTCGGAAGACTCAAAACAATCTGTTCGATTCTTAGCAAACACTTATTATAACGATGCCGCAGCTGCACTAGAATTAGACAACTTTGAAAATGCAGATAAACTATATAATGAATACAGAAATTACTCTATAAAACTCAATCCCGAAATTGACTTTCGAGCTCGAGATATTGAGTTCAAACTATATGTAGCCTCCAAGTACTCTTTCATTTTTGATGCGGCTGACATGAATAGCAAACCGAAAGACGTAAGCGATAAAATTGTTCAATTATACAAACAGGTTTTAGGAATTGACAGTAATAACATAAGCGCCAATTATAATCTAGGTATTCATTACTACAATCAAGGAGTTAACATTATCGAAAACATCGACTACAATGATGATTTTGAAAAAATTATGCAACTTCAAATTGATGTAGTAGAATTATTCAACTCTGCTCTACCTTATATGTTAAGAGCGCATCTTTTAGATCCAAGTAGAAAGGATTCTATAAGAGGTTTATCAGGTATTTATTACGGTTTGAACAACCTTGAGAAATCTGAGGAATACCAGAAAAAATTAGAAGAGTTAGAACTTAGAGAACAACAAGGACAATAAGGCATGTTTTCACACTTTAGCATTGGACGAAAAATTAGCCTTGGTTTTGCTGTTGTCATCATCTGCACAATCTCGGCCTTCTATATTACGAATGACACTTTCGTTGAAAGTCAAAAAATCAACGAAGAAATCACTAACAATCACAACCCTTCTATTGCAAAATTAGAAGAGCTTAAATTAATGATCGTAAGATCAAAAATGCTCATCAATAATTGGGTTTATCAGGAAACAGCTCCTGAAAACGAGGATAAAGTTTCACTCAATTTATTGACCGAAAAAGAATATCCTGTTCTGAAAATCCAACTAATTGCACTTTCTGCCGCTTGGCAAGATTCTGCTAAAGTGAGTCTTGACGACCTTTTTAGTTCTGTTGAATCGTTGTGGGCTTCTCACCTACAAATTAAAGAGATACTTACTGGCGTAGAAAGTTACAATGATCCATTCAACAAATTCTATTGTGCCGATCTTGTATCTGAAGGTGGCGAAATCAATGTAATTACCGATGAAATTCTAACTCAGCTGAATGACATCATTAGTATCAAAAAAGAGACTACTGAAGAGATCACAGCTGAAATGATTGATCAGTTCCAGTTTCTCCGAACGTTAATTAGAAACCTTGGTATTGGACTTACCCTTGCGGGTATTATCATTGCCTTTTTAACTACTAGAACTATTGTTTCTCCAGTTCGCAAACTGCGGTTAATCCTATTAGATTTATCCAAAGGTATTTTCCCAAAGCAGTGGGTAGCAACCAGAGGCGATGAAATTGGTGAAATGGCAAACGCTCTTGAAACAGTAGTTACTGGTTTAAGAAGAACAAAAGACTTTGCTATAGCAGTAGGTTCTGGAACTTACAATTCAAGCTACACCCCACTTTCTGATCAGGATGAACTTGGTCAATCTCTGCTTGTCATGCGCAAAAACCTTCAGGAATATTCTGAAGATATGGAACAAAAAGTACGCGAGCGCACAGCTGAAATTACTCGTCAAAATGAAGAGATCCAAAAGCAAAGTGCTCAGATTGCTGAGCTTTACGATCAAGTAAAAGATAGTATCCTTTACGCCAAGCGCATACAAGAAGCTATTTTACCATCTAAAGAAGAAATCAATACTGCGCTTAAGAATAGTATGGTCCTATTTAGACCAAAAGACATTGTTAGTGGTGACTTCTACTGGTTTTCTGAAAAGCACGATCGTGCTATCATTGCCGCAGCAGATTGTACTGGCCACGGAGTTCCAGGAGCATTAATGAGCATGATTGGAAGTTCACTTTTGAATGAAATTGTGAACGAAAAAGGTATTGTAGAGCCAGCACAAATCCTATTTGCACTAAAGCAAGGTGTTATCAAGGCTTTGAACAAGCATCCATCTGCCGATCAAACCAAAGACGGGATGGACATCGCTATTTGTTCAATACCTAAAACTGGAAATAAAATTGAATTTGCAGGAGCTAACAATCCGCTTTGGATGATTAGAAACGGTGAAATATTAGAACACCGCGGAGACAGACAACCAGTGGGAATATATGGTGATAATCTAGACACACCATATACTAACCATGAAGTAGAAGTGCTTCCTGGTGACACAGTTTACATTTTCTCCGATGGATATGCAGATCAATTTGGCGGACCAAACGGCAAGAAATTTAAGTATTCACAATTCAAGAAATTGCTTGTGGATATCAACGAAGAGCCAATGGTAAAACAGCGAGACGTTTTGAATACTGCCATCGAACAATGGATGGGCGAAGAAGAGCAAATTGATGATATATTGGTTGTAGGTATTAGATTTTAAAAGCATTCTAAATATAAAGACAAAAAAAAGAGGCTCAATGAGCCTCTTTTTTTTGTCTTTAAAAATCAGTCTTTCCTAAAGTTCAATAATCAAACCAATAGATGGAAGTAAGTTTCCACTGAAGTTTGCCACGGTTTTCATTTGATATCGAGTTGGATCGTTTGGATCAAGGAGTGGACTGCCATTGGCATCGCGCTCCACAGATAAAAATGGCGCTAACGGAGCTTTGTAGTTATAAGCATTTTGAACATCGAAGTAAGCATCTAAACTCCACTTCTTAAAGAAGAATCGTTTATCTAACCTAACGTCAAGTTGATGCACTGCTCCTACTCTTTGCGAGTTTAATTGGTTATAATCTAAAAGACCTACACCACGCAAATCCCAGGTTTGCTTCAAGCTTGATAAACTTTCATCATACGGAGTGTACGGTGCACCACCCAAATACCTGAAACGCATACCAAGCTCCCAATTACCTTTAAATTTCTTGCCCGCAGTAATGGTGATTACATTGCCATTATCCCATGCTGACGGCAAAAACTCATTGTTCTTATCCGTAAACTCGCTCTTAACAAGCGTATATGCGATTATTCCATAAAAACCTTTAGCAAGCTTTTGCTGGGCCAAGAATTCAATTCCATACGCTCTACCTTGCGAAGTTGGCGTGGCTGGCTCGTTTCCAATTACCCCAAAGTCACTACCCAAGTTTGCCAGCGACACACTATCTCTCAATAAGAATGGATAATTGTCATACATTTTATAAAAACCTTCCACCGTTATTTTGGAATTGGCGGTTGGAAGGAATTCAACACCAGCCACAGCATGATCGCATTGAATGTATGAAATGCCTAAATCTTTGTTGGTAAGCGCACCGTCAGAATCTCTGTAACCAAGAAGTGTATATGGAGGCAATTGTACAAAGCGGCCAACACTTGCATTTAAACTCCAAGAAGGCGCCAATGCAAATGAACCAGAAAGTCTTGGAGAAAGCTGCTTTAAAGGATTTGACATGGCAGCATTGTAATCACTAAAATCAGTTCTAATACCCGCTGACAGCATCAATCGATTATTGATAACACTTTTACTTAGCTGACTAAACACAGCATACTTGTTCAAATTCAACTTCGAATTGAAGTCAACGGTAATTTCTTGGCCGCTTGAAGTAACAATCTTGTTGTAAGTATCATTTTTATAGGTGGCGTTTTCGTAGCCCACGCCTACATTCCACTTCCATCCATTTTCTCTCCAGGTATGCTCAATACGCACCTTATTCTCGATTTCCTGACTTGAGTAATCCAAAATCAAATTATTAGGATCACTTTCATCATTGTTAAAATACTTCTTAGCCAGATTATTCAAATGGTTTCTACTCACCACTACCTGCTGAAAGCTATGATCAGCAAAATGTTTGTAGCTCATACCAACAGTGTAATTCCATTGATCATTAGATGCAATGTTGCCTAGTATGTATCTATTTCGTTCTAATGTAGCCTCATCAGTAACTCCATCACTGGCTGCTTCATTCAATTCAAATTGATCAAATGCACCAAGGCCAATAAAACTAATCTCGTTTTTATCGTTGATTTTATGCTTGATTTTAAATTGCGAATCGTTGTAAATAGGCAAGAAAGGCAATTTTAACGCGGAAAATAGGAACTGTAAATAAGACCTTCTTACTGAAAAAATGTAAGATGTTTTCTTGCCCAACGGACCATCAAGCGTTAAACCATAATCACTACTACCAACAGTTACGTTTGCTTTAATTCCATCAGGATTTCCATCTTTTTGAGTGAAATCAAAAACCGAACTTAACGCATTACCTCTATTTGCTGGAAAAGCTGCTGAGTAAAACTCAACCTCTTTAATGAAGTTTACATTGATCAAACCTACTGGTCCGCCCGAAGCGCCCTGCGTAGCAAAGTGATTTATATTCGGAACTTCTATTCCATCAAGATAAAAGCGGTTTTCATTGGGCGCGCCACCGCGAATAATAATATCATTTCTGAACGATGGCGAAGAAGCAACACCAGGCAAGGATTGAATAACACGAGAAATATCTCTGTTTCCTCCGGGGTTTCGTTCTATTTCAGAAACTCCAATGGTTCTCATAGAAACTGGCGCTTCTTCTTTTTTTACAAATGATGAGGCAGTAATTTCTACCGCTTCAAGCAACTGCGCATTTTCTAACAACTCTATATCAACAAAAACAGCTTTGTTATTATATGCCTGAATTTCAAATACCACCTTTTTCTCAAAACCTATAGAAGTGACTTCTAAATTGTACAGTTTTGGCTGTAAACCAGATATTTCGTACTTACCATCCAAGTCGGTGCTCACCCCTATTGTAGTGCCTTGAATCACCACATTAGCAAAAGGCACAGCCTCGTTACTAATGGGATTAAACACTTTTCCTTTAATGATTCCGCTTTGAGCGAAAGACAGAATACTAATGTATGAGGCAAGCAGTGTAAAGTAGAGTCGCAACATTCTTGTTTAATTTTGTCGCGAAAATATCAAACAATTATTAAATCATAATAATTAATATTGTTTTCATAATTATATGATTCAAGATGAATTCAGCAGTAAATCTCATTGAAAAATTACTCCCATTGATCCAAGAGTTCACTGCTAATGAAAGAGAAGCTTCATTGAACGATTTCGCGAACTTTCTCGCTTCAAAAACAAAAGAAATACCAACAGCTAAGGATTCTCCAATTGCATTATTTGAGAGCTATGGAAATCAAGAAGCATCGATCGCATTTCACTTGAACAGACTTGGGAAATATGCCAAGTACTACGTGAAAGATGCCTTCAAAAATTTGGAGCTCATCAATGCAGATGATTTCGGATTCTTAGCAGCAATACTCGAAAGACCAAACATCAATAAGTCGGAGCTGATTAGTTTTAATGCACATGAAGTGCCAAGTGGCATGGAGGTAATTAAACGGTTGATCAAAAATGAATTGATTCATGAAAAAACAAAGCTTGATGATCGAAGAATAAAGGTTTTAAATCTGACTGAAAAAGGCAGAAACACATTTTTTCAAGCTACGGTGCAAATGGAAAAAGTGGCTAAGATTGTGACAAGCCAACTTTCAGAAGACGAAAAAATGTTATTGAAGAATATTTTAAACAAACTCGATAAATTTCACGAAAACATATACTTTACTGAAAAAGACTACAATATCGATAATATTTTGAATAAATATTAATCATATCACAACAAAAATTGAGTAAAAATATCATTTTAAAACTCGGTCTAAACAAGGTGTTGACAAACAGAGTATTCCTGCTTCTAGTGTTTATCTTACTTTTGCACACCGAAATCAAACAAGAATTACATGGCGCAAAAAGTTGAGGTAATCCTACCTAAAATGGGCGAAAGCGTTGCTGAGGCAACAGTGACTACTTGGCTAAAAAAGGTTGGCGACAAGGTAGAAGCAGAAGAGGCAATGGTTGAAATTGCTACAGACAAGGTAGACAGTGAAGTACCTGCTCCTAGCAATGGTGTTATATTAGAAATTTTAGTACAAGAAGGCGAAGTTGCAGCTGTAGGTCAGGTAATTGCCATCATAGGCGCTGAAGGCGAAGCAAGTGCTTCGGTACCAACTCAAACTTCGGCTCCGGCTGAGGCCGCAGCCAAGCAATTGGAACAAACCGTTGCTGCAGCAGTTGCAACCACAACTCAAAGTAATGTTGACTTTTCAGATTCAGATCGTTTTTACAGCCCGTTGGTGAAAAGCATTGCCAAAGAAGAAGGCATAGCCGTTAATGAGCTTGAACAAATCGCAGGCACTGGTCAAGCTGGCCGAGTTACCAAAAAAGACATTCTCACCTACGTTGAAAATAGAGGAAATGGTGCACCCGCATCAGTTCCAGCGCCAGCTGCTCCTGTTGCTAAAGCTCTTGCACCTGCTGCTGAACCAAAACCAGCAGCTGTTTCTGTGGCTCCAGCGGCATCTTATGGCGGTGATGTGGAAGTAATAGAAATGGACCGCATGCGCAAGGTGATTTCTGAGCACATGGTTCGCTCTAAGCATACTTCACCGCACGTTACCAGCTTTGTAGAAGCAGATGTAACCAACATCGTAAATTGGAGAAACAGAATCAAAAAAGATTTTGAAAAAAGAGAGAATGAAAAAATCACCTTCACTCCTATCTTCATAGAAGCTATTGCGAAAGCGATCAAAGACTTTCCGCTAATCAACATTACTGTAGAAGGAGATAAAATCATTCGAAAGAAAAGCATTAACATAGGTATGGCTGCAGCTTTGCCTAGCGGAAACCTGATAGTTCCTGTAATCAAGAACGCTGATCGTTACAACTTGCTTGGCTTGACTCAGCAAGTAAATGATTTAGCAAACAGAGCAAGAAACAACAAATTGTTACCAGACGACATCGCTGGTGGAACATATACCATGACCAACGTGGGAACTTTTGGAAACGTGATGGGTACACCTATCATAAACCAACCACAAGTTGCGATAATGGCTGTAGGTGCTATTCGCAAAAAACCAGCTGTGATTGAAACAGAACAAGGCGATTATATAGGAATCAGACACATGATGTTCTTGTCACACTCTTATGACCACCGTGTGGTTGATGGAGCACTTGGAGGAATGTTCGTGAGAAGAGTTGCAGATTATTTAGAGCAATGGGATGTAAATCGAGAGATTTAAATCCAATCAATAACCTTAAGAGAAGCATCGCCCAACAGCGGTGCTTTTTTTTGCCATTATAATCTACAAACTAGCGTTCATTACTTCATTTCATAGACAAATGCTCCCTAGTTATTTAATGTAGGTTTGGTTTAACCTAAAAGTTAACTTATGAAACCCTTCCTTCTAACATTTTTAGTGTTTTGCTCCCTCAACTTAAAGGCTCAGTCTTTTCGAGAAATTTTCACGGAAGCCAACTTACTCACAGAAGATGGATATTATGGCTTAGCAATACCATTATGGGAATCGCTGCTGGCAGAAAACCCAGATAATGCGAACCTAAATTTCAAACTGGGTAAATGCTTATTAAGCCAAGGAATTGATCGAAATCTGGCACTTCCTTATTTAGAAGAAGCTAGTAAAGACGTGAAAAAGATTTACGATCCATTTACTGCCGATTTTAAAAGCGCTCCAGATGAAACCTACTACTATTTAGGTTTGGCTTATCAAATAACTGGCAAACTTGATTTTGCTCAAGAGTTTTACGACAAATTTCTTGCAACTGCTGGCGAAAAACACTTTTTAAAAGATGCTGCCAACCGTGGATTAATAGAATTAGAAACTGCTCGCGAGCTAATAACAAAACCTCTCGATGTTAATATTTCGAATATAGGTGGCCCCATAAACACCTCTTTTGCCGAGTATGCACCTATAGTTGCAATGGATGAAAATACCATCTATTTCACAAGCAGAAGACTCAGACCAGACAATACAAATGAAAGTGCACTTGAACCAACTACAGGAATGTATTATGAAGACATGTATGTAACATACAGAAACATTAATGGAAACTGGATGAATCCTGAGCTTTTAAACATTAACATACCTGGCGAGCACTCAAGTGTAGTGAGTATGTCAAGAAACGGTAGAAAGCTTTACATCTACAGAGTTTATAAAGGAAATGGTAATATTTATGAATCTGATTTTAAACTAGGTCTAGGTTGGACTGAACCAACATTGGTTGGAAGTGATGTTAATTCTGCGCACAATGAATACTTCGCTGCAATAACTAGCGATGAAACTAAATTATACTTTGTAAGCGACCGACCTGGAGGTTTAGGAAGTAAGGATATTTGGTATTGTAATAAACTACCTAATGGTGAATGGGGGAAGGCACTAAACTTAGGTGCTCCAATTAATTCCCCACAAGATGAAGATGCTCCATTCATTCATCCTGATGGAAAAACATTGTATTTCTCTTCAAATGGACATAAAACAATGGGTGGATATGATATTTTCTACTCCAAGCTGAAAGATGAAAAATGGGCCGCGCCAATTAATATGGGTTATCCTATAAACAGCACAGACAACGATCATTCATTTATCACAACACCAAGTGGCAAGCGTGCATACTATTCTTCGCGAGGTGCAGGCAGCTTGGGAAGTACAGATATTTATGTAATTGATTTCAAACCAGAAGAAAGAAACGCACCCGAAGTTGATATGAGCGCATATGCTATCCTGAAGGGATTTATTCACGACCCAAGCACCCAGGAGATTCCAGACAACCTTTTCATCACAATTACTAATAATGCAACAAATGAAGTTGTAGGCAGCGCACATCCCGTTAAAAGAAATGGAAGTTTTGTTTTCATTATTCCTTCAGGAGATACTTACACCGTGAGCTATAATCTAGAAAACACAGCCTTATATTCTGAAGTAATCGTTATTCCAACTGGCGTTAAGTACCAAGAAATCAATAGAGAAATATACCTCTATCGCCAAAGAGATCAATATAATGTGATTGCACTTGACGAAAAAGTACTCGGCAAAGTTTTGAAATGGCGTATGCGCCTCATTGGTGACTCAAGATCAGTAACAATAGGGTCACGTGTTCTTTATCTAGATGGAGATGGAACCGTTATTGACACCGTTTACGTGAGTAAAGACGGCTATTTCGAATTTAAAAAACTCACTGCTCAGTTCATTCTAAAACCGATAATCGAAGATTTAGAAAACCCAACATTATCGATTGAGTTAATTGATAATGAAAATGTTAAAGTTGAAATGATCAACCTCAATGGTATTTACTACGAGAAAGGTAACGAACCCAAGTTAGCAGAGTCAATTAAAAAAGAACCTATTGTTGATCAAATTGGAGAAACTCCTAAAAGCAGTCCATCTAAATTCCTGAAAACCAGAAAAGAGCTCCATAAAGCGGATGAAAATTTCGCCTCAAATGCTGCTCGTACAAATTCGGTTACCGTTTACTTGGGATTCAACCAAACAACAATACCCGAAGATGAACCCGATTTTACAGCTGCTGTGAGTTATCTTGCTCATTATCTGCAAAATAATGGAAATGGAAAAATTGAATTTATCGCAAGTGCGTCTAGCCTCCCGACAAGCAAATTTAGAAGTAACGAAAGCTTAGCTGCTGAAAGACTCAAAGCTCTGGAAGCTGCTCTGGAAAGGGGTTTGAGTGCTCAAGGCTTAGATATTAACAAGATTTCCACAATTGAGCGAAAATCGATTGTTAGTGGGCCAAGTTATTCACAAAATTCCACATTGAGAAAATCTGATTTTATTGAATTTCAATATATTAGAATAATCATCAATTAACATTTTTCTGTTTATAACAAACAGCCACTCAAATATTCACGGCATGGAACCAAGGTAGTTTTGTTAAATACCCTAAAAGTTCCATTTCATGAGATACGCAGACCACATTCATGTACCAGCTAAGCCTGGTAAATACTTTTTTCTGATCGTATTCTTTTCGTTGCTATTTGCTCTTTCTGCTTTTTCTCAATCTAAGGAAGAGAAAAAGATGAGAATCAAAGCGGTAAAGGCTTTAAATGCTGGTAACTATAGCGAAGCTGAGGAGCTTTATATGGATCTTCTAAAACTAAACCCAAGTAATCCTGATTATAATTATGAGATGGGGTTAGCTATTTTTGAGGGAGGTGTTTACCGAGGAACGGCTGCTCGATATTTTGAGCGAGCAATTACAAATACTAAATCAGATAGCCTTCCAGACATGTTTCTTTATGCTGGCAGAGCTGAGCAACACGCTGGAAACTTTGATCTAGCTATAGACTACTACAATACATATAGAGGGTTAATGCGCAAATCAGGAACCGATCTTACAACCTTGGATTTTGATATTCCTCGAGCCATTGAAATGTGCAAAAACGGAAAGGTGCAGTTCGAAAACAATAAGGATCACATCAAAATTGAAAATATGGGTGAGCGAATCAATAGTAAATATGCTGACTATTCGCCCGTTGTTACTTCTGATGAAAGTATGATTCTATTCACCTCACGTAGAAGCAATTCTACAGGTATGAACATTGCCAATGATCAGAAATTCTACGAAGACATCTACTACTCTATTAACATTGACGGTCAATGGACGCTAGCATCGAATTTAGATTCGAGCAACAAATACATGAGCAATAAGCTTAATACCGAAACACATGATGCTACGATAACCTTTGCTGGAGACGAAACACAGCTATACATTTATCGAGATCTTGACGTTTGGATAAGCACAAAGTCTAACGGACAATGGGGATCACCAGTAAAAGCCAGCGGTAATATTAATACTACGCGTGGTTTTGAACCTTCAGTATTCATAACACAAGATGAACAAATCATGTTTGTAGTAAGTGATATAGGATCTGGTTACGGAGGAAGAGATATCTATATTTCTAAAAAAGACGGAACCGAAAATTGGGGTACGCTCAAAAACCTTGGCAAAGGAATCAATACCAAATTTGATGAAGATGCTCCTTTTCTAACACCTGACGGCAACACTTTATACTTTGCGTCAAACGGCCACAACTCAATGGGCGATTATGACATTTTTAAATCTATCGTTGATGAAAATGGAAACTTCAGTGCCCCTGAAAACTTAGGACCACCCATCAATACACCTGGCCATGATCGTTATTTTGTAACTACAGATAACGGAGCTATTGGCTACTACGCATCTGACCGTGAAGGTGGATATGGCGAAACCGACATTTATCGAATCATACTAGACTGTAAATCAGTATCAGCTACCATCATTCGTGGTTTGGTTTATAGCGAAGACAAGAATTCGCCCGTTTTCGCAACCATAGAAATTTATGATCCTGAAACAGACGAGCTCATCAATACCTATATCGCTAATAAGGAAACAGGTGAATATGAAATGCGATTAAAAACAGAAACAACGTACAAATTCATTATTCGTGCCGAGGGCTATTTACCTCATGATGGGGAGTTTACTGTTCCTCAGCAATGTGAGTATTATTCTCTTTTTCAAGAAATTAAAATTGAAAATTTATCCGATTCAGCTGGTCGAGTTTATGCTCAAAGAGCCACTATAAATAACGCGTTTTTCAACGTTGACAAAAAGATGGAAGAACGATTCACTTCGGTTTCACCTACGTCAATGAACCAAACTCAAAAAGACTCATTAAGATCACTTATAGCCCAAGAATTTCATCCTGTTGAGATTACGAACTATATTCAACTACTAGATATTTTAGATCCTCAAGGTACTAAACTCTCAAGCAAGGTTATAGGCTCAGAAAACGTGGCAATGATTCAAACTCGTGATGCAATTTCTAGAGGATACTCAAATCAAATAGTAACTGCTGACGGCTTGTATTACAATAATTTATTACCTGAAGCTCGCGCTGAATACCTTATTGCTAGTGCCATAAAGCCCACAGAAGCATATCCGAAACAACAGGTAAAAATTATTGATGAAAAGCTAAAAGATGCACCATTCGAAGCTTTATTAGCCACATTGCTTGAACTTGATGATGCTAAAATTATTGCTGAACCCATGTTAGCATCAAAACCAACCGCTGAGCAACTTGCAATGGCTAAAATTGAGGGCAAACTATTGGCGGATGGCAAACCAAGCAGTGCCGTTATTAAGGTGTTTGACTTAAAAACTGGCATCTTAATTAAGACAGTAAATGCTACTTCTGGCGCTTATGAACTCAATCTAAAAACGGGTAACGACTATAAATACACCGTTCAAATTCCAGGTTACTCTATACAAGATGGAACGTTTAAGGTGCCCGTTCAAACCGAATTGTACGCACTGCATCAAGAAATCAACATAGAGAAAATGGTGGATAGTAAAGACCGTATTTATGCTCAGAAAACCACCGTTAACAATGCCTTTTTTAATGCAGATGCAGAAATCATCAAACGCTATCCAAACATGGATTTCCTGAGTTTGAGCATCACTCAAATTGATTCACTTAGATCGGTAATCACCTCTAGCACTGATCCTGTTGAGATTACCAAGTTTGTGAAAACAGTGGATATTTTAGATCCAAATGGTACATCATTAGCAAACACAAGCATTGGGATTTACGAAGTGCAAGACGGCAGCTTCATTTATAACGAAGAAACGGCTTACAACAAGATGATGACTGAAGCTGACAGCAATTTAGCAGCTGAAAGAATGCCTGAAGCACGAGCTGGATATCTTGTAGCTTTTGAAGTAAAGCCTGAAGAAAAGAGTCCAGTTGAAAAAGCAGCTAACATCGAAAAGAAGCTTGCTGATAAGCCGTTTGAAGCATTGCTAGCTACGTTGCCAGAAGTTGATCATAGCAAAATGGTTGTGCCAACAGAAATGCATCAAGAAGTGGCCGAAAACACTGCTGCTAAAGCAGAAAATATGAGCACTGAAGTAGCTGAAACTAAAACTCCTGAAGTAGCACCAAAAGCAGAAACTTCAGCAAATACTGTAAGTGAATCGATAACTGCCGAAACCAAAGCAGCAGCGCTTGCCGAAACAAATGCAGCACCAGCGAAGATTAAAGACAAAATTGCTTCTGAACAACCAAAATCGGAAATAGCAGAATCTTCTGCTAAAGCAAATGATGTTGCTAAGGAAGCGATTGCCGAATCCACTCCAGCAACAGCTAAGATTAAAGACAAAATTGCATCTGAGCAACCAAAAACAGAAAAGGCTGAAAATGCTGCCGCTGTTGCAGAACAAACACCAAAAAGCAATACTACTTCTGGAACAGAAAAAGTGGTTTTCAGAAATATCTTGTTCGACTTTGACAAGGCTGATTTAAGAGAAGCAAGTATCACCGAATTGCAACGAGTAAGTTCTTACTTGCATACTTCACCTGCTGTTGATTTGCGCATAGATGGCCATGCTGACTGGATTGGTTCCATTGAATACAACCTCGCCCTGTCAGAACAAAGAGCTAAGCGCGCATATTATTTCATCATTTCTGAAGGTATTTCTGACAAACGATTGACCTACCAATATTTTGGCGAATCATTGCCAATTGCGCCAAATGCTAATGCAGATGGAACTGATAATCCAGATGGAAGACAATTGAACAGAAGAGTTGAATTTAAATTAGACGAAACAGGAACAGCAGATAATGTGATTTTAAAATTCTAAAATCACATTTCGCTTCTACCTTTGGCCGCATGACGCGGTTAACACTTGAAAGGCCTCTTGCCTTTATCGATTTAGAAACAACAGGAATAAACGTTGGAAGCGATAGAATTGTAGAGATTGCAATCTTAAAACTGAACCCTGACGGCAGTAAAACCACCAGAACACATCGTGTTAACCCCGAAATGCCAATCAGCGAAGAATCTACTTCGATTCACGGTATTTCTAATGAAGATGTAGCCACGGAGCCAACGTTTACAGACCTTGCTCCTTCTCTATTCAAGTTCTTGTTTAATTGCGATTTGGCGGGTTACAACAGCAACAAATTCGATATACCAATGCTGGTAGAAGAGTTTTTTAGAGCTGGAGTTGAGTTTGATTTTCAGGAAAGAAAAATGGTAGATGTGCAAAACATTTTTCATAAAATGGAACAACGCACACTTAAAGCAGCCTATAAATTCTATTGTGAAAAAGACCTAGAAAATGCACACAGTGCCGAGGCCGATATTATAGCTACTTACGAAGTGTTAGAATCTCAACTAGCGCGCTATCCTGAGCTAGAAACCGATGTACCATGGCTCGAAAGCTTTTCAAGATATAATAAGACTGCCGACATAATGGGCCGCATCGTTTTCAATGAAAATGGCGAAGAGTGCATCAATTTCGGAAAATTCAAAGGCCAAGTGGTAGAAGAAGTTTTCAAGAAAGAACCAGGATATTATGGTTGGTTGATGAATGGTGATTTCCCGTTTTCTACCAAAAAGGTGTTTCAAAATATCATGGATAGAATTCGCGAAAAGCGACAAAAAGAGAAAGAATAATGAAAATTATTTGCATTGGTCGCAACTATGCTGACCACGCCAAAGAGCTAAAGAATGAAGTGCCCACCGAGCCTGTTTTTTTCATGAAACCAGACACGGCACTTTTGAAACCGAAACAAGCTTTCTTCCTTCCTGATTTTTCGAAAGAGGTGCATCACGAGCTAGAATTGGTGGTGCGCATCAATCGTTTGGGAAAGAACATTGAAGAGCGATTTGCACATCGATACTACAACGAAATTGGCTTGGGCATTGACTTTACCGCGCGCGATTTGCAGCAGCAATGCAAGGAAAAAGGTTTGCCTTGGGAAAAAGCAAAAGCCTTTGACGGAAGCGCACCTTTGGGTGATTTTATTCCGGTAACAGACAAAACAGAACTCAATAATTTGAAGCTTGAGCTAAAGCTGAATGGAACCACCAAGCAACTTGGCAACACCAAAGACATGATTTTTAGCATTGACAAAATCATTGCTTACATATCGCAATTCATGACTTTAAAAATTGGTGATTTGATTTTTACTGGAACACCAGCCGGAGTGGGACCTGTTGCTGAAAACGACTTGCTCGAAGGCTTTT
>JANRBI010000140.1 GCA_030727625.1 Salibacteraceae bacterium
CCTGTAACACGCTTGATGGCTCCTGATAAATCAGAATCGCCAATTTTTTTGAATGACTGTGAAGACAATCCATCAGTAACGTTAGCAGCATTTTTCATATCCATCAGCATCATAGCTTCAGAATTTCTTCGTGCTTCTGCTGTAATTTCAACGATACCAAGTTCTTCAATGGCAGAACTAAGAATTGCATCAATTACTGTTACATCATTTGCCTTGATCACAACATCTTTAAAAGATTGTGTAGCGTATGAAATAAATGAAATATTGATGGTGTAAGTTCCAGGATCTAATGGAAGAGAATAGTTTCCATCAAAATCGGTAATGGTTCCAACACCAGGTTTGTCGGCAATGGTAATAGCTGCGCCAATCATTGCGCCACCGAAATCACCATCGGCAACATTGCCACGTAAGTACCCTTTTTGGGCGATGGCTGAAAAAGAAAGTAAAAAACTAAGAGAGAGAATAAATAACCGTGACATACATTCAGATTTTAGTCGTTGATTAGGAATACTGAAGCCCTGTGATCAGAAATAATCACAGGGCTTAGTTGCGTTTATACTATAAAGTTTTACAAAGTCTTATAGTTGGCCTTTTGCAGCAGCATTAGTCCAAGAGAATGTTGTTGCAACATTGATAGTTGCACCAGAGCCATTGATAGTTACAACACCTTCAGCCAATACTTGGTTAGCGGCATTATTAACATCACAAGCTGTTGGATCAGCGTTTTCGTAAACTTTAACACCGCTCATTTCGCAAGCGTCAAAGGTTAAACGAGCTGGACTAGCAACTAGGTAAGCAAAAGCATCATTTTTGTTAGTGCAATCTGCATTGTAGCTTGCTCTAAATTTTACTGGTTTGTTACCCAATGAAGAGTAATCGAAAGTTACGTTTCTTACAGTACCTTGAGCTTTAGATTTGAAGTCAGCAGCAGAACCATCAGCAGTTCCGTCAGACATACAAATACCATTCTCAATTGTAAAGAAACCTTCAGTAGCTGAACCTTCTGGACCATCGATCTCAAGACCTTCGTCAGTACCAATACCATCACCGTGAATTACAGCGAAGTTTGAAATTTTACCCGCATAGTTTTGATCAACGTCTAATCCGTCATCACCGAAGTAATAAACCAAAAGATTAGAAGCATTTACAGTTCCACCAAAAAATTCGATACCATCATCAAGTGTAGCATAGATCTCAATATTATCGATTGTGGTTCCAGAACCTACACCAGCCAATGTAAGACCATTAAGTTCGTTTCCTTCTCCAATTGAGATACCACCGTGACGGATAGAAACATATTTCAAAACACCTGAGTTATCGTTAGCGCTAGCGCCACCGTAAACTCCGTAACCAGCTTCAGCAGGAATACCTTCTAGGTTAGAAACATCATCACCGTTTTCAGCAGAAATAGGAGCTTTACCACAAATAGCAACACCACCCCATTTTTCATTGTCTGTTCTTGTAAGCTTGCTTTCAGTTTCACCTTGAGCAATACCATCAAGCACTGTAGTGAAGATAATTGGTGCAGCAGCAGTTCCTTCAGCCATAATTTTTCCACCTTGAGCAATGATCAATGCAGATGCCTCAGTTTCTTGTCCTTCTGCACCTTTAATGATAGTTCCTGGCTCTATAGTTAAAGTAACACCGTTTGTTACAACTACTCTACCATCAAGTACGTAGATGTTGTTCGCTGTCCAAGTTTCATTAGAAGAAAGTTCACCCGTCTTAGTGATAGTTTCTTTTGTGATGTACGTGCAAGATTCATCATCTTTGTCAGCGTCAGCATTGTAATTAGTAGCGGTTGGGTCAGTACATCCGTCAGTCTTACAAGAAGATACTGTAGTTATCAATCCTAATGACAAAACGATTGCCATTGCATTGATTGGGTTAAGGAAAATTCTTTTCATTTCTTGTGATTTATTTTGATGCAAAGCAATCCACACTGTGTAAACCTCTCATTACAGTAGGGTTATTTATATGTTACCTATTATTTTGGGTTTTTAATCGTCATATAATCAGTAGACTAGAGGTGTTATATTTGGTTTTCATTATCCTTGCTAAACATTTAAATTGCGTTGGTTACTTTAGCTTAATATTGGATTAATATTCAGCCAAGATTATCTAACCTATTCATAACTCATCATTAAAAAGTACTAGATGGATACCAGTCTACATTCGAGCGCAGATTCAGAATCAGAAGGACTTATGCTCTCAAAGAAAAAAATACTCGTTGTAGATGACGAGGCAGATATCTTAGAATTTCTTAGCTATAATCTTGTAAAAGAGGGTGCTAAGGTATATACTGCGGACAACGGATTAGCTGCTATTGAGATTGCAAGATCCAAAAAACCAGACCTAATACTGCTTGATGTAATGATGCCTGAAATGGATGGAGTGGAGACGTGTATGCAACTCCGCGAAAAGCCAGACACCAAAAACATCATTATTGCATTTTTAACTGCACGTGGCGAAGACTACTCGCAAATAGCTGGTTTTGAAGCTGGTGCTGATGATTATATCACCAAACCAATCAAGCCGCGTGTACTTATAAGTAGACTTAAAGCCTTGCTACGCAGAAAAGAGTCGACTGTGCAAACAGAAGGTAACGCTGATTTGAAGTCGCTGAAGATTGATCGTGATCGCTATGTGATTGTGAAAGATGATGTAGAGCTTAATCTTCCTAAAAAGGAATTCGAGCTGATTGCATTATTGATTTCAGTTCCTGGAAAAGTATTTACAAGAGAGGTTATTTTATCCTCTGTTTGGGGTGAAGATGTGGTGGTTGGTGATCGTACTATAGATGTACACATCAGAAAATTGCGCGAAAAAATTGGTAGCGATCATATCAAAACCATTAAAGGCGTGGGTTACAAGTTCGAAGAATAGCTTTCCTTCGTTATTAATTCTGTAGCTTCATCCTTCCTTATGAAAATTGAAAATCCAAATCAAATTGCGCTGTTTATTGCAGCGTGCACTACTGTTGTTGGCCTAGTCGTTCTCACGATTTTTGGGCTAATCGGTGATGTGAATTTCCCTGTTTGGTTCTGGTTGTTCTTCTTAGTGTTAATTTTTGGAAGCACGTTTGGCGTGGCTTGGTGGGGCGTTGAGAAGTTTTTGCATGGCAAAATTCAAGTGCTCTATCGTTCTATTCAATCGCCAGATCAAACAGATGACAAAATAAAGGATGTAACCAAAGCCCGAGATATGCTGGGCGAAGTGCAAAAAGATGTGGAAGAATGGGCTAGCGTAAAGCAAAGCGAAATTCAAACACTGAAAGAGCAAGCACGGTTTAGAAGAGATTTTATCGGAAACTTAGCGCATGAATTGAAAACACCGATTTTCAATATGCAAGGCTATTTACTAACGCTGCTTGAAGGTGGTTTAGAAGACCCGAAAATCAATTACGACTACCTTACAAGAGCCGATAAAAACCTCGAGCGATTGATTGCTTTGGTTGAAGATCTTGACAGCATTTCGAAACTAGAAGCGGGTCGCGAAATCTTGAATCCAGAGAAATTCAACATAGTAAACTTGCTCGAAGAAGTATTCAGTTTGTTTGAATTGCGTGCACGTGACAAGAACATAGCGCTTCGATTCAACAAGAAATACGATCGACCTATTTATGTAAAAGGCGATAAGGGCAAAATACTTCAAGTAATCTCTAATTTGGTAGTGAACGCTATTAATTATGGTCGCTTTGAGGGCTATTGCGAAGCTCGTTTTTTCGATATGTCTCAAAACATTTTGATTGAGATTTCGGATGACGGAATAGGTGTTGAGCCAAATGATTTACCACGCTTATTTGAGCGGTTTTATAGGGTTGACAAAAGCCGCGCGCGCAACCAAGGCGGCACAGGTTTAGGCTTAGCAATTTGTAAGCATATTATCGAAAGCCATGGTCAAACCATCAATGCACGCAGCGTTGTAGGCAAAGGCACCACCTTTTCTTTTACATTAGAAAAGGCTAAGTAATCTCACATTTTCATGGAAGTTTTTAGAACCGAGGTTAACCCGCCTAAATTTTCATTTGATATTCATCATGCTAATCAAGTGGTGATGATTGGTTCTTGCTTTGCCGAAAACATGGGTGCAAGGTTGAAACAGAGCAAAATCAACACTTTGGTTAATCCGTTTGGCATTTTGTTCAATCCGTTTTCGGTGATGAATGCTTTGGAGCGAATGCTCAATAACAGGCTTTATACCGAATCAGATTTGGTGAAAACAGGCGATCATTTTGCGAGTCTTGATCATCATGGGCGATTCAATGCCGCTACTGAAGCCGAAACCTTGCTTGCAATCAATACTGAATTAGCACAAGGACGAAAAGCACTGCTAAATGCAAACGTGGTTTTTGTAACCTTAGGCTCAGCGTGGGTTTATGAGCATGTTGCTTCGGGACACACAGTTGCGAATTGTCATAAAATTCCGAATAAGGAGTTTCGAAAAAAGCTGCTTTCTTACCAAGATGTGCACTTGATTTTGAGACACATCCCACCATTTTTAGCGGCAAGCGGAGTAAAAGCACAAGTGGTGTTTACAGTAAGCCCAGTGCGCCATTGGAAAGATGGAGCAACCGAAAACCAACGCAGCAAAGCGTTGCTGATAGCCGCGGTAAACGAAGTGGTGCAAGAATTTGAGCAATGCCATTATTTCCCAGCTTATGAAATAATGATGGATGATTTGCGCGATTATCGCTTTTACAACACCGATATGCTGCACCCAACTGATCAAGCTATTGATTACATCTGGCAGAAGTTTCAGCAATCTTTTTTTTCAGAGCAAACCCAAGAAATTTGCGCTTCGGTTAAAGCCGTGGTTCAGGCCGCAAGTCACAGACCAGTTGACCCAGAGAGCAATTCTTTTCAGCGCTTTTTAGCGAAACAGATTTCGATTATCGATGAACTCGAAAAGCAATATCCTGATTTAGATATGTCGGCTGAAAAAAAGCAGTTTCAGCATTATTTGTTTTGATGTAGCTCGGCTAAGTATTCCTGTTCGGTTTGCCCAG
The DNA here is from genome assembly GCA_030727625.1 of Salibacteraceae bacterium. GTDB lineage: Bacteria > Bacteroidota > Bacteroidia > Flavobacteriales_G > Salibacteraceae > SHAN690. The sequence continues at coordinate 5,009 of JANRBI010000140.1, forward strand.
GAGTTGGTAAATACATGGCTGTAAGTCCAAGTGCGTTTAAATCCATAATGGTGCTGTAACCGCTTCGGGCGTAGATTTTTTTCGCGCCAAGCAATGCTTTTATCAATTCTTCATCCTTCAGATGATTCACTATGCTGATGTTTTCAAACACTGAGTTTTCCGCCAAATTTGGTTGACCTTTCAGGATCAGTGCTTTTTCGCCAGATTCGATGAACATGCGCGTGATTTCGGCTTCAAAAAGCGTGCGCTGCGGCTCGGGTCCGCTGATGAGTGCAACAGCATCCCAATTGGTATTTACCACTTTTTGATTTGGCTTTTTAAATCGACTCAATGGACCTATATAGTTAGCGTTTGCTGGTAATTTTTTTGGATGAGAAAGCTTGCCTGCAAGTCCTGGAATGGCTTCGTAATCTGGAATCCAAACTTCGTCATACTTGCTCATGATCCAGCGATTGAGCATGTTTATGATGCCTTGAAAAATGGGGCTCTGAATTTCTACTTGATGCGTGATGAAAATACTCTTTACGCTTTGGTTCCATAACCCAAAGCGTGAGTC
>JANRBI010000141.1 GCA_030727625.1 Salibacteraceae bacterium
ATTCAAGGGTTTTAGGATTGATTATGCTGCGTTCGGTTCAAAAGAAAATCATCCATTATACTTGGCGTCCGTTGCTTTTGCGCTACCTGAAGCACGATCGACCGTATTCGTTTGATGGCTTGCATTTGATCGTTAAAAAAAGCGTGTTTCATCCCGGCTTTTTCTTCAGTACACGATTACTTATTGAAGCTTTACAGCGGTTTGATATTCATCACAAATTGTTGTTAGAGCTTGGATCTGGAAGCGGACTAATCAGCTGCTGGGCAGCGCGTGAAGGTGCAAAGGTGCTTGCGATAGACATAAACGCATCAGCGGTGGAGAATACCCAACTTAATATCGAAATGAATTCGCTGCAAAGCGCTGCAAGTGCTGTTGTTTCTGATCTTTTTGAAAATATGTCATCACAGTTTTTTGATGTAATTGTGGTGAATCCACCATATTACCCCAAAAACCCCAAAACCGCAGCTGAGCAAGCATGGTATTGTGGCGAAGGCTTTGAATATTTCCAGCGTTTTTTTCAGCAACTTTCGGCTTTCTTGCATGCCGAAACCAACGTCTTGATGTCTTTGTCTGAAGATTGTGACCTGAAAGCTATTCAAACAATAGGCGAGGAGCATGGTTTCAGATTCGAAACCCTTATTTCAAAACGAACCGGCTGGGAAGAACATTTCATTTTTCAGCTGAAAAAAATCCCTTAGGTTTGAGCGTGCACGAGCCAAAAAACAACCTTGTAACTGATATTCATTTAACGAATGAACACCGGCATGTACTCCGTGCTTTGCTTTATTTTGACTTATTTAACTACCCTCTAAATAAAGTTGAAATAAAGAATTATTCAAACGTTGTCAATTATACTGATTTAGAAAGTGTTATTGGTGATTTGGTAGCGGTAAATCTCATTTTCAAAATCAATGATTTTTATGCGCTGGAACCTAAGCCTGCTTTGGTTGAAAACAGGCTGAGAGGAAATAACGCAGCCGACAAAATGATGGTGATCGCAAAGCGCATGAGTCGATTTATTAGTCGCTTTCCTTATGTGAGAATGGTGGCTATTTCAGGTTCACTTTCCAAAGGTTATTCGGATGAATTGGGAGACATTGATTACTTCATTGTGACCAAACCAGGTCGACTTTGGATTGCGAGAAGCATTCTGATCGCCTTCAAAAAGATCTTTTTGCTCAACAGCAAGAAATATTTCTGTGTGAATTATTTTGTGGATACCGATCATTTAGAGATTCCAGATAAGAACATATTTACGGCAACAGAAGTGCTCACGCTAGAGCCGATGTACGATGCGGCCGTTTTTCAATCCTTTATTGTAGCGAATACTTGGGCCACTGAATTTTTGCCAAATGCACAAACAAAGTCTGCTTCAAATGCAAATCCGAAGCGTAGTTATATCCTGAAATCTATCATTGAGTTTTGCCTGAATGGCAAAGCAGGCGAGGCTTTAGACGCTTATTTGATGAAGCTAACCATGAACAAATGGCAAAGCAAGTTCAACCACTTCACACCAGAGTATTTTGAGCATGCATTAAGATCGCGGAAGTATGTTTCGAAGCATCACCCGCAAAACTTCCAAAAGAAGGTGCTAGACTCGCTTGATCAGCGCATTTTAGCTTTCGAAAAACAACACGGATTGTCGTTAGATTTGACCAATGGCTGATATTCTATTCACACACTCATACTTTTTGCGCTTCGATCCAAAGCAGTGGCGCGCGCAACAGCCTTTTGCTCCTTTAGCGACCATTACTGCTTCAGCTACTTTACGTGAAAAAGGGCAGAGCGTGGCCTTGTACGATCCCATGTTTGCCGAACGTGCAGATGAAATTTTGCCAGCATTAAAAAAGCATCAGCCTAAGATTTTGGTAGTGTATGACGATGGATTTAACTACCTCACAAAAATGTGCTTGACCAATATGCGTGAAGCCGCTTTTGAAGTGTTTGAAATGGCGAAAGCTTTTGGGTGTAAAGTGCTGGTTTCTAGTAGTGATGCAACTGATCATTCGCTCGAATACCTTCGGAAAGGAGCTGATTTTGTAATGGTTGGCGAAGGAGAACAAACCTTGACAGAACTTTCAACTGCATTGCTTTCTGGTGAAGACCATTTTGAGGCCATTGATGGACTTCGATTCCTAGAAAATGGACAATTGTGCAGCACAAAGCCAAGGATTAATCTGAAAGAATTGGATCAAATTCCCTTGCCCGCATGGGATTTGGTAAACGTAGAAGAGTACAAGCAAAGATGGATTGCGAGCAAAGGATTCTTCTCCATAAACTTGAGTACAACACGGGGTTGTCCGTTTAAATGCAATTGGTGCGCTAAGCCAATTTATGGCAATAGATACAATGCGCGAAGTCCTGAAAATGTGATAGATGAGTTAAAGTTGCTAAAGCAGCGATACAACTTTGATCATGTGTGGTTTTGCGATGATATTTTCGGTTTGAAACCGGGTTGGGTGAAACGTTTTGCCGACTTGGTTGAAGCAGAAAACCTTGACTTCAAATTCAAAATACAGTCTAGAGCAGACTTGCTTTTGGAAGAAAATAATATTGCTGATTTGTCACGAGCTGGTGCCGATGAAATTTGGATAGGAGCAGAGAGCGGTTCGCAAAAGGTGCTTGACGCTATGGACAAAGGCACAAGTGTTGAGCAAATAGTGGAAGCCACACGATTGATGAAAAAGCACAACATCAAGCCATGCTATTTCCTACAGTTCGGCTATCCTGGCGAAACGTTTGAAGATATTAAACTCACGTTTGATCTGGTATTCAAGCAAATGCCACACGATATTGGCGTTTCTGTTTCGTATCCTTTGCCCGGAACTAAGTTTTATGAAAATGTGAAAAGTGAGCTTGGCGCAAAAAGCAATTGGACCGACAGCGATGAGTTATTGGTGATGTTTGATAGCGCTTTTCCAGCCGAGTTTTACAAGAAACTACAGCGCTATGTGCACTATGAATTCCGCTTGCGAGCGCTTAAAAACAAGCTTTCTGAGAATCGTGGTGGTTTAGATTCGCTGAGTTTGATTTCAAAATTACTGTACCGTATTCCCTTGAGCATTTGGTCAAAACAGCAACTGAATAAGTATGTCCGCTGAGTTTGATGCTGTTGCAATAGATTATGATTTCAATTTTACTGAAACCAATATTGGTAAAGCGCAGCGTGCTTTGGTTTGGAATTATCTCAAAAAACATCTTCCTTCAAAAAAGCTCAGAATTCTAGAGGTAAATTGTGGAACAGGAGCTGATGCACAATGGTTGCATGCGCTTGGTCACGAAGTGATTGCAACTGATTTATCATCAGAAATGATCTCTGTTGCCAAGCAGAAAAGAGCTTCAGACATTTCTTTTCAAGTGGCTGGTTTTCATGATTTGAAAGAGAAGTTTGAAGGCCAAACCTTTGATTTAATCTTTTCCAATTTCGCAGGACTGAATTGTGTTTCAAAGCTGCAATTACAAGCCATTCAAGAAGACTTTAGCGCACTCTTAAAACCGAAAGGCAAGTTTATTGGAGTGTTCTTGGGCGAGTATTGCTGGCAAGAGCGTTTGTACTTTAGATTGAAAAACCAGCCAGACAACATCAATAGAAGGCTCTCGATTCATGAAGCCAACATTGACAACAAATCCACCCAACAAACGCATTGCTTCTCTCCAGAAGCTTTAAAAGAGCTTTTTATTGATTTCAATTTCATTCGCCAACAACCAATTGGCTTGCTCGTTTCACCATCTTATTTCGAAGCGCAATTGAAGCATTGGCCGCGATTGGTTCGTTTGCTTCAATCATTAGAATCTGCAGTTGCTATTCCAAAATGGGCAAATAATGCTGATCACTTTTTGATAGAGTTTGAGGTGAAGAAGAACTGCAATTAATGAGGTTTAGGTTTTAATTACAACCTCACTACTTTCCCTTTCAACTCCTGATTATAAACAGGTGTGTTTGCGCTTTTAGAAGCTTTAGAAGCTTTGTTGTAAGTCCAAACGTGATTTGGGGCGAACAGCGTGAATTCAAATGCTGAACCTTCGCTAAGGTCGGGTACTGCTATGTTGAAACGCTTTCGCGGAGCAATAGCCATGCGTTGGATCACGACATCCCAACTAAGATCAGCGATTAAGTGCTCATTAATCAGCGACAAAGCCGTTTCAATCATGGTCATGCCATAAGATGCGTGGTCAAATTCCACGTCTTTGTTTTCAATGTTTTCTGGTGTATGATCACTTACAATCATGTCGATCACGCCATTTTTTAAACCTTCAATCAACGCTTGTCGGTCGTTTTCTTCGCGCAACACAGGCATCGTTTTGTAATTCGTGTCAAAGCCTTCAAGAGTCTCGTCTGTGTAGAGCAAGTTGGCAAGCGCCACACTACAACTCACTTGTTGTCCGCGTGCTTTTGCTTCATAAATCATTTCTGCGCTTCCTGCAGTAGAAATGGTAGAAAGGTGAAGATTGCCGCCTGCATAGCGCTGCAAGTACAAATCTCGATTTACCATCAATTCTTCGGCAATTGCTGGAGAAGACTTGATACCAAGCTTGATGTTTTGTTTGCTTTCATGCACCATAGCTCCCGGATTGATGCGATCATCAAATGGGAAATTACAAACGATACCACCAAAAGATTGCGTGTATTCAAGCGCGCGCTTCATCAAATTCACATCATCAATGGCGTGTTTGCCATCGCAAAATGCTACCGCGCCACCTTTATGAAGATCATACATTTCGCTTAGGTCAACACCTTTGCCACCTTTCGAGATATTAGCAAAAGGCTTAATATCAACACCTAAGCTTGCGGTTTTTTGTTTTAAGTATTCTAATTGACCTCGATTGTCAAGCACCGGATTGGTGTTTGGCAACATCATCAATACGCTGAATCCACCATTTTTAGCTGCTTCAGCCGCTGAACACAAATCTTCTTTGTATTCAAATCCTGGTTCACCAATGGTGCATTGCGCATCAACTAAGGCTGGAAAAAGCATCAAGCCATCAGCGCTGATTTCTTTGAAGTTTCCACTGTTTTCAATGCTCGAAGCGATCTTCAGGATTTTTCCATTTTCAACTAAAACATCAAGCGTGCTGCCATTCAATGGATGACCTGGGTAAATGATATTGGCACTTTTAATGAGGATGCTCATCGGTTAAATACTTTAATAAGGATACTTTCAATAATTAAAAAGAGTAGGGCAATCGCCACTGCCCAAACCCAAAGTTCTTGTCCTAAATCAGCTTTGGAAATTTCGTCTTTCAGCTGTTCACCACTTTTTTCTATGAACCTGAAATTGATTCCATTTTCAGTAAGAATAGAAGTTAAAGCTTCTGATTCTATTGGTTTTATGTTGCTTTCGCTCAAGACGAAATTGAAGGCATATGTCGCTACTTTTTTGTTCTCGCTGAGTAGATCAAAGAATCCGTTGGTGTTGATTTGATCACCTAAATAGAGTCCATCGTAAGCAACTGTTGGAATAA
>JANRBI010000142.1 GCA_030727625.1 Salibacteraceae bacterium
CTTTTGTTCCAGATGATTTTGAATATCCGCCATTAAGCATCAAAACACGCCAAGAGAAAGGCTTCGAACTCCATTTAGGTCTTCCGATTGAATACCAACTAATAGACTCATTGTCAAACAAGCTTTTGACCAATAAACCTTTTGAAGTAGAGGGTGAAAAACTCATGATGGATTCCATACATGTTTCAGCCTTAGATAGTTTCCTTGTCATTTATGCTAAAATAAAAGGTGATTGGGATGCAGAAATGGAAGTGTATGGTCGACCAAGTTATAACGCTGAAACTAAAACCATATTCATCAAAGGGTTTGATTTCTATATAAAAGATGAGAGTTCTTCCATCTTTCAAGCCACGGATTACCTGTTTCATGAAGAAATTAAGCAAGAAGTACTTGATAGACTAGCATTTGATGTTGGTTGGCTGATTGATTCTTTACCCATTTTAATCTACGGAGCCATTGAAAAAGGACGATCAGGGGACAATCTCAATCTTGTAACAAATATTAGTGAGGCCAGCGTTTCAAAAGTTCTGATTGGTGCCAATCAACTAGTAATACTCCTTCATGGTAATGGCGAGGTAAAGTTGGAAGTAGAACGCATAAAAATCAGGAAATGATAAAAGCCAGTGATCATCGCATTTTAATCTTTATTGCATTTATATTGAGTCTTCAAATTCAAGCGTCTTTTGCTCAGAAAATTCATTCAGATTCTATTAATAAAACTCCCTTATCGGATTTAAAAAATGAAATCTCGATTCAACTTTTGAATGTAAGTGAACTCGACAAAAAAATATTTGGCGTGCCCAGTTTAGCGTACCAAATCAATCTTAAACAAATTCATTTTGAAGCGCAACTGGGCTATTATAAGGGCTCTACCAATAACCATAGCTATCCACTTGACCAACGCGAACTTTTATCAATGCGAATTGGCGGTTTCTACCATTCCAATTTTGTTCACTTACAACCATTTCTGGGTGTTGAAGGCTTTTACGGCTATTCATTCAGAAATTATTACACCTCTTATTTTCAATTAAGACAAAAAACAACTGCCAAAGGATTGAGCGCAGTCATGGGTTGTAGATATTGGATTAGCAATCGATTTTCGATGCAGATAGACACTAGAATTGATCGGTATATTGAAAATGAATACAAATACACCAATGTAGAAGACGATATGGCTCCCGATCCAAATGTGACGAGTAATATTACAATCGAAAATCAATCAAAAAAAAATAAAACGAAATATTCGCCTATTGGATCTGTTGGATTTAGCTTTCATTTTTAAGCTGAAATTACAACCAATAGTGGTTAAAGATCACTTGAATTAGAAAAGCCAAAGTGAGGCTAATGGTCCACAACCCATTCATTTTCATGGAGTTTTTGAAATGGATATGCTCTTCATCTTTAAAAGATAAATACATCCATTTTGCGAAAAAGTAGAGCATTGGAGCAATACAAACTATAGAAGTAATGCTTATGAAAACATCTTTATGATTGGCGTACAACACAAATAAAAGCGCTAAACCAATAGCCTTCAATACAGCCGAAAAAACGAATGTTCCTCTCTTACCGAGCCATAAACTCAAGGTCATATCGTCCCGAGCCTGGTCTTGATCATGCTGGTAAACTTGCAGCAACGGAAACATCGCTGCAATCAATAGCATAGCAATCATTCCGTAAGCAAACTGCAGGTTGTCAATATTTTGCTTTAGCGCAACAAGGACCATAAAGTAGACAAATGCGCCCTGAAAAGTTGCTACCACTAATGTACTGAGCAGCGGAAATTTCTTCAGTCGCGTTTTATCAAAACTGAATGCCTTTGAAACAACAGTATACGTAAACACCATCAATGCAAATTGCCCAGAAATAAACAGCCCAAGAATAATGGCCGCAATATCAAAAACCATTACAAGTTGAAACAATTCGCTGCCCACTGGTGGCGGAGTTTCTAATCCGCCAACGCTTTTTTCGTCTCTGTCATAAATGGCATTAAAACCGTAGCTCGCAGGAAACATAAACACGTGCAACACCACAAAAACTAAAAATGCCGTGATCATATCAAACTCTTCAGTATTGCTCAATGCAAACCAAAATACAGGCATCAAATACATCGAAAACGGAATGCGCAACAACACAAAGGCATTACGCCAGGCGCTCCTCTCTGTAGTAATCGAAACGCTATTGCCAGTGCTATTAAGCTTTGTATCGCTCGAATTATTCCTTCTCAACCTTTTATCTTATTCTGACCAAGGTAAAGTCAATTCTAGTCTCCATCATAGCCGTGTATGTAATTTTTTTTGAAATATGAAGGCATAAAAAAAGCGGCAAGTCATTTTTTCAAACTACTCACCGCTTATGCTTTTTTAAAGCATTCCTAAACCTATGCAGGTTTATCTGGATTCACTTTTATTCTTCTGCCTTTAAACTGCAAACCATTAAATCCGGCTTCTAATCCTTTAGATTTGTCTTCTTTCACATCAAAAAGACTGTGCTGGTTAAACATTTGAATTCTTCCAACAAAACGGCTTCTAAGACCACTTGAATCACAAATGATTTTTAGCAATTCGCCTTTTTCCAAATCATCTCCTTTTCCAAGATTGATGAAGTAAGTTGTCATGCCTTCTTCTCCACCACCACTTCTGCTTCCTGTGCGGGGTGCATCTTTTCTATCACCACGATCGCTGCTGCGTTCGACACGTTCATTTCTATCTTTTCTATCACCTCGGTCTTTTCTATCCCCGCGGTCTTTATCTCTTCCTCCACGGTCATCTCTTCCACCACGGTCATCTCTATCGCTGCGGCCTTTGTGGTTTTTCGCATCGCGCATTCCGCCTTTTCTTTCGCGCTCGTCTTTTCTGCGCGATTCATCAGCATTTACGTTTCCACCATCAACCTTCACATTGGTCATCGATTTAGTAATAAACTTGGCTAAAATTTCTTCTTTGCTCAAGTTTTCAATTTGCTCAGCAAAAGAATGGATCCACATTTTAGAATCTTCACTTTCTTCTACATTCAACAAATCTTCCAATCTAGCCTGAACGCTTCTTAGCACCACTTCTTCACCACTTGGAATCAAGTCTTTCTTAAAAGAAATACCTAATTGACGTTCCAATTGGTTGATTTTGTATTGTTCAGCTGGTGAAGCCAATGAAATCGCAATACCCTTTTTACCAGCACGAGCTGTTCTACCGCTTCGGTGAGTATAAAAAGCCAAATCATCTGGAAGATCATAATGAATTACGTGTGTCAGGTTATCAACGTCAATTCCTCTAGCTGCAACATCTGTTGCTGCCAAAAGTCTTACGCTTCCGGCCTTAAACTTACGCATTACAGTATCGCGTTGCGCTTGAGATAAATCTCCGTGAATTGCTTCTACTGGATATCCAGCATCAGCCATCATACCACTAAGCGATTGGGTTTCGGCTTTTGTACGGCAAAAAATAACCGCATACATATCGCCTTCCATATCGATAATTCGCTGCAAAGCGATGCGCTTGTCATTTCTGCGCACAAGCACAAAACGGTGCTCAATATTCGTGTTAACACGCTCTTTACTAGAAACACTCACTTCGCGAGGTTCTTTCATGTAACGGTGAACGATGTCTCTAATTTCTGCTGGCATGGTCGCAGAAAACAACCAAATGTTTTTGTCGTGCTGCGTAAAAGAAAGAATCGTATCGATGTCTTCTTTAAAGCCCATGTTCAACATTTCGTCAGCTTCATCCAACACAACAAAATTCACGTTGCTCAAATTCAAAACCTTACGATTGATCAAGTCAATCATACGGCCTGGAGTGGCAACCAAAATTTGAGGCGGATTCTTTTTTAGGCGAGTGATTTGTGCAGAAATTGGCGCTCCGCCATACACTACATCTACTCCTAAAAATTTTCTGTACTTGCTAAAGCTTTTAATCGCTTCTGCAATTTGTTGAGCCAATTCGCGCGTTGGCGCCAGAACAATACTCTGAACCATGTTTCGGTCAGTGTCCATTTGCTCAATCAACGGCAAGCCAAAAGCTGCCGTTTTCCCCGTGCCCGTCTGGGCTAATCCTAAAAAGTCTGTGGCCGATTCAAGCAACATAGGAATTGCTTTTTCCTGAATCGGAGTCGGATTTTCGATTCCTAATTCTGTGAGGGCCTTAACAATATCTTCTGAAAGGCCCAGGTCTTTAAACGTCTGCAATATCAATAAATTCAGCCGCGAAAGTACTGCTAATACCGCTTTAACCGTGCTTTATTGAAAAGTTTCGACTCAACACGTCAATTTCCCCACCGAGCTCGCTTCCTTTACCCACCATTATGCTTGTACAACACATAGTAGATACGCCCATTGGCTGGATGCTGCTCGAAGGCAGTGTAAATGAAATAATTAGAAGCCTCTGGATAAATGAAGAAGACGCTATTGTGGGCGCTTCTGCCATAAAAGCCACCTGGGCAAAAGAGTCCGAACAACAAATCAAAGCTTATTTTGAAGGCGAAAGAAAACAATTCAACTTGCCGCTAGGCTTTCAAGGAAACACTTTTCAAATGCAAATCTGGAATCACCTGCTCACCATTCATTTTGGCAGCACAAGCACTTATGGCAAACTTGCCAACATGCACGGTAACAAAAACCTTAGCCAGGCAGTTGGTGGAGCAGTTGGCGCCAATCCATTGCTGCTCATTGTGCCGTGTCATCGCATTATTGGCAGCGATGGCAGCCTCACTGGCTATGCTGGCGGCATGCAACGCAAGCAATTTTTGTTAGAACACGAAGGCGCATTTCATCCTGAGCAACTGCGCTTATTTTAAACCAAGGTTTTTTTGGGCGCTCGAGCGCTCTTTCCGCTGCAATCTGCGCTATAGCGCAGGATTTCCACTGCAATCACTAGCGCAGCATACATCCGCACGTCTTCATTATTCGTAATCTTGGTGCACACTCAAACCCTTTCTTTATGAGTTTTAAATTTTCATACATAATTACGATTGCATTACTATTTGTTAGTTCTGCTCTTTGTATGGCACAAAAAATTACACTAAAATCTCCTGTGAAATTTCTCGCCCTTGGTGATTCTTATACTATAGGTGAAAGTGTTGGTGCCAAAGAAAACTGGCCACATCAGTTCATCGATTCAATAAATGCAAGCGGAATAGAAGCAGAAAATCCAGTGGTTTTAGCTACCACAGGTTGGCGCACTGATGATTTAATGAATGCAATAAACGACTCACATTTAGCATCAAATTTCAACTTAGTTTCCATTTCAATTGGTGTAAACAATCAGTATCAAGGAAAACCTTTCTCCCTATTCGAAACGGAATTACCGGTACTATTTGGTCAAGCATTAAGGCATTGTAATAACGATACTACTAGCATATTTTTTGTCAGTATTCCAGATTATTACTTCACCCCTTTTGGCTTAAGTTCCAAAAAAGGCAAAACCAACAGCACTGAATTAGATCAATACAATACATTTATGAATCAATTTGCAGAGAAAATGCATGTTCCATTTATTGATGTTACGTCAATTTCTAGAAATAGAGATGAGCACCTCACGGCAAAAGATGGTTTGCATCCTTCAGCTTTTCAATACAGTAAATGGGTTTCAGAAATGTTGAAATCAATTAAATGGTAAACTCAGGCACCTTTTCAGTATTGGATTTTGCTGGCAGAGTTATTTTAAAAGTTGTGCCCATATCAATCACGCTATTACATTCAATTTTAGCTCCCAATAACTCAACATACTCATAAACCAGCAAAAGCCCCAAGCCCGTGCCCTTCTCTCCTGATGTACCCAAAGTACTTTCCAATCCAGCACCTCCAATTTTGTTGAGATGAGAAATGTCAATCCCGACACCTGAATCTTTTATAATTATTTGAATATCCCGAGAAGTTTCTTCAGCTACTAAAATGTGCACCGAACCGCCACTAGGTGTAAACTTAACAGCATTTTGAACAAGATTTCTAAGAATTAAATGCAAGTAATCCATATCAGTATATGCGCTGATTCTCGCATCACACTTCCAATGAATTAGAACGTTTTTATTGCTCGCTAAAATCGCGTTACTGCTTTGTAATTCTCTTATTAAAGGCTCAAGAAGCAGCGTTTTCTTCATTGTTTTGGTACCATTGATTTGGTTTTTAGCCCAAAACAGCATGTTATCCAATAGACTTCTACTAAGCCTTGACTGCACTTGTATTTTGGAAACAACCTCTGCTTTTTCCTCCTCACTCAAAGGATATTCAGTCATAAGATCTGATAAGCTTTGCAAAGCACCTATCGATCCTCTTAAATCATGACTCATAATTCCTAAAAGCTTCGTCTTTTCATTATTCAATAATTGCAACTGATCGTTTTGCTCCGTTATTTTTTCCGATGCCTTCAATAAGCTTTCATGCTCTAGATTAAATGTGTTAATGATATAGGTTGTAATTACGTGTGTTAGCACTAAGCCTATAGCTACAGTTGATAATATGTCTGCAAAAAGTGTTTTACGATCAAACGTGTTGAAAAGCTCTAGCGATGGATTGGAATATTCCCAAGCAATAAGTGTACATGCAAGAATGATATGAAATAGCAAAAAATAGGTTCTGATTTTTCGTGGTACAAAACCAATGAGAATGAAGTAAGTGACCGGTAGTAAAAAAAGTGCAGGACCTTTTGTACCTGCTTTGAGAAAATAAGAACTAATAAAAATGCCAATTACCAAGAAACTAATTAAACCAACTGCCGCATTATGGTATAGGAGAACTCTGGATAAATAATGAACTAAGGGCGCAAAAGCTATGACAATGGCAAGAAAAATTGCAACTTTAAAATTGCCAATTAAGAGATTTACGAAAAAGAGCATGGCAACAAACAATGCACCCAATGCAATTATAGCATGCAGAGCCCTAGCTTGAATCGAGAAAATTTGTTTGGAACCAATAAGTCTGTTCCAAATTTTGTGGTAAGAAAAATTGAGCATTGGGGGCTATTAAATTCTATACTAAAAAGACTATACAAGCTTTTTAAAAAATAATGAAATAACACCTTTAATATTAAACTAGCGTTTTGAAACTACTCTATTCACCTATAAAAAATTTAAATCAGCAACATTTGGGAGTTCATCAATTGTGATCCAAAACGTATTAGCCAACCTATTACAATGAACTCTTTCGAGACTAATTAACAGAGAATCTTCAAAATTCAAAAGTTCTTCAATCCTTGAAAGCATGCCATTAGGTATAAAACCTATATAATTATACCGATCATTATAGTAAGCCATCACAGCAATTGACATACTTGGAATTTCCATTTTCCTAAAGTATAGCTGCATTCCAGAATACAGGTTAGCATCAGCCTCTTGGCGGTCTACAGACCTGTGAATGGCCATTGCGTATGGCAGCGGAACGTAATAGCCAGGATTCTGTTTATTGAGTTTGTTTATAATAGTCTTCATCATCAATAGAATTCGCACTAAGTAAGTGATAATTTCCTATACGTGATTTACCTAAATTAAAAATTTATGAAATTCTTAATAAAAGACCTTTCAAGTATTCTCCTTCAGGGTGAAAAAGACTTACTGGATGATCTGCTGGTTGACGTAAATGTTTCAGAACCTGAACTTGGCGTCCAGCATTAATTGCTGCACTCATAATTGTGTCATAAAACATTTGTTTATCAACTACTTGCGAGCAAGAGAAAGTCAATAAATAGCCCCCTTTTTCTACTTTCTTTATTGCTGCTTCGTTGATTCTTCTGTATGCTTGTATAGCATTGTGCCTGGCACTTTTGTGCTTTGCAAAAGCAGGTGGATCCAATACAATAATCGGATAGGTATCGGTCATGTTTTCGAGGTAAGGAACTGCGTCTACTTTTAACGAAACATGCTTATCAGCAAAACCATTTGCGTTGGCATTTTGCTCGGCCAAGCTAAGCGCACCGGCAGAGCTATCAACGCTGAATACTTTTTCTGCTCCCCCCATTAATGCCGCTATGCTAAAGCCACCTGTGTAGCTAAACACATTAAAAACAGTTTTATCCTTAGCCAATGAATTTAGCAAATCTCTGTTGTCTCGTTGATCTAAGAAGAAACCTGTTTTTTGACCACCAATAATATCGATTTGATAAGTCGAACCAGACTCTAGAGCATTCGTGATTTCGTTCACTTCTCCAGCCAAAACCTGAGGTTTTTCTTTTCCAACAGGCTTCGAAACCACATTTTCGAAGCCTAAACCTTGAAGCGTTTTTGTAATATTTTTCAAAGCCAAGGTTATTCCTGGGCTATGAGATTGTATTACAGCTACTCCTGCATAAACATCTATGATAAGACCTGGAATTCCATCGCCTTCACCATGCACCAATCGGTAAGCATTAGTCAGCTTATTTGGAAAACCAAGAGCTTCACGCATGGTTTTGGCTTCGCCTATTTTTCTGTCGTACCAAACTTGGTCAATTGGCTCGTTTTCAAAGCTTAATATTTTGACGGTGATACTATTATTTTGGTAATGACCTATACCTAAAAAGTCTTTGTTGTGCGACATAACAGCCGCAAGTTCGCCATCTTTTGGATTTCCTTCAATGCTCTGAACAGCACCCGAAAACACCCATGGATGCTTTCGTTGCAACGATTTTTCACGGCCTTTCTTAATTGTAATTGTACTTACGTTGCTCATCCTCTGATCATTATTTTGAAGCGTTTTAATAATTTTTCGCCTTTGATTTCAATATTATAAACTCCCCAGTTCAAGTTTTTCGTTTCAATTTCAATCGAATGGTTTCCTATTCCAAACAATGACTCACTGCTTTGCACCACATTGGCGCTTAAATCCATGATGTCAACACGAACAACCTCTGGCCTAGTCAATTTTAACACAAGCTCAATCTCGCTTCCTTGCCTGTAAACTTCGTTAGGAGTATTTTGAATGCCGCTTTCTTCTTTCCAATTGGAAAACGCTGCAGAATCATTTAAAAATTGCTGCATGCTATCAATCCAAAGTAATTGAGCATCATAAATTTCATAATGATTGTCAATATAATACCTGTGCGATGCATCAACCTTTAAATGATTCAACCAGATGCCTTCTTTTAGCAAAGAATCCAGCCAAAGTTTTTGAATGGGCATTCTACTAGCATCACTAATCAATGATACTGGGATAATGCCATTGATTTTAATAGCTTCAATACTATCAATAGGATTTATCAAAAGTCCTGAAACGCCTTTTTCAATGAGTGTTACTCCATGTCTACAACCGCTTCCGTTCGCTATAAATACAACTGAATCATAATCGGTTTCTGACACAAATAAGTCTAAAAACGTTTGTAGCTCAAAGCCATTTGATAGTTGAGGAACAATAAGGTTGTATCCGTTCTTCTCTGCAAATGGCGATAACTCTTTACAAAAGGTTTCTTGATTCCAAAGCGTTGTATCAATGTCATAAAAGCCAAATAGTATTCTTCTGGGTGAATCTGTTTCACTGAAGAATGAATATTGCACAGATCTTCCTTTTATGTCAACCGATTTGTTTTCAATAGGTTGCCCCTCTGAAAAAAAGAACATCACACACATTAACACACTAAATACTGCTTCTCTCATGAATTGGCAAAATTAGTAATGCTACAATGGCTATTAACGGAGAAGAGATTTATACTTTCGCGGCCCGAAAAAAAGGTATTAACATGTCAGGTAACATTACATTTACGATGATCAAGCCAGAGGCCGTAGCAAACGGAACTGCTGGTGCTATTTTAGCAAAAATTGAAGGTGCAGGTTTTAGAATTGTAGCTTTAAAGAAACTTATGTTGAGCTCAGAAAGAGCTGGAAAATTCTATGCTGTTCACGCTGAACGTCCATTTTATGGAGAATTAGTTGAATACATGAGTTCAGGAGCTATTTATGCTGCAATTCTTGAAAAAGACAATGCAGTATTAGATTTCAGAACATTAATTGGTGCTACTGATCCTGCTGATGCAGCTGAAGGAACCATCAGAAAAGAATTTGCTGAATCAAAAGCAAAAAATGCAGTTCACGGAAGTGACAGCGATGAGAATGCTGCTATTGAATCTGCTTTCTTTTTTGCAGACTTAGAGCGTTTCTAATCACAAAAAAATATGAGTGCGAGAAAAGAATTTCTTTTAACCACTCCAGCTCTTTTCAGGACGCTGGATCCAAACCAGCGTCCCGTTTGGGGCTTAATGTCGCCACAGCACCTTGTGGAACACATTGTTAGCGCATGGCGAATATCGAATGGTAGAGCCAGAGTTAAATGCCTGTTTGAAGGAGAAGCACTAGAAAAAAGAAGAATGTTCCTTTTTAGTAACACAGAATATCCACGAAACTTAACAAATCCTGTTGTTGGTGATGGATTACCTCCTTTGCGCAAGCCAGATTTAAAAGCAGCGATAGCTCAACTTGAAGATGAAATGAACGCGTTTTTCGAATTTCATCAGGCAAATCCTGAGGCAACGGAAACGCATCCTGCTTTTGGTGACTTAGATTATGATGGCTGGATTCAGTTTCAGTACAAACACATGCGCCATCACATGATGCAGTTTGAATTGGTTTAATACCACGAAAAAAGGCTTGATCATTCTGCTACTTTTGCACCCGAATTTTTGATGTGCAGATGAAGCTAGATGACGAAATAAAAAAGAGAAAAACATTCGCAATTATTTCTCACCCTGATGCGGGTAAAACCACCCTTACCGAAAAGTTTTTGCTTTTTGGTGGAGCTATTCAAACAGCTGGTGCCGTAAAATCAAATAAGATTAAGAAAACCGCTGCGTCTGATTTCATGGAAATTGAACGCCAAAGAGGAATTTCGGTGGCAACATCGGTAATGTCTTTTGATTATCGCGGTCATTTGATAAACTTGCTTGATACACCTGGTCACAAAGACTTTGCTGAAGACACTTATCGCACGCTAACGGCCGTAGACAGCGTAATTCTCGTAATAGATAGCGTAAATGGCGTGGAAGAACAAACTAAAAGACTTACTGAGGTTTGTAGAATGCGAGACACACCAATTATCATTTTCATTAACAAACTTGACCTTGAAGGACGCGATCCTTTTGATTTACTAGACGATCTTGAAGATCATTTAAAAATCAATGCCAGGCCATTAAGTTGGCCGATTAATAGAGGTAAAGCTTTCAAGGGTGTTTACAATCTGCATTCTCATGAATTGAACCTATTTGAAGGAAATAAGACTAAGATTACAGATGAAGGGATTCAATTCAAAGACTTGAACAATCCTGAACTTGATACTCTGCTTGGCGCAGATGCCAAACAACTGCGTGAAGATGTTGAATTAATTGATGGCGTATACGAACCCCTGAACAAAGAAGAATATTTAGCAGGGAGGTTATCACCGGTGTTTTTCGGAAGTGCTGTGAACAACTTCGGTATTCAAGAAATGCTGGATACGTTTGTTAACCTCGCTCCTAACCCACTTCCAAGGCTTAGTACAAAAGGAGAGATCAAACCCAATTCGCCAAAATTCAGCGGATTCATTTTCAAAATTCATGCGAACTTAGATCCAAACCACCGAGACAGAATTGCCTTCTTGAGGGTGTGTTCAGGTACTTTTGAAAGAAACAAATTTTTTCACCACACAAGACTCAATAAAGACATTAGATTCAATAATCCATACACGTTTCTAGCCCGTGAAAAAAACTTGGTAGAAGAAGCCTATCCTGGCGATGTTGTGGGATTGTATGATACCGGCTCATTCAAAATAGGTGATACATTAACAGAAGGCGATGTGTTTTCTTATCAAGGCGTGCCTAGCTTTTCTCCAGAAATTTTTAGAGAAGTAATAAACCGCGATCCAATGAAGGCAAAACAACTAGACAAAGGCGTGCGTCAGCTTACGGATGAAGGAGTTGCACAGTTATTCATTCAACAACCAGGAAACAAGAAAATAATTGGTACGGTTGGAGAACTTCAATTTGAAGTAATCAAATACCGATTGAAAGAAGAATATAATGCTTCTTGCGATTTGGTAATGAAACAGTTTCATAAAGCCTGTTGGATTACCACAACGAATCAAAAACAACTCGAAGATTTTGTAAGAATTAAAGCAAGCGAAATTGCGATGGATAAGGATGATAATCCCGTTTTCTTGGCTCCTTCTGCATGGATGCTTCAAATGGCTCAGGAAAATTACCCAGATTTAACCTTCCATTTCACCAGTGAATTTAAAACACAAGTGCAAGTTGAGTCATAATCTTTTCTGCATATCTTGCCCCAATAAATGAACGTTGAGTTACCTCAATATGAATTGTGAAAAATCGATGAATACAAATTTTGCTGCTAACAATTTAAAGTGTTAATATCGCCATCAAATGAAAAGGCATTATAGTTTCTTAATAGCTGGTACACTGATAGCCTCAATGGTGTCATGTACAGGCGGATCAGACCAGGAGCATAACTCCTCTGAAAATGACACCGTTAACCAAGAACAAACCATGGGTTTTGGCTTTGGAGATTTATCCCAAACAACCTATGGAGTCCCTAGTCCAAACGAATTATTTTCTATAATAAAAACGAGTAATCTTCCGTACAAGGATGGAATCGTAAGTACCGAAAGTGTAAATTATACATCAAGTATGACACAAGCACTGAATTTCGGACGAACAACTGCAGACATAGCTTACACGGCTTCTTATGAGAAGTTTCAAGAGTCGATGGTAAACTTTGACAACTTAAGAAAAATAGGAAATGACCTCGGTATTTCTTACGTTTTTGATGAGTTGATGGTAAACCGTGTAAAGAGCAATATGGACAATCCAGATTCGTTAGAAATCATTTCTACAAGCTCTTACCAAAACATAATTTCAATGTTGGAAGAAAATGAAAAGGGTTCTACCCTAGCCATTATTTCAGCTGGAGGTTTTGTAGAAAGCATTTACATCTTGTGCCATTTAATTGAAGGTCATGAATCTGAGGATATTATCCAAAAGCTTGCCGATCAGAAATTGGTGATGGAGAATGTAATTGCCCTACTTGACATGTACAGTGACGAAGAGCGCGTTCAACAAGTATTGAATGAACTTAGACCAGTTTCTGAAGTTTATCTGAACTTAGACGAAGAGAAAGTATCGGCTGAATTAACGCACAAAGGCGACAAAAACATTTTAGGCGGCAGCAGAGTAATCATGAGCAAAGCTGAATTTGCTAAACTGAAAGAAGCTGCTTCAAATTATAGAAACTCATTTTCGAATGCCGTTCAAGGCTAATTTTAAAAGTATGAACAAGTTCATTCTAACAATGGTTATTGGTGTTGCAACCTTTTTCACCTTTAACGCTTACGCACAAGATTGCAATAATTTCCACAAGAGAAAGTGTTATGGTTCTGACAACGCTTTGATGTCATATAACAGCCAAAGTAAAAGTGGAATGTTTGTGTTAGGTCACACATCAGATTTAGTTTTTGTAGCTCATGCCGAACATGATTATAGAATCAGTTTATGTCAGGATAAAAAGGTTGAAGAGCCTTTGAAATTTAAAATACTTGACGGCAGAAGCAAAGAGGTATTGTTTGACAACGAAACTGCAGTATTAGATACGCCTGCAGATGATGCTCAAGATGGCGACAACTCGTTACCTCAATACTTTGACTTTAGCGCTGATGTGACCAAGAAAATTATCGTAAGAATTACAGCTCCCGGGCCACCACCTGAAGAAGGCAAAAAAGCAAGCGCCCAGCCTGATCCAAACGATTTATTTTGCGTAGGAGTTTTGCTTGAAAGCATGCCGACTCCAGCATTAGGTTTCTAAATTAGAGCTGCATAAAAGATAAAAAAAGCCTGTTAATTTCGATTCACAGGCTTTTTTGTTTTAGTGAATGACCAACACTTTTGATCCGATAACTTCCTCATTGGAAAGTGAAATTTTTATGATATAAAGTCCATTTACTAATTCTCTTGTATCAACCAAAACGTAGCCATTTGCTTTTTGAAAGCTCACCGGAGTTATGGTTGCAAACGATGACATCAGTTCCACCTTTTCAATTTGATCAATAGGAGTAGATCTCAACTCAATTCTTAAAAAGTCGTTGCTAGGATTTGGATAAATATTCAGTAAAGTTCTGCTCTCAGAGACATCGCTTTTTTCGAAGCTGAGTTTTTGAACCGCTTGAGTCCTTGTAAAACGCGGAGTTAAACCAGCTATGAAATAAATAGACGCATCAATCACGAACGATTGCATTCCACGAATTTCAGGTTCGATCAAATCGGGTAAAGGAGAAAACACTTGATTAGATTTAGAGAAAAGAAATGCCTCGTTCAATAATTCGCCTTCTTTTGATTGACCCCCAGCGCAAATAGCATATTCAGCACTCAAAGATTTGCATTCGACATAAGTAGTGGCATCACCTGCATAGTCAGCAATTCGCGTCCATAGCTCAGTGACAAAATCATAGTTATACACTTCTGAATAGGTTTCATTAGAGTCGTTCCTGCCAAGAAGAACATATCCATCCGTTCCCAAACTGAAAGCAGACATTTCATCTCTTGGATCAAAAGGCGGATTTGGTAATTGGTGCCATTCATCAACTTCAGGCAAATATTTCCAGAATGAATTCAGCTTAACGCTGTCATTCCTCCCTCCTATTATGAAGCCAACATTATTGTAACTCAAACTAGCCGCAGCAGCCAATCCATAAAATGGCGCATTTTTTCGTTTAATCCAATTGAGTAAGTTATCATCAAATTGAAAAACTTCATTGGAAACGCCATTCGGTGTTGAACCTCCAACTAAGAAAACTTGTCCATTAATTTCTAAAACAGCACAATATTGTCGAGCTGTGCTAGGCAAGGTATCTAAAGCAATCCATCGATCTTGAATAGCATCATATTGCCACCAGTCTTTCTTTAATTGATAGTACTCATCAATGCCACAGCCATAATATCCTTTAGCATTCAAATTAAAACCCGATCCATCATCTCTTTTTCCACCTTGATATGGAGCGGCATATTCCCAAGTTAGAGGCGAAATCTGAGCAATACCAAATGGTGTAATGCACGTGAAAAACAAGATCAAAAGTTTAGTCATAGGTTTTCGCTTAACGCAAATATTGGTAAATAATTGTCGGCACAATAGTGTTTAAATCCCAATGAACAGTTGAATTTTTAGGCAATTCATTTAGCTACTTTCGCGGCATGGACTTGCCTTCGAAACTGCTCGAAAAAACCGTTGAATATTTTGAATCACTACCCGGTGTTGGACGAAGAACCGCATTGAGGTATGCTTTACAACTTTTGAAAATGCCAAAAGATGAAGCCAACGCTTTTGGTGAAGCTATTTCAAGATTGAGCAAAGAACTAAAGTTTTGCAAGGTCTGCCACAATATTTCAGACCATGAAATCTGTCAGATTTGTATCCATCCAAAACGAAATCAAAATTTGATTTGTGTTGTAGAAGACTTACGCGATTTACTGGCAATAGAAGGTACAGGACAATTTTTTGGCGTGTATCATGTTCTTGGTGGTGTTATCAGTCCGATGGATGGTGTTGGGCCGAGCGAATTAACAATTGACTCGCTTGTCACACGCATTGAATCTGGATCTGTATTGGAAGTTCTATTTGCTTTACCAGCAACAACAGAGGGCGATACAACTTGCTTTTATATTTTCAAAAAATTGAAGAATGTTGAAGTTATTATTACCTCTTTAGCACGTGGTGTAGCAGTGGGCAACGAACTTCAATATACGGATGAAGTAACCTTAGGTCGTTCCATTTTAGGGCGCCTTCCTTTTGAAAATTCATTGCGATCGCACTAGGCATTTCAAGTGAAGCTAAGTATCATCATAGTCAATTATAATGTGCGCTATTTCTTAGAGCACTGCTTGCATTCCGTGATCAAAGCTGTGGATGAAAGCATGGAGATTTTGGTGATTGACAACGCATCAACTGATGGCAGCAGAGAAATGATGGCTGAGCGCTTTCCTGATATTCATTATGATTATCAAGAGATTAACCATGGTTTTTCTAAAGCAAATAACATTGGAATAAAAAAAGCCAAGGGCGAATATGTAGTCTTACTAAACCCCGATACAGTGGTTAAGGAAGACACCTTCATAAAGTGTATTCAATTTATGGACGAGCACATCGATTGTGGTGGACTCGGAATACACATGATTGATGGAGCAGGTAAGTTTTTACCCGAAAGCAAGCGAGGATTACCGACACCAAGTGCAGCATTTTATAAGATTTTCGGATTAAGTGGATTGTTCCCGAAATCTAAACGATTTGGCAAATACCATCTTGGTTATTTACCCGAATTCGAGACCAACGAAATAGAGGTTTTGAGCGGTGCTTACATGATGATGCGCCAGAGTGCATTAGAAAAGTGTGGTTTTCTTGATGAAGAATATTTCATGTATGGCGAAGACATCGATTTGTCCTACCGCATCACAAAATCTGGCTTTAAAAACTATTACTTCCCTGAGGCACAAATCATTCATTATAAAGGTGAAAGCACAAAAAAAGGCAGTGTAAATTATGTCTTCGTGTTTTATCGTGCCATGATCATTTTTGCGCGAAAGCATTTTGAAAAAGGACAAGCTTCGTTGTTCGGAGCACTCATAAATGCTGCAATCTACTTCAGGGCATTCTTGGCTTTGTTGAGCAGACTTTTCGGTAAGACATGGCAAATGCTTGTTGATTTGATCATTGCTTATACTTCATTTTATCTTGTCACTCGTTTTTACGAAGAGTTTCAGTCTAAAGATTTCTCATTGCCATTTGTTTCAGTGGCGCTTCCTGCCTATGCCATCATTATGGTGCTTACACTCGTGTTTTCTGGCGCATATGACAAACCATTTCAATCACAGAAAATGGTGAAAGGCTGGCTTGTTTCAACCTTGGTTTTGTTGGCGGTTTATGCGCTTTTGCCAGAATCGTATCGGTTTTCTAGAGCCGTTATACTCATTGGATCATCGACCGCATTAATTGCGGGTTTTATCTGGCGCATTGTTCTGACCCAATTCAGCAGTATCAAGGGCCAAATAGCGCCAAAAATCAATACGCGAAGATTAGTTGTTGGAGATGAGTTTGGGCTGCATCAAGTAAAATCCTTCATTGAGAAAGAAGCACTGGAAAGTGATTTTATAGCTGGCGTTTTGCCAAAAGCTTTGCATCCGATGCCTCTGGGTTTTGTAGGTGAACGTTCTCGCTTAAAAGCTTGTATCGAAATTTTCAAGATCGATGAAGTCATTTTTTGCAGCGATTGTCTATCTAATAAAGATATTTTAGAAGAAATGAATCTTCTTAAAAACCAAGGTATTGAAATGATGATTGCTTTGCCAAATGTTGAGTTTTTAATTGGAAGTCAACGCGTAATTAAACCTCACGGCAACGCGCTCACTCATGGATTGAGATCTATTAACCTCACAGCAATTGAGCGAAACAAGAGATTGGTGGATGTTTTGTTTGCTTTAACGTCTATAATAAGCTTACCGCTTACTTTACTTTTGGTGGATGAAAAACTTGGCCTAGTGAAAAACATTTTTAGTGTTTTAAAAGGAAAAAAATCTTGGGTTGGACTTGATCAAAGAGGATTGTCTCAAGATTTTCCAAAACTCAAACAAGGAGTAATTCATCCATTGATCAATGTGATTATTAGCAGCGAAAAGAAACATCTTTCTTTGTCTGAAAACGTATCTTACTTGAAAAATTACAGCGTAATTTCAGATTTTAAATTGATTCTGACTCATTTTCAATTATTAGGAAATTGAAAAAATAATACAAATCATTGTTAAGTTTGCTTTAATGAAATTCTTTCCAAAACATACATTCATCTTGCTTTTAATAGCAGCTTTCGCATTGCCATCTTGTATGGTATTAGATGGATCTAATGGTTATCGCTCGAAGAATAAATGTTGTGGTGTTATCAAGTGCGATATGCACCGAAAAAGCAACAGCAAAAAGCGCAAGCATGCGGTTAGTGGCCACAAATCGCTAAAAAAGAAAGAGCAGCGCATCAAGCGCGGTTACTAATATTTACCGATAAATTTTCCTTTTATTGAGCTCTCGCTGGTAGCGTTTTGCGTTATTAATATGCTCGCTATAGCTCACCGCAAAATTGTGATATCCACTGAAATCTTCTTTCGCACACATAAAGATATAATTGTGTTTGCTGGCATTCAGCACAGCGTCAAGTGAACTTAATTCTGGCAACATAATCGGTCCTGGAGGCAATCCTGTATTTTGATATGTATTATAAGGGGAGTCTACTTGCTTGTGCACATTCAGCACACGCTTTATACTATAATCGCCCAAAGCGTGAATCAACGTTGGATCCGATTCTAGTTTCATCCCCTTTCTCAATCTATTCAAATACAAACCAGCAACATCGTCTCGTTCATCAGGATGCGCTCCTTGTTCTGACTGTACAATACTGGCCAAAACGCTTACTTCAGATTGTGTTAATCCAACATTCCTTGCTTTAGTTTTACGTTCATCGGTCCAAAAGCGCTTGTATTCCCGAGCCATTCTTTCAATGAATTCTTCGGCAGATGTATTCCAATAAAACTCATATGTATTGGGAACAAACAAAGTGAAAATGGAAGTAGTTGTGAAACCGTACTTCGAACAAAAATTAGGGTCGGTCAATTTCTGCATGATTTGCGCACTATCCGCTTCTATGTAGCTTGAAACTTGTGCCGCCAACTGCGATTTATTTCTAACCGAACGCACCACTACTTTCAAAGGCTTTTGCTCTCCACTTCGTAAAAGGTTGATGAGCTTGTTATTACTCATTCCATCAAAAATCAAATATCGCCCAGGCTTTACCAATTCAGGATATTTCTTTTGTTGCGCAACCCACTCAAAACCAACTTTATCAGTTATGATTTGCTGATCCACCAAAGCATTCGTGACACTGTCGTAAGTCCAATTACTTTTGATGTAAAACTCAACTGATGATTGATTCAAATCAACATTTGCAGCATAAATTCTACCATAGTATTCCCAAGCCAAATAACTGAAAAACATCATGGCGACTAAGAAAACACCACCTACAAACTTCAAACTGGCCTTCATCTTTTCAGCTGGTAAAAGATCTGATCAACAAAGCCCTGCCCTGCCCAAAGCCATTCTTTTTTAATTCCAGTTTGCACGAATCCGGCTGATTCAAATAGCTTTTGACTAGAATGATTGCTTGACAAGACTTCGGCATACAAACCATGAACTTCGAGAAGATTGAAGCAATAATTAATCGTTAGGAAAAGGGCTTCTTGTGCATATCCTTTTCTTCTATGATTTTCGTCAACAAGCACACCTAAACCTACTCTTTTGTTTTTGTGGTCAAAGTCAAATAAATCGATACAACCAACTGCTTCTTGTTGATGGTTTGAAATAATCAAACGAAGTTGATTTGAAGCAAAAATGTCGTTTGCTTCTTCAATAAACTGCAAAATTTGATGTTTGCTGTATGGCGCAACGGTGTTGCTTACCAACCAATTTTCAGGGTCGTTTTCCCAAGAATAAATCACATCAACATCTGATGGCTCCGCTGCTCTAAGCTCTATCTTTTCACCTTTCAACATTATTCCTTCCAATTACCTTCAAACACACTTTTCACGGGACCTTTTTTCCACACTTTGGTGTACAAGCTTTCGATGTGATCAAAACTTACCTCTAAATCTCCTCCTATTGCTTTCACCTTTACTTCTGTTCCAACCATTTTCCAATGATGCATGGCAATGGCAGCCGCAGTAACTCCTGTTCCGCAAGCTAAGGTTTCATCTTCTACTCCGCGTTCGTAGGTTCTGATGTGTACGATTCTGTCTTTCAATTCTACAAAGTTGACATTCACGCCTTTTTCGCGAAAGCGATCATTATACCTAATTTTCCGAGCTTCTGTAGCCAAGTCAATGTTCGCAATATTGTTTCTTACTTCAATGTAATGTGGTGAACCAGTATCTAGCAAACAGCTATTATCTGTCAAATCTTCAATCGAAGCTACATCTATCATTTCTAGAGAAATAGAATTGGACAAATGAACAATTGCCTCATGAGCACCATCAATAGCTAAAAACCTTGTTCTTTCTGAAATAACACCTAAATAATGGGCAAAGGAAACAATGCATCTACCACCATTTCCGCACATAGAACTCTGCTTTCCATCCGCATTATAATAGATCATTTCAAAATCATAATCTGCATGATTGCGCAAAAGCATCAACCCATCGGCACCAATGCCAAAATGCCGATCACACATTTTTTCAATCAAAGATTGATTGTCTAATGCAAAAGAATTGCTTCGATCATCTATTAAGATAAAATCGTTTCCAGCTCCGTGGTATTTGTAAAAATGAATCACAATGCAATATTCCGAAAGAAAAGCGAACCATTAGAAAACATGGCCTTTTTAAGAACGACAGACCTAACATTAATTAACAGCGGCATCGCAACGATAGCGATAGGTTCAGAGTTAATTTAGCAATACAAAAGGATTTAAATTAGTTGGAAATGAAAAAGAACATAGGATATTTTGTGGCAGCCATGGGTGGAGCACTCATTGCCATAGGAAGTGTGAATTATTTGAATAATGAAAATCTTGAGCAACAACTAGAAATTGAAAAACTACGAGCCCAACACCTAGAAGCGCAAAACCAGCATGTGAACTATGCAGTGCCAACTGCAGGAACTATAGACTTTTCTGCAGCGGCAGAAAAAACAGTGAATGCAGTTGTTCACGTTAAAACCACTTACGAAATTGATGGCGGTTATTACTCTTTTGACCCGATTCGCCATTTCTTTTTTGGTGATGGCGCATACCAACAAAAACCTAGAATGGGAGCTGGAGCTGGTTCAGGAGTTATTATGAGTGATGACGGATATATTGTCACCAATAATCACGTGATCGATAAAGCAGCTAGCATCAGTGTTACACTAAACGATAACAGAACTTTTCAAGCCGAACTTATTGGCCAAGACCCTAGTTCTGATTTGGCGCTTTTAAAAATCGATTCCAAAGATTTACCGAAAATCGATTTCGGAAATTCAGACCAAATTAAAGTTGGCGAATGGGTATTGGCCGTTGGAAATCCATTTAACCTTGAATCAACGGTTACGGCTGGAATTATAAGTGCTAAGGGACGCGACATCAACATTTTGGCAAATGGCACAGACGGTTCTAGCGCAGTTGAATCTTTTATTCAAACAGATGCGGCTGTAAATCCAGGAAACAGCGGTGGCGCTCTTGTAAATACACGCGGTGAACTTATTGGAATCAACGCAGCGATTAAGTCAAACACTGGTTCTTATACTGGATACTCATTTGCCATTCCGGTAAACATTGTTTCAAAAGTGATTGAAGATTTGTTGGAATACGGCACTGTTCAGCGAGGATATTTGGGTGTGACAATCCGTAATATTGACTCTGAATTAGCCGAAGCTGAAAAAATTGATGACCTAAAAGGAGTTTACATTGCGGGTATTGTAGACAGAGGTGCAGCTAAAAGTGCTGGTTTAAAAGAAGGTGATATTATAAAGAAAGTAGCCGAACAAAGCGTGAATTCGGTTACAGAGCTGCAAGAGCAAGTGAGCAAATTCAGACCTGGTGATGAAGTATTGGTTACCGTGAATCGAAAAGGTGAGTCAATAGATATTCCGCTTACGCTCAGAAATAGATTTGGAGAAGAAGAGCTTACTACAAAAAACGAACTGGAAATTCATCAGAAATTAGGCGCTTTATTAGAAACCGTTCCTAATGATTTAGCGAAAGAATTAAACATAAAAGGCGGAGTTCAAATCACCGAATTGGGTAGTGGCAAATTCAGAAGTGCTGGAATGATGAAAGATTTTATCATCACCAAGGTGGATCAAAACGAAATCAAAAACAAAGAGCAATTGTTTGATGCACTTTCGTCTAAAAACGGTGGTGTTTTGATCGAAGGAGTTTACCCTAACGGCAAAAAAGCCTATTACGGTTTCGGCTTATAGCAAAACATAAAACAACAAATAACGTTTCCTTAAGATTACACGTCTAATAAGAACATGTGAAAACAATGTTGCCAAATGAGGTAAAATACCCTACCTTTGCCGGCCCGTTTCAGCATCAGCAAAAATCGAGGGAACACTAAGAATATGAGGCAGTTAAAAATAACCAAGTCAATTACTAACCGTGATAGTCAGTCACTTGACAAGTATTTGACAGAAATCAGCCGTGAAGATATGATCACCGCTGAGCAGGAAGTAGAACTTGCTAAGAAAATCAAGAAAGGCGATCAACGCGCTCTTGAGAAACTAGTGAGAGCCAACCTGCGATTTGTGGTATCTGTTGCAAAACAGTATCAAAATCAAGGACTTACCCTACCCGATTTGATCAATGAAGGTAATTTAGGTCTTATAAAAGCAGCCCAACGTTTTGATGAAACTAGAGGTTTCAAGTTTATCTCCTATGCGGTTTGGTGGATTCGTCAATCTATACTTCAAGCAATTGCTGAGCAATCAAGGATTGTTCGCTTGCCCTTGAATCAAGTAGGTTCGTTGAATAAAATCAATAAAATCTATGCCCAATTAGAGCAAGAATTGGAGCGACCTCCTGTTGCTGATGAATTGGCTGCAGCACTTGAAATTCCTGAAGACAAGGTAAAAGATACAATGAGCGTATCAGGAAGACACGTGTCTGTAGATGCACCATTAAAAGAAGATGAAGATTTTAGCTTGCTTGATTTAATAAGCAACAATGAATCGCCAAGTGCTGATGGTGATTTGATGCGCGAATCTCTTCAAAAAGAAATTGAAAGATCACTAGAAACATTGACAGAGCGCGAGCGCGATGTTATTCGTCTTTTCTTCGGTATAGGTATGAATCATGGATTAACCTTAGAAGAAATTGGCGATAAGTTCGACTTAACGCGCGAGCGAGTTAGACAAATCAAGGAGAAGGCTATTCGTAGGCTTCGACAGAATTCGAGAAGTCGACTCCTGAAAATGTATTTAGGTGAATAACCCAGAATATTAAGGCCGTGATATCACGGCCTTTTTTGTTTCCTTACATTCTCATTTAACCTTTTGAAAATCAGATTTTAAAAATGGAGAACACAGCGCATACCAATGTTGTGAGCAATGACTATCAAAGTCATTTTAATGAGTACATCAGCCAAGAAAGCGAAGCAGTAAGACTGCAAAATTGCGTTGGCCGACTACTTTACGAAAAAGGAATTGAACTCGTTCTTTTCCGCAACCACCTTACAGATATCTCGATATCTGATATTCTTCAACTTCATAACTATGCAAACGAAGTAGTAAAAAAGCCGATCAGTGTCATGGACACAGCCAGCTTAGCAGTGCACTTGCTTGATATGAATTTGGCTCCTTCAAAACTTGACATCGGGAAACTTGCTTACGAATGGCAAACCGAAAAGTCGAAGTTTGAATCACAAGCTGCCTTTTTAGCCGAAAAGCTTACCGATTTTGGTATGGATGCTAAAGAAGCAATGAAACCAAAAGACGTAGTTCTTTTTGGTTTTGGTAGAATCGGCAGACTAGCTGCAAGAGAGTTGATCAAGCAAGCTGGAAAAGGCCAACAGCTTCGTTTACGTGCTATTGTACTTAGAAAAATAGACGCAGCACAACTTAAAAAGAGAGCATACTTATTGCGCAATGATTCTGTTCATGGTCCTATTCAAGGTTCGGTAATCGAAGATTATGAAAACCTAGATTTGATTGTGAATGGCCAACGTGTAAAATTTATTGCTGCAAATAATCCAGAAGATATTGACTACACCGCTCACGGAATCAGTGATGCTTTATTGATTGACAATACCGGTGTATTTAAAGATAGAGCTGCACTTAGCAGACACCTTTCTTCAAAAGGAATCAGTAAAGTAATTCTTACGGCTCCTGGAAAAGAAATTCCGAACGTGGTTTATGGTGTGAACAACAAAGAACTAGACATTGAAAATGAAACTATTTA
The DNA here is from genome assembly GCA_030727625.1 of Salibacteraceae bacterium. Lineage (GTDB taxonomy): Bacteria > Bacteroidota > Bacteroidia > Flavobacteriales_G > Salibacteraceae > SHAN690. Next base: position 23,888 of record JANRBI010000142.1, read on the forward strand.
CTCTGCTGCTTCTTGCACTACCAATGCCATTGTTCCCGTTTTAAAAGTGATTCATGATAATCTTGGGGTAGAAAAAGGGCACATTGAAACAGTGCATGCCTACACCAATGACCAAAACTTGCTTGACAATTACCACAAAAACGAAAGACGCGGTAGATCTGCAGCTATCAACATGGTAATTACTGAAACAGGAGCTGGAAAAGCGGTAACTAAAGTAATTCCAGAATTAAAAGACAAATTGACTGCAAATGCCGTGCGCGTGCCAGTTCCGAATGGCTCTTTGGCTATTTTGAATTTGACTGTTAGTCGTGAGACAAGTTTGGACGAAATCCAAAACTTGCTTCGTAACGCAGCTTTGAGTGGTGATTTGGTGAATCAAATTAACTTCAATGTGAACGAAGAATGTGTTTCTTCTGATATTGTTGGCAATACGTGCTGTTCAGTTTATGATAGCAATGCAACCATTATTCACCCAGACAAAAGGAACATTGTACTTTATGTTTGGTATGACAATGAATTTGGGTATACGAAGCAAGTGATCAGACTTGCTAAATATGTGGCTAAAGTGCGCAGATTGATTTACTATTAATCAAGCGTTAAATAATAAAACGAAGGCTGTTCATAATTGAGCAGCCTTTGTTGTTTCAATAAAGATAGAATCGCAACATTTGTTTTATGATTATGAGATTTTGGAATAAGCTTCCTGCATTTTTAAGAAACCGATATGCTATCTCCATTCTGGTATTTGTGTTTTGGTTAGCCTTTTTTGATCAACACAATCTCATCAATCAAATTGAACTGAGAAGCGAACTTTATCAACTCGAAACCGATAAAGAGTACTATTTCAATGAAATCATTGAAATAAGAGAAGACTTAGATGAATTGCTCTCAGATAATGCAAAACTTGAAAAGTTTGCGCGAGAAAAATACTTCATGAAAAAAGCTAACGAAGAAATCTTCGTTTTCACAGAGAAAGAATAGACTACTTCTTAGGCTTATTTCGCACCTTCTTCAATTTCCTTATTTGTTCTATCTACATATCGATCATTACATCTTTGAACGTATCGGTTTGCTGTTCACAAACCTTTACGTTTCCATGAATAGCGCGTCTCAAAGTTTCAATATCCATAATCATGAGTAAACCATTCCCAAAACTGAAACTCAGATTTTTCCCAACTTAGCTCTCTGGTTGGCTTCCTTCAATTCATTGTTTAACGATTTGAAATCAGGAGTTTCTGTAGCTTTAAGATGTGCCGTTAATACAAGTGCTCTTCTAATTTTAATCTCCGAACTTTTTACATTATCAACCCAATAGATTAAGGTACGTTGTCTTCCTGCGGTAAGCTTATGAAACTTTTCACTTGCCACTTCATCTTGCCATAAAACTTCCTGCAGCTCTTCACTGATTGGCATTCCGTATTCAGACTGATCCTTTTCAAGCTCTATTTCGAGCATTTGTCCTAAAACCAATCCTAGCTTTTTTCTTCTCTCTTGATTTAGATTTATGAAAAAACCTCCTGCACCATTGGGCATAAGAGCTGCATGAAACTTCATTGACTTTCCGATTTTACAAATAACTCTGCGATCTGCATCAATAAAAGGCTCTGCGTCTTCATTCGCTATATCTAAGACATAGTACCACAAATCGCCATCGAGCTTTTGTAATTGAGTTTCAATTTTCATAAATCAAAAATGATAAATGCTTTCCAGTACATCTCTTTTTGGGAAGTGAAGTTTCTAATTGGGAAAACAATTACACACAATTAAGGTTTTATAAAAGCTTTAAAACAGATTGTTTGCTAATAATCAATGGTTTAAAGCAAAGACTGTTGGTTTGGAGTAGTAATTGAACTATTGAGGTAAATCAATAACATTATGAAAAAGCAAGGATTTAAAGCACTAGGAATTTTATTTACAGTAGTAATTGGTCTTACATCATGTTCAAAATATGAAGAAAATCCTGCTATCAGTTTACAAACCAAGAAAACCCGAATAGCTAATACTTGGGTAGTGGCTGAAGCCTATAATGAAGGAAATGATGTTTCTTCTGACTATGATCAGTTTGAGCTTTATATGAGTAAAGATGGTGATGCTACCTTGCAAGCCGAATACTATTTCAATGATATTAAAATCACCACCGAAACAGATGGAACTTGGAAGTTTGAAGATTCAAAAGAGACTTTAGCTTTAGATTATGAAAATAATGACGCTGATGCAACCTATCAAATTTTGAAACTTACTTCGAGTGAAATGTGGCTGCTTGCCGAAGGAGATGATTTAGAACTTCGTTTTGAATCGAAATAATAAGTAATCCAACTATTATCAACTAAAAAGGCGCCCCGAGCAATCGGTGGCGCCTTTATTTATGGTATTAAACACTTGGTAAATGTCAATTGACTTTACCCTAACATTTTTTCAGTAAGGTTCAAATTTTTACCTCTTTCGTCTTTTATTCGCCAATACTTGCGAACTATGTCTGGCGTTTTTTTCACAAATAATGCCGTGTATTCTGCAAATTTCTCAAGGATCAAACCATTTACAAATGGATTCCCGACTATACCAGTGAAGGTTGTTAGGGTTTTCTTATCGTCAAAATCCTTATTGGCTTTGAAATCCTTCATCGTGTTGCTTTTGAATGCGGCAAAGCGCACTGGCGCAAAATGATTTTCGCCATTAACTTTATAAACGATTATAGCATCTTCATTTGTTACCAAATTCACGGCAAAATCTTTCTCGTCTTTCTTACTGCTTGTCATCAAGGCTTCAAAGGCAACTAGATTGTCAACAATATCAGCTCTTTTCTTAACTAAATTCATGCGTTCTACGTGATCTTAATATGCAGCTAACATAATATATAATGTTATAATAGGACTTACATGCTTCTTAATTGTTCTTAACCTTCAATTGTTAAACAAGAGTGGTAATAAACAAGCGAGAAATCCATTGTTAAAAACTGCATCTTATCGGATCAAAAACATGTGCAATCTACTCTCTCATAATAGTTTAAAAATATATTTCATCCTTAGTTTGGGTTTAAAACCATGATAATTATTCTCATAAATTTGGTTGACGTGACAAAGTAATAAACATTTTATCTTCGCTATCTAGCGCATGAAAATAGCCATTGCAACTCTACTTTTATACTTATCAATGCCGTGGATGCAGGTTTTTGCGAATAATCCTCTTTATCACTTCCCACCTGAAACAGAATTGACTGCAGCCAAAGTTTTTGGGGAATTTGACAATGTGAGAGTGCCAATTACCCGAATCGGAAACTTGATTTTGGTAGAAGCTAAAATTGGAAATCAAACAGGTTTCTTTGTCTTGGACACAAGTGCGCCCTATTTAGTGTTGAACGAAACCTATTTTAGAGATTTGGTGGTTGCAAACCAAAGAACATACACTGATGTGAACGGACAGAGCCAATTGGCAAATGTCACCTATGTTCCGAAGCTTGAATTAAGATCGCTCTATTATAAAAACCTCAGAGCCGATTTAGCCAATCTGGCATCTATAGAAAATAGCCGCGGAGTAAAGGTGCTTGGCTTGATGGGCATCAACCTATTTCTTGATCTTGAAATGC
>JANRBI010000143.1 GCA_030727625.1 Salibacteraceae bacterium
TTTCAATACCGGTAATTCCAGCTGGATTCCAGTATGCAGCGGTAACATCGTTTACAGAAGCTACTTGTGCTTTGCTCATGGCAAGGCCGCGTGCTCCCACACCAATATTCAAAAACTCGTTGCTATATTTTGGCGCTTGGCCAAAAGCATTGCTCAGCAAAAGGCAAAATAAAATGGCTAGAAGCGAATTGATTTTCTTCATATTAATAGAGGTAACAAAGTTACGAATGAAATAAAGTCTAGGTTTGGCTATAAGTAACTCAATATTCCTTTTGAAATTGTGTTTTGAGATAGACGGGAAGTTAGATATTTGGTGCAATGATGAAGTTAATACGTTTTATTCCTAACATGCTTACCCTTACCAATGCGGCTTTGGGTGTATTAGGGATGATTTTTATTTCGAAAGAACAAGTGACTTGGGCTGTCTATTGTTTAGCAATAGCACTAGTTTTTGATTTTTTAGACGGTTTTTTAGCACGACTATTAAATGCTCAGAGCGAATTGGGTAAGCAACTTGACAGCCTCGCAGACATGATTACGTTTGGAGCGCTTCCAGGGTTTATTGTTTTTCAAATGATTGCGGTTTCACGCGGAATCTATTTCGAAGAAATTTACCTCTGGAGCTTTACAGATATTTTGGTTTGTTCCTCTGGTTTACTTATCACTGCTGGTGCCACGCTGCGTTTGGGTGTGTTTAATTTAGACACCGAGTCTAGAGATTACTTTATTGGAATACCAACACCGGCCATTGCCATTTTTGTCATTAGCATCCCGATCATTTTAGAAATTCATTATAAACTCAATTTTTACAATCCTATCAGTGACACTATGATTGCCACTTTGGGCGAAATCAGACACTGGACTGCGCTAGACCGCGCCTTGGTTTCGATGTTGTTTAGCACAAAATTTTACGTCATTCTTTCTTTCATTCTTTTGTTTCTGATGAATATGAAAGTGCCAATGCTTGCGCTAAAATTCAAAGGACTGAGTTGGGCGAAAAACAAATGGAAATACGGAGTGCTGATTTGGGTGCTGATTTCATACCTCATTTTCTTAATTCCGTACTTAAGCTTCATTCCGTTTGACATCGGATTGATTGATTATTTAATTATTCCAATCATTATGCTTGGATATTTTATCCTCTCACTCTTTTATGCCACTTTTGCGGCCCGAAAGAAATAGACTGAAATATGAAATTTAGAGCTGAAATAGACATCATGCCACACGCCAATTTGTTAGATCCACAAGGCAAGGCAGTTTCATCATCAATGGGCAACCTAGGTTTGTCTGAAATCACTAACGTGCGCATTGGTAAGCATATTCAGCTTCACGTTGAGGCAGAAAATAAAGACGTGGCGAATGCCAAGGTTGAAGAAGCGTGTAAAAAATTGCTTTGCAACCAGATAGTAGAATCTTTTAGCTTCACATTAGTAGAAGCCTAAAAAACAGAGCCGGTAAGCCTGCTTCAAAAGCATAATAAACCCAAGTTCATTTTGTTAAGGGCTTACCTTAATGGATGTGCTTGGGTTTTTGTTTTAGTAAAAACTGAGTTAGTTGCTTGAGTGCTTGCTGCGTCTCAATTCGAAGTTTTGACCCAAATAAACACGTCTCACTTCTTCATCATTAGCCAAATCTTCAGCGCTTCCAGCTTTCAAAATATTTCCCTCAAAAAGCAAATAAGCCCTGTCGGTAATCGAAAGTGTTTCTTGAACATTGTGGTCAGTAATTAGAATTCCGATATTCTTTTCTTTGAGCTTGGCTACAATGCTTTGAATGTCTTCTACCGCAATTGGATCTACGCCTGCAAATGGCTCATCCAATAAAATAAAGTTCGGATTCGATGCTAAGGCTCGAGCAATTTCAGTTCTTCTGCGTTCGCCACCGCTCAATAAATCGCCACGGTTTTTTCTTACTTGCGTCAAACCAAACTCGTCTATTAGACTTTCTAATTTGTCTTGTTGCTGCGCGCGGCTTAGTCCTTTTTGCATCTCGAGCACTGCTTTTATATTGTCTTCAACGCTTAGCTTTCTGAACACCGAAGCTTCTTGAGGCAAATAGCCCACACCCAAGTGGGCGCGCTTATACATTGCCTGCGAAGTAATGTCTTGATCATCCAGATAAATGCGTCCTGAGTTTGGTTTTATCAAACCAACAATCATGTAAAATGTGGTGGTTTTACCAGCACCATTTGGGCCCAACAATCCTACAATTTCGCCTTGTTCTACATTTACAGAAACACCTTTTACAACGGTTCTGCTCTTGTATTTTTTAAAAAGATTGTCTGCTCTAAGCTGCATGTTGTTGCTTTAAAATTCGAGTTGGTAGGTAACGCGTATTCCAAACGGAACAACGTTTTCGTGGTCCAAATATGTTAATCTCCACAATGCATCCACTCTTAATAATTTAAAAATATTCTCAATTCCTGCGCCCACCTCCATGTATGGTTTACTTAGCGTATTCAGTTTATCTGGAAAATCGAGTTCTGTTTGATGTATGTTGCTCAAGCCACCAATAGCGCCTCTAAATGAAGCTACTTCTCTCCATTTTAGCTTTCTAAACAATGGTATTTTATTGAAAAACAATCCGTTGAAATGATGCACCACGAACATGGTAGCCCATTCGTCACCAACAAATTCATAGAAATTCATCAAGTTGAATGAATATTCATCATAGAAATAGGTTTGGTTTCCGTTATAAATGTTGAGCAAAGGAAAAGGCAATGCGCCCCAAATTTTTCCAACCTCAATCGTTATATCACTATGACCAATTGGGTTTAGCGGAATTCTATCTTGAATCTTAACGGCTACTCTTTGATACTCATATTGTCCATTCAAAAAGCCTTTAATCCCAAAAGTTGCATTGGCTTGAATTACGGGATATTTCGTTCCTAGACTTATACGGTCAAGTTCTCCAATGATGAATTTTTCATCAAAAGCAAAGCGAAATCCTACATTCAATTCTGTGGTTTTAATACGATTAATATCGTACAATTTGCCTTCGTTATTGTATCGCTGAAAAGCAATAGAACCAACAGACCAAATGTCTCTCCTATTGAAACCTATGTTATTGCTGAAGCCAGGGAAATATTCTATTTCATAATTGGCTTTGTATTCTTCGTAAGCATTCAGCAGGTTGTTAGATCCTCTTCTAAATACAGAAGACAAAATGTTATCTGTTTTCCAAGCATTAGAACTTTGGCCCAATTGCTCTAAATCTCGCGTGTGCGAAACCGATAATATTTGCCGAGGACTTTTAGAAATGAAATACCTGCTAGCTGCTTTATACTTAAAAATCTGGTCCTTGAACCCGTAAGCTAAATATCCGCTGAACTCGACTTTGGTGCTGAAATCGGCATTGGTTTTTCCGCCAAGGCGCAAGCGAGGACCTTCAATGGCATTAAAACTAAACGTTGTAAAGTATGGGCCGAAATCGAAATACTTCCTTTCGTAATAGCCACTTACAAAAAGCGTAATGAGATCTACATACGTTCTGAAAGCAGGCAATTGCTGAATGGTATCAACCATGTCATAAACTTGCGTTTCGGTTTCACTCAGTTTTTCAGGCCTCGCATTTTCCCAGTATTCATCCGTTTTATCGTTGGCATCTTCTGCCACATCAATATTGTTGAATGAACTGTAAAGCGAATCTCCTTTCGGCTCATTAATCACAAAATCAGAGTAAAGCGTGGTTTTTCGGCCATAAAAACCGATGGCGTTTTCTGCAAGATTAAAGTCGACCAACACTTTCTCTTTGGTGAGCATCCAAACTTCGTCTTCAGCTTGGTCATATTCATGATACACCGTAAAACCGTTGACCCAATTCAGGTTTGCGTCTTTACCGATAGTGGCCTCAATTTGCTTTACAGCATAAGTAGTGTCATTGATCCACATTTCGCCTTCAAATACCAACTCACCTTCACGCCTTGGCTTGAAAGCAATTTTGTAGCATTTGTATTTGTTGTTGAGCACTGCGCTGTCTAGTAAATAGTATTTGTACGAAAGGTTTCCAAAGTCTGAAACCGGACTTACGAAGCTTTTGCCAAAAGCCGAAACATAGTTGTCATAAATATTAGTTTGCTGATACATATCGCCCATAAACTGGCTTACACTCTCGTTTTTTATACCCGCTACTTTAGTGGCTTTAATAACTTCTTTAGAAGATTTTGGATTCTTTCGATAGTAGTATCGGGAAAATGACTCTGTCAAGAAAATGGGTAAGAATGGCTTTTCCTCACTGGTAGTATCCATGTTATCAAACACAAAAGCAAATGGTTTCATCACCTTACGGTTTTTGAAATCATCACCAATGTTATTCATATCAAACTCAATCTTGTTATAGGTGCTGTATTCGTAGGCGTCAAGCTTTTCACGGTTATTCGCTGCCTTGTTTCGCACTACTTTTTGCATCAACTCAACAGCCGGGTCTTTTGCTTTTTTATCGGCAGTTACGGTAACTGTATTCAGCGAAATACCACTCGGCACAAGCGCAAAATCTACTACTTGCGACTTATCACTTTTTACGCGCATTGCCAATCTTCCATAACCAATCATCGAGGCTAATAAAGAATCCGTAGCGTAATAAGTTTCAATGCGGTAGTAGCCATTGATATCGCTTGTAGTGCCTGTTTTTGTGTCTTTGAAATAGATGTTGACAAACGGAAGTGGCTCGCCTGAGTTTTTGTCAAAAACCTTGCCTGTAACCAGCGTTTTTTGCGCGTGCAAAGCCGTGCCCAAAAGGCAAATAATTAAAACCAGAATGGTCGAAAGACCTGTTTTTAAAGCTTTGTGATACAATTTCTAAATCTATTCGCTGTAAGCAGTAAAGCTACAAGTTTACTTGGATTCTTTTTTCACAACCATGCCCGAAATACGAATACTTACTTCGTATAAAATCATGATCGGAATAGAGACTAAAACTTGACTAAAAACATCAGGTGGAGTGATTACTGCAGAAAGAATAAGAGCACCGACAAAGGCATGCTTTCTAAAAGCTCGAAGAATTTTTGGAGAAAGCAAACCAAGTTTTGTCAGAAAAAAAACAAGTATTGGAAGCTCAAATACTCCACCACAAGCCAAAACAATGGTTGTAACAAGCGTATTATAAGTGCTTAGAGTGGGATTATTCACTACCAGTTCACTTACCTGATAGTTCATTAAAAAATTCACCGAAAGGGGCGAAATCATGAAATATCCAAAGCTTACACCTGTCAAAAAGAGTAAGGATGCAAAAAACACAAACCCTCTAGCGCCATTTCGTTCTTCTTTTTTCAATCCTGGCTTAATAAAACGCCAAACTTCCCAAAGCAAATAAGGGAAGGCGATTACTAATCCGGCAATCAACGAAATCATGATGTGAGCCGAAAACTGACCTGCCATGGTAAGGTTGGTCAAGTTTGGTAAATTCTGACCAATACAAATGCTGCCTTCTGGAAAAAATGCAGGAAGTAGATCACTCATCTTGTTGGAGAATTTACATAACACGCGATAGGTTATGAAATCTGCCTTTTTGGGACCAAAAAGTATGGTGTCGAAAACAATATTTTTGTACACAAAAGCAAATCCGGAAGCAACGATGATTGCGATTACAGATCTTACAACATGCCATCTCAACACTTCGAGATGATCTAAAAAAGACATCTCTTGTTCTTCACCAATTAACTGTTTGTCTGCCATAAGAGCGGGCAAAGATATGTTCATAAATCAGCTATGAGAATGAGATTTGCATTTAGTCAACAAAATGCTTTTATTTTGTACCCGTGAAAACGCCAGCTACCAAAATATTTTCCATCCTAGTTTTATCCGTCTTCGGACTTTCAGGTTTGAAGTGCGATAGCTTTAATGTAACCCAATCAGGTCCATTTGTTGCGAATTCATCCTATTCAGAAAAAATTGTTTTGTCAAATCAAGTCCTCGAAAATATAGCCCAAAAGCCCGAAGAAAAAGAGAACTCTTCAGACTTCACTTTCCATTTTCCAAACATTTTTGACGTATTTCGCTCTCTGTTTTAAGCACAACGCCTAGTTGTTTGTTTAATGTGTAAAGAGGGATGATATGAAGCTTGAATTTGTGCCTTCAAAGGCAGTAATCTATTGGTTGTACTTAGGGATAGTTTTAGTGCTTGGCATGGTTGTAATTGGCGGAATGACTCGCCTTACCCATTCAGGCTTGTCTATGGTTCATTGGACTTTTACAGGTTCTCTACCACCAACCAATGATGTTGCCTGGCAAGCAGAATTTGAAAAATACCAGCAATCACCAGAGTTTAAAGAATTACACACACACTTTAAACTGGCCGAGTTTAAGTCTATTTATTGGTGGGAATACATTCACCGCATGTTTGGGCGAATGATCGGCTTAGTATTCATCTTTCCGTTCATCTTTTTTCTCCTTAAAAAGAAAATTCCAAAATCATTACTACCACATTTCTTCACCATTTTGGCCTTGGGTGCGTTTCAGGCATTTTTGGGCTGGTATATGGTGAAAAGTGGTTTGGTAGATGTGCCGCGCGTAAGTCATTACAGGCTGGCTGCACACTTGAGCACAGCATTTATTGCGTGCAGTTACATTCTTTGGGTCGCTTTAAGATATCGCTATTTTGGTGAAGAAACCAGGTCTGTGTTGTCCGATCGAAAAAATGCTATTGCTATCGGTTTAATGGTTTTTACCCAAATAGTTTGGGGCGCATTTGTAGCTGGGCTAAAAGCGGGTTGGGTGCACAATACTTGGCCTTTGATGGATGGCAATATTATTTCACCTGCAGTTACAGCTATGGAACCGTTTTTATCCAATTTTATTGAAGGGAAATCAGGCGTTCAGTTTGTTCACCGAACACTCGGCTTGATCATAGTTGGGTTTGTAAGCTTTGTGCTTTACAAAGCAATGAAAACCGAACAACGTACCAAGAAGTCTATTGTAATTGTTGCTTCGGCCATTTTTATTCAGTTTACATTGGGAGTTTTAACCTTGCTCTTAGAAGTGCCAATAAGCTTGGGAGTCATTCATCAAGTGATGGCATTGATCGTATTGCTAACAGTGGTGAATTTTTATTATCAATCTACTTACCGTATAGAAAAGCATAGCTAGCTTTCTGCCTTAATTAAGCCATTTGAATGATTCTAACATGTGATTAATGTCGGTTTTGACATAATCAATCACTGGTGCTAACGAGTCTTTGTTTGGGTAAACATTAAAATAAAGCGAACCACGCAGGAAATGATTGGTGCTGTCAGTGAGAAAGAACTGAAGATCACTCGCAGTTTCGCCCTTAAAATCGTATACAATGCCGTAAACGCGCTCAGCGTCATTCTCAATTAATACTTCATCAATCTTGGTTGCCTTTGCAATGTGCTTCATCGCTAGCTTGCGGCTTTGTTCTATGTGACTATTCAAATCACCATCTACACGATCAAACGTAAGGTGTATAGAAGCTTTCAATTTTGGATAGTAAATATTGTACCAGCACGTGCTGTCTTTATACCTTGGGTCAAGCGTGATAAAACTCTGATTGTTGTATTCAAACCAATAAGGGCAATCCCAAGAATTTGAATCTGGACTTACATATTTTGGCGTTGGCAGCTCAACGCGAGCGTATGCTCTGGGTTTTGGAGTGTAGCTTTCGTCACAACTTACAAGCGTAATTACAGCAATAATTGGCAATAAATATTTAAGCATGATCGAGGTTCGTGTTGAGCGTTACTTTAATGCGCTTAACTCTACGTTTATCAGCCGCTTCTATTGTGAAAAGGAAGTTTTCAAACTTGATTTTTTCGTTTTTCTGTGGAATTTTTCCTGATAGCTCTAAGATGAAACCAGCAATGGAATCGCTATCACCTTTTGCATGTTCAAAGCGTTCGCCCGTAATATCAAGCACGCGATACATATCGATGAGAGCGGTTTTCCCCTCAAAAACATAGTTGTTGTCATCTAGTTTTGAATAGACCAATTCGTCTTCGTCAAACTCATCACTGATTTCTCCAACAATCTCTTCAATAATGTCTTCAAGTGTAATTATTCCGCTACTTCCGCCATATTCATCTACCACCACTGCCATGTGGTTTTTCTTCTCTTGAAATTCGCGCAGCAAATCGTCAAGCTTCTTGTTTTCAGTAACGAAATATGCAGGACGGAGTAATTTTTTATAATCGAAATCATTGTCTTCTTCCAAATAAGGAAGCAAATCTTTCACGTATAATATTCCTACTACTTTATCAAAACCTTCTTCGAAAATTGGAATTCGAGAAAATCCATTTTCAAGAATGTGGGCTTTTAATTCGTGGTATTTAATTTCAGCATCAAATGCCGAAACGTCAACTCGAGGAGTCATTACTTGACGCACTTCTGTTGACCCAAACTTTACAATTCCACGTAAAATGCGTTGCTCTTCTTCTTTTGAATTTAAGTCTGTAGTAAGTTCTAGTGCATGCGATAGCTCGTCTGCAGTAATGTTGTTTCCGTTGTCGCGCTCTTTGGCTTTTCTATCTATCTGACGCGTAGTTTTCACCAAAATGGACGATAGTGGCCAAAAGATTTTGCGCATCACGAGCATTGGGGCAGACATCAAAACAGCTAATTTAATCGACTGCTTAGTAGCATAAACCTTTGGCGAAATTTCACCTACAATAAGTAATACAAGCGTTACCACAACTACTTGAATAATAAAGCCCAAAAATTCGCGACCAGAAAAATCAAACACCAATTCCATCAAGTAAGATGAAAGAATAATGATGGCAACGTTGACTAAATTATTTCCAATAAGTATAGTTGCTAATAATGCTTTTGGTCTAGAAAGAAGGTCAATTACTTGCTTCGAAGTTTTTGAGTTTTCATCTTCAAGCGTTTCTCTGTCTTTGGGCGAAAGCGCAAAGTAGGCTACTTCGCTACCGCTGATCAGCGCTGAAAAAACAAGCAATAAAAGAATCGCAAGAATCACGAAAATGATTCCAAAATCCAAAGGTTTTAATACACTAAGGAGAACAAAACTCGAATAAGGATCGGGGTCCACAAATAGGGTATTAATTAAAACGGAAGATCATCATCGTCAGTAGCACTTGGCGCTGCCGCAGATGGCTGTTGTTGAGGCTTGCTTTGTTGCTGCTGTTGAGGTGCGCTATAGCCACCACCCGAGCCGCCATTGCCTTGCTCATCATCATTTTTCGAACCGCCAATCAAGTTGATGTTATCGGCTTCTATTTCGGTAGAATATCTAGTGATGCCGTCTTTGTCATCATAGCTGCGCGTTCTTAGCTTACCTTCAACGTACACTTGTCTGCCTTTTGCTAAGTATTTCTCAGCAATATCGGCCAATCCTCGCCAAAGGTTTACAGTGTGCCACTCAGTGTTTGTTATTCTTTGGCCTTCTTTGTTTGTGTAAGATTCTGAAGTAGCCAATCTAAGTCGCGCTACCTTAATACCGCTAGTAGTTGTTCTTACTTCTGGATCAGCACCTAAATTGCCTAAAATAATTACCTTGTTAACTCCTGCCATTTTATTCCATTTTTCGGTTTAAGCAAACTTAAAACTAAAGTTTGTTTTTCACGCATTAAACGGTTCTGTTTCTAAGTACCGATCAATGAGTCTTGGAAGTGCAAACGTATGAAGTTCATTTATGCTAACCAGTTTGTAATTGCTAACATTTTGCATTTCTCCAGAAACATGGTAAAATCTACCCCAAAGATCTTGGTGACTCAGTACGTGTTTTTTTACTTTAACCGCTTTATTTACTTGAATTTCAGCATTTAAATTCTGGTTAATCATATCCGAGTCAAGCTCGAAATCGCTTTCAGTTTCAATCAAAGGAAATTGAAATAAACCTTGCCAAACATCCTTTTCGCCACGCTGCTGGAGGAAGGTTTTTCCCTCATTTTCAAAAACGATAAAATGAAAAAATCTACTTCTACGCTTCAACTTTTTCTCTTTGAAAGGAACAACAGCTACCAGGTTGTTTTTCTTGGCAATACAGAATGTTGAAAGCACACATTCAGCACAATTTGGATTTTTCGGAGTGCAGTACAAGGCACCAAATTCCATCATGGCTTGATTAAACATTCCTGGTTTTGCATGATCAAGCAATTCGTCAGCAAGTGTTTGAATTTGCTTTTGCACTTGAGCATTGTTTACCGCTTCTTCAATGCCAAACAATCTTGAAATCACTCTAATCACGTTTCCATCAACCACCGCTTTAGCTTCGTTAAACGCAATGGATGAAATTGCTGCAGCGGTATAAGGTCCAACTCCTTTTAGTTGAATGATGCTTTCGTAGCTTGTTGGGAATTTTCCACCGAACTCATTTTTTATTTGTTTGGCAGCAGCATGTAAATTTCTTGCGCGGCTGTAATAGCCCAATCCTTGCCAAAGTTTTAGTATTTCATCTTCGCTTGCATCAGCCAATTCAGTAATGGTTTTGAACCGGTTTGTAAAAGCTAAATAATAGGGAGTTCCTTGTTCTACGCGGGTTTGCTGAAGAATAATTTCTGACAACCAGATACGATATGCATCACCACTATCTCGCCAAGGTAGGGTTCGCTTGTTGAGTTCGTACCATTGGGTCAAAAGGCCTCTTATTTTGTTAATCATTTGCTAGAAACAATAATCGGGCGAAAATAGTTCGCCCTTGTCTATCAACGTATTGAAAAGATTTTATCTTTGCACCCCGTTTTTTGAAATCGGTAACTACACTGAATATCAAAAACTTATAATTATTCTATAAAATGACGAAGGCAGAAATAGTAACAGAAATTGCGGAAAAGACTGGTGTTGATAAAGTAGAAGTATTGACCACCGTAGAGGCTTTTATGAACAGTGTGAAAAATTCATTAGCGAAGGGCGAGAACGTTTATTTGCGTGGATTTGGAAGTTTCATAGTGAAAGAGAGAGCAGAGAAGACAGGTAGAAACATTTCTAAGAATACTACCATTATTATTCCTGCACACAACATTCCTTCATTCAAACCTGCAAAGACATTTGTAGACAAGGTGAAGAAAAACGTTAAAGTGGGATAATACCCAATTGCCTTAGACTACTTTGATGAAAAAGCCACAATGGATTGCATTAGCTCTTACAGGAGTAGTTGTTGTTCTTATTCTTATTGCTCCGAATCACACGGGTAAGTTTGAAGATGCAGAAATGCAAGCTAAAACAACTCCGCCAGATATCGAATTCAAAATAGACTCTGCATTGCGTATCATTGCGAGCGAACAACCTATGCAAGGTATTTTATTGCTTAGGTCGGTAGCTGAAGAAGATCCGTTCAATTTCAGGGCTCAATATAATTTGGGTAAGTTTTCGGCACAAACCGGACAATGGGAAAAAGTAATCGAGCGCTTTGAGAAGGTTCAAGAAATTGATCCAGAATTTGCTGAAACTGACTTTTGGTTAGGATTGGCAAACTTCAATCTACAGAGACCAACAGAGGCGAAAAGCTTCCTAGAGAGCTTTGTTTCTAGAGAAAAAGAAAATGATCAGCTTTTAAGTGAAGCTGAAACAATGTTGAATCAATTAAAATAAGAAACTATGCCAAGTGGTAAGAAAAGAAAGAGACATAAGATGTCTACTCACAAGCGTAAAAAACGTTTGAGAAAAAACCGTCACAAAAAGAAGAAGTAATAATTCCTCTTCTTCACATTAATTAGGGCCGAATAGGCCCTACTAATTTTATATCTCAGTGGATGATAATAGCACAGAACTAATCATTCGCTCCGGGGATGGTGAAGTAGATATTGCTCTTTTAGAGAACAAAGGACTTGTTGAGTATCACAACGAAAAGCTTGATAAAGGCTTTAACGTGGGTGATTTATTTCTGGGCCGCGTTAAGCGATTAGTGCCCGGACTCAACGCTGCATTTGTTGATGTTGGCTATGAAAAAGATGCGTTTCTGCACTATCATGATTTAGGCCCACAGGCGGCTTCGTTGCAGAAATACATATCAGAAAGTATTACGGGTAAAAAAACAGCAGGAGATCTTAGAGATTTTGTGCTTGAACCCGATATCGACAAGAATGGAAAAATTGATGCGGTTTTAAAACCCAACAAATACCTACTTGTACAAATTGCAAAAGAGCCAATATCAACCAAAGGCCCAAGGCTTACCTGCGAAATAAGTATCGCAGGACGGTACCTTGTTTTGGTGCCTTTCAGCGAGAGAATCTCAGTATCTCAGAAAATTAAATCTCGAGAAGAGCGAGACCGTCTCAGGAGATTGATCTCCAGCATCAAGCCCAAAAATTTTGGCGTAATCGTGCGAACGGTTGCCGAAAATAAAAAGGTTGCTGAACTAGATCAAGACTTGCGCGATTTGATGAGCAAGTGGCAAGAGGGTTTTGAAAATTTTACATCTTCAAAACCTCCTAAAAAAGTGTTGGGCGAATTAGATCGGACCAATGCTATTCTTCGCGATTTATTGAGCCCATCGTTCAATCAGATTGTGGTAGATGAAAAAGATCTTTTTAGCGATATAACTGGTTACCTTAAAACCATTTCGCCTGAAAGTGAAAAGATTGTAAAGCTCCATAAAAGCAAAATCGACATTATGGAGCATTTCGGTATCGAAAAGCAAATTAAGACGCTTTTTGGTAAGCATGTAACCATGAAAAGTGGCGCATACTTAGTGATTGAACACACCGAAGCAATGCATGTGATTGACGTGAACAGTGGCAACACTGCAAAGTCTGAAACCAACCAAGAGGCAAGTGCCGTTAGAACCAATATAGAAGCAGCGGAAGAAATTGCGCGTCAACTTCGATTGCGTGATATGGGCGGTTTAGTAGTGATCGATTTTATTGATATGCGTCAAGCAGAGAATAGAAAACAGGTTCACGAAAAGCTGAAAGGTTACATGGAGCAAGACCGAGCTAAACATCAAGTACTGCCTGTGAGCAGATTTGGTTTAGTTGAGATTACTCGCCAGCGTGTGCGTCCAGAAATGGAGATAAAAACCGCTGAAAAGTGTCCGACTTGCAACGGAACAGGTGAAGTTCAAGCTGCAATTACGGTGATCGATGAAATCGAAAACAACCTAAAAGCAGTGTTTGACGAACAGAAAGAAAACTCTGTTAAATTGATGGCGCATCCGTTTGTAGCCGCATACTTGCAAAAGAACATGTATGGCTACCAACGCAAATGGTTTAAGCAATTTAAGAAATGGATTGCCATTGAACCTAAAAATGCACTTACGCTACTCGATTACGAGTTTGTAGATAAAAATGGAGCTGAAATATTGCTTTAATCTATAGAAAATGAAAAGCGACTCTCGAAAAGAGTCGCTTTTTTTAATGGTTTTATCGTGGAAGAATATTTAGCGTTCTTTGTGGGATATGTGGCTTAAAAGCGGACAGTTTTCAGATATCAGCCGTCAGAAAAATTCTCCTACTTACGACTTCGGCTTCGCTCAGTGACCGCGTGCAATCTCCAGATAAAAGAATTGAGCTACGAATGCACGAATGAGTTTAGCTTCAATTGGAAGAATCGTCTCAGCCGTAAAAAAAACTCTGTACTCTCTGTGTAAATCTTCTTTTCTCTTTGGTAAAAATCGCTTAGAACAACCAGTTTCTATTTTTTAAATCAGAACTTTTATTCGTCATTATTACATTCGTTCAATGGCATTGCCTTCTAAGCAAATAACACTAACCGAAGCAATTATTAAGGCGCGCACCTTTTGTAATTACCGCGAACGTTGCCATCAAGAATTGAGACAAAAGCTATACGATTTAGGACTTTGGACGCGCGATGTTGATCACGTGATTGGTCAAATGATCGAAGAAAACCTTTTGAACGAAGAGCGATTTGCCAAAGGATATGCACGAGGTCATTTTTACCAAAAGCGTTGGGGTAAATACAAAATCGTAGTAGAATTGAAACAGCGTGGTTTGAATGAACGGCTCATTAAAACTGGCCTTTCAGAAATAGATGAAGACGATTATCTAGCTATGATCGAGCATTTAATAGAGAAGAAAAAGCGCGAACTTTCTGGTGACAAGCGGATTCAAAAACAAAAGGTTGCTAGATATCTGATGCAGAAAGGTTATCAGTTTCAAGACTTTGGCGCTTTGCTAGACAAGGCCTTTATTTCAAAATAGAGCAAGTTCTATTTTAGTTCGAAATTCTACTTGTAAAAATTACCTTCGCGGTCATGATAACCATAGACGATATCCGAGAGATAGACGGGCGCCTGGACGCGTTGAGGGGGTACCTTTGACATCGATCACAAGAAGGCACAGATAGCAGACGAAGAACAAAAAACGCTTGATCCAAATTTTTGGGATGATTCCAAAAAAGCCGAAATCGTGTTGAAGCATATCAACAAGAAAAAGGTTTGGACAAAAGCATTTGACGATTTGGTTACAGCACAAGAAGACCTTAAGGTGCTGTATGAATTCTTCAAGGAAGGTGAAGCCGAAGAGGCTGACGTTCAACAACAATACGACAAGCTTAACAAGCTGCTCGAAGATTTAGAAATGAAAAATCTTTTGAGTGCTGAAGAAGATAGCCTAGAAGCTGTGCTTCAAATTACGGCTGGTGCTGGTGGCACCGAAAGCTGTGATTGGGCATCAATGCTCATGCGCATGTATATCATGTGGGGCGAGAAGAATGGCTATAAGGTTACTGAAGTAAACTACCAAGGTGGTGATGTGGCCGGTGTGAAAACCGTAACGCTTCAATTTTCAGGTGATTTTGCTTTTGGCTATTTAAAAGGCGAAAATGGTGTGCACCGATTGGTGCGTATTTCTCCGTTTGATTCTAATGCTAAACGACACACTTCTTTTGTGTCGGTGTATGTGTACCCATTGGTGGATGATACGATTGAAATAAAAGTAAATGCTTCAGATATAGATTGGGATACGTTTAGATCTGGCGGAGCTGGTGGACAAAACGTAAACAAGGTGGAAACGGGAGTTCGATTGAAGCACAAACCTTCTGGAATCATTATCGAAAACACAGAAACACGTTCGCAGCTGCAGAACCGTGAAAAAGCAATCCAATTATTGAAGTCGCGCTTGTACGAGCGCGAACTTGAAGAAAAGCGCGCTAAGCAGGCCGAGATTGAAGCTAACAAGATGAAAATTGAGTGGGGAAGCCAAATTAGGAATTATGTGCTTCAGCCATACAGATTGGTGAAAGATGTGCGCACGGGTGTTGAAACATCAGATACTGATGGTGTCTTAAATGGTGATATCGATCAATTTTTGACAGCTTGGCTCATGTATATTGCTGGTAAGCTGACGGTTGAAGAAGGTTCTAACGATGTGATTTAAGAAGTTCGACTGGTTTTAATTGAAATCAGAATAACCGAATTTAAATCTCACCTATGCCCTGCTCTTTCGGGATCGTTTTCTCAATCACTATTTGGCAAACGGCCGCAGCTTTGGGCGCAATCTTGAATCTACTGAAGCTAAGTCCGAGGTAATAAATAAGAAATCCGTAGGCGTAAATCTGTCCTGAAAAATAGGTTTGCGCCTTGTTGGCACCATGAAAAACACCGATAAGCAAAGCCGAAATGGAAAGAATTACCACAAGCCAAGTGAGCAAATAGTATCTCAAGCGATCGTTCACCCATCGTATCTTCCGATCGAAAAAATAGCTCGCACTAATAGCCCTGTTTTTAAGCGTAAACCAATAGTGAATGGTCAAAATCAGAAATAAATAACTGAGTCCACTCAACTGGCGCGCTACAGGATTGATGAGCCAAAAGTCATAAAACCCATGCATGAGTGACGCCAACAAAAAGCCACCTAAAATGTAATACCACCCTTTTCCTGGCTTACGATGCGATGCAATCATAAATGAATAGCCAATGACAGCCGAAAAGGTCATGTGCGCAACAGTGCTCATGAGTGCGCGGCCATTTACCGCATAAAAGCTGGTTTTTTGGATGTACAATGTGTTCTCAATAAAGGCAAAACCCAATGCGCTGATGCAGGCATAGAGCAAAAAATCGTAAGGTTCGTTTACTATGTTTTTGAATCGAAGCAGTATCAAAAACGGCAATATTTTTACAAATTCTTCCACCATTCCAATGCCAATGGTGCAATAAAGAAAATCGTTTATCAAACCATCATTTAGCTGAAACCCCAGTTGTTGATTGATGAATCCAGCTATCGGAAAAACCAGAAAAGTGGTGGCGCAACCTGACATAAAAACCAACAATAGGTGATACCATTTTTCGGGTTCAAACACATCTAATTTCCATAGATAAACTGCCCAAGTGAGGCTAATTCCTAAAGACGTAAGACCACCCAGCCAAATGCCAAAACTCAATCGCTTAGCTTGATCTTGTAGTGGACTTACACCAGGCAGCACATATTCAATCAAGAACATGGTTATGGCCAGCAATCCGCCAAGCGTAAGTATGTATTTATGCCTTTTGAATGTCCAATAACTTGCTAGATGATTGCTTTGCTGATAATCGCGCCATTTGAAACGCAAAAACTGAAACAGCAGCACCAAGCCAACAACATTGAAAATGACAGTAAGAATTTTCCACATGATGCCAAAACTGAAAATAAAAACAACAGGTTTTTAATCTTGCTGGCAATTGCTTGTGAACGAAAGCCCACCAAAGCTATTTCACACTCTATAAATTTGCATTAGGTTTGAACCTAATAGATGGAAACAAAGTTTGGAGTAATAGGAGGCGGAAGTTGGGCTACAGCCATAGCTAAAATGCTAAGCAACAATTCGAATAACGTGAATTGGTGGATTAGGCATGAAGAATCTGTGGCTTACCTTAAAAAATATAAGCACAACGACAGGTATTTACAGTCAGTAGAGTTTGACTTGAACAAAGTTCACCCAAGTGCAGATTTGGCTCAAGTAGTGCGTGATAGCGATGTTTTAGTCATTGCCATTCCTTCGGCTTATGTGTTCAAAGTATTTGATGGTTTCAAAGTAGAGGGCATTGAAAACAAGATTTTGTTCAGTGCTATCAAAGGCATTGTGCCTGAATATCATTCTATACCAGCACGCTTTTTCCACAAAGAATTCAATATCCCTTATGACAGAATCGGAATAATTTCTGGTCCATGTCATGCTGAAGAAATTGCTCTTGAACGCCTGAGCTACTTAACCATTGCTTGTCCAAATCAAGAAATTGCAGAGGATTTTGCAACTGCCGTTGAATGTCGCTACGTGAAGGCTTCTACATCCGAAGATATTTTCGGCACAGAACTCAGCGCCATTATGAAAAACATTATGGCAATAGCTTCTGGTATTTATACTGGATTGGGCTATGGCGACAACTTTCAGGCTGTACTTATCAGCAACGCAATTCAAGAAATTGAGCGCTTTGTAGATAAGGTAAGTCCTGTGCATCGCGACACAAAAAGCTCTGCCTATTTGGGAGATTTACTAGTAACCGCTTACTCTAATTTTAGCCGAAACAGAACATTCGGAATGATGATTGGAAAAGGCTATAGCGTAAAAGCTGCTCAATTAGAAATGAGCATGGTGGCCGAAGGCTATTTTGCCGTGAAATCTATAGTTGAGATGAACAAAAAGTTTGAGGTAGATTTGCCAATTACACAAGCAGTTTATAATATCATTTATGAGAAAATAAGCCCTGTAATTGAGATGAACTTGTTAAAAGACAAGCTAAGCTAAATCTGGAATATAGATTGTAAACTTAGTTCCTAGCGCATCTTCAGTTTCTAACGCAACCGAACCTTTTAGTGTCTGCAACGATTCCTTCAGGATATAAAGACCAAGACCAGAACCATTGCTTTCGGAAGTTCCTCGATAAAACATTTCCCAAACACGATCTAAGTATTGCTCTTTAATGCCAATGCCGTTGTCCTGAACAATGATTATTAGACCATCCTTTTTACGCTCAGTTGCAATTCTAATGTAAGGATGTTCCTTTTTGGTATCTAAGTATTTGATGGCGTTTGAAAGTAAATTATTCACTATAATTTGCACCCTCATTTGATCTGACAAAACATAGTCTCCCGCATCATATTCATGAAAAAATTCGATCTGACTAATCGTTGGTAAATAAGCTAAATTATTCAAAGAAGCCTGAACAAGTCTCTCCAAACTCATGGTTTCAGCTACAGGCATTAATCGCTTATTTCTTGAATAATCGATCACATCTCTGATATACACGTCAAGGCGATCTAAGGCTTCGCGTTGCATGCTCAAGATGGAAAGAGCTTCATCAATGTTGTCCGATTCTTCTGCCAATGAAATAAGCCCCAGCACAGAAGCTATAGGTGCGCGTAAATCATGCGAAATACTGTAAACAAATCTGTCTAGTTCCTGATTTACTTTATGCAATTCAGCATTCTTTTCTTCAAGGCTCAATTGCGACTCTTTTAATCGAGTTACATTAAAAGCGAAACCTGCCAAATAAAGCTTTCCATCTACAGGATCTTTAATTGGCGCAATGTTTCTAAACATGTAGTTTATACGACCATATTGATCCGTCACTTCTTCCTCCCAACGCACTACGCTATTCGTTTCAATGCACTTTAAAAGATGCACCTGTCGCTCCTCAGCAAGCTTAAGAGGTTGATCACTGTATTTACAATATTCTAAGTCCGTTTTACCAATAAGCCATTTTCTAATTTCAGGATTTACAACGGCTTGTTCACTTACAAAAGCATATTTAAGGTTGTTATCAAGCAACACAATTTCAAGTGGCGCATTATTCAATATCGTCTCAAAAAAACGAGTATTGCCAGCTAATTCTTCTTCTAGCACTTTAGCGGCAGAAATATCCTGAACAGTTCCAACCCAATATCCTAAATGATCATCCGTTTCTGCATATCTAGCTTCAAATTGTATGTATTTTCTTTCATTCAGTGGAGTCACATACCAACCCCCAAAGCTTGCAGGAATAGCTGTGAGCTTCGTGTTTTCAAACTGAATCTTTAAATTCTCAATAGACAAGGTCTCAAATCGATCTAATAATTCATCCATTTGCGGAGCAAAATCAGAAAAAGGATAACCGTGAATCCTAAATGTTTCTTCACTCCACTCCACTTGCATTGTTTGCTCATCAAAACGGAAGTTACCTAACTTGGCTATTCGTTGTGATTCGCGCAGGCGAGATTCGCTTTGACGAAGCAATTCATCCTGCTGATGTTGTTGCGTCACATCAGTTATAATTCCCACAATTCTATCTTGACCTTTTTCTACAATCATGTTACAACTTAGTCGGCCATAAAAAAGCATCCCATCTTTTTTACGAAAAGACAAAAGCGCATTCCTAATCACGCGTTCTCGCTTCAACTTATCGATCATCGCACTGCGATCTTCAACATTGTAAAAAAGCTCTTTTGGATTAGTGCGCATCATTTCATCAATGCTTTCATAACCAAACATTTTTGGAAATGCCTCATTCATAAATTCAAAGCCGCGTGCCGTATTTGACTTAAAAAATGCCTCGTCTACGTTTGCACTAATCGTATTAAGAATGCGCGCTTGTGCAGATAAATTCTGCATATCGCGCAATGTGCTTTCGAAACTTGTTCTAGAACTTCTAAAAAGTACAGAACCAATAAAAATAGTAACCAATGTAGCAGCCATATATGCTGCAATACGCAAGGAAGCCAATTCTTGTGGTTTCAACTCAACTACAGCATTATCGGCTATATAAAAACCTAATACACCTAAGAGGCAAACCCCAAGATTGATACTTACCGTTATGAAGTCTACCCTAGTTCCGTTTCTAAAAAGAAAAAGAAGGCTCATAAAACTAATTGGAGCTACGTACTGAAAGTTTGATTGGATACCATAATACCCTACAAGTAAAAGAATAACAAAAGTGGTATTGAAAACAAACACCTGTTTTGCAAGCAAATAACGCTGCACACTGTTCAGCGCTAACACAGAAGTAAGCAGCAGCATTTCAATCAAACATACGGTGCCAATAAACCATAAATGATCTGGCACTGAAAGCACGGTAAAACCAGAAGTAGAAACCAGAATAAGTAAAATAAATAGCGCAATGCTATTTAGGGTTCTAAGCCCACTGTTTTCCAGTGCTTCTAGACTTTCATCTACGCCAGAATCTATGAGCTTTTTAATTAAATTATTCATCACTTAGTTGCAGGTGCAAAGTACTCGAAAATAGCTTTTGCTTGCGCTTTTGTTACGTGCTCTTCAAGCTCAGGTTGCGTTAGTTTTTTGATCCGCTCTAGGCTGTATAATGTTCTAATAAGCTCTTTGGCTGTTTTTTCGCCTATTCCGGGTATTTCTAACAACTCACTATTAAAAGCATTCTTGCTTCGCTTGTTTCGGTGATGAGTAATACCAAAGCGGTGCGCTTCGTTTCTTAAGCGTTGAATGACCTTGAGCGATTCAGATCGTTTATCTATGTAAAGTGGAATTGGATCATCAGGAAAAAAGATTTCTTCCAGCCTTTTGGCAATACCAATAATGGTAATTCTACCGCGAAGCCCGAGCATATCAAGGCTTTTTACTGCGCTGCTCAACTGCCCTTTTCCACCATCTACTATAATGAGTTGTGGCAACGGTTGATTTTCATCCATCAAGCGCTTGTACCTGCGATAAATAACTTCTTCCATCGAAGCAAAATCGTTTGGACCTTCTACCGTTTTAATATTGAAATGGCGATAATCTTCTTTCGATGGCTTGGCATTTTTAAACACAACACAAGCTGCTACTGGAAACGAGCCTTGAAAGTTCGAGTTATCAAAACACTCGATATGTTGAGGCAACATGGTCATGTGCAAATCATCTTGAATTTGCTTCATCACACGCTTACTATGCCGCTCTGGATCAACCTTTTCTTGTGCTTTTTGACGATCCATCATGTAAAAACGGGCATTGCGAAGCGAGAAATCAATCAATGCCTTTTTGTCTCCACGCTGTGGCACATGAAAATAACAATGTTCCCAAACCGCAGTAGTTTCAACACTACATATGACCTCTTTGGCATCGCTTTGAAACAGTTGTTGCATTTCTGCCAAGGTCATCAACATCAAGTCTTCTTCGGTTTCTTCCAGCTTGCGTTTAAATTCAACACTATGGCTTTGAATTACCGCTCCTTTCACAATGCGCATGTAGTTTATGTAGCAAAACACATCATCAGAAATTACGCTGATAACATCCACATTTTCGATGGTAGGATTCACCACTACCGATTTACTATGATATGAATCAAGAATATCAATATTCTTCTTGTATTCACTTGCTGCCTCAAAATCGAGTACAGCTGCAGCTTCTTGCATTTTCAGCTTAAAGCTTTTTATCACACCGTCCACATTGCCTTTTATGATGCCTCGTATTTCGTCAATACTTTGGTTGTACGAAGCTTCTGTTTGATTTCCCTCACACGGGCCGAGGCAATTTCCAATGTGATATTCGAGGCAAATCTTGAACTTTCCGCCTTGTATGTTCTGATCGGTCAATGCCAAATTGCAAGTGCGCACTTTGTGAATCTTCTGCACTATTTCTAACACGCCCTTCATCTTTTTTACATTGGCATACGGGCCGAAATATTCTGAACCGTCTTTTATGACATTTCTTGTTGGAAAAATTCGCGGAAAGCGCTCTCTTTTAATGCAAATCCACGGATACGTTTTATCATCACGAAGCTGAATATTATACTTCGGCTGATGCTCCTTGATCATTGAATTTTCTAATAAAAGCGCTTCATATTCATTATCGACAACAATGTGCTTTACCGAAACAATTTTGCGCACCAACATCGCTGTCTTACCACTTTCGTATCTATCTCTGTTAAAATAAGAAGACACGCGCTTGCGCAAATCTTTTGCCTTACCTACATATATAATGGTATCGGCCTTGTCATAAAAGCGATAAACGCCAGGCTTGTGAGGCAAAGCAGCAACCTGTTCGCTCAAGCTTTCTTCTATATTCTGACTGTTGTCAATTGTCATAAAATCAACGAGTACACTCGCATTAATATTTGTTTAATATTGTATCTTGTTTGTTAAACAGTTTACAATTAACATTTGAACCTGCCATTTTGATTTAAACCGCTAAACTAACAACCTGAACTAATCCACCACACTATTGTTATCACTGTTTTACAGCCCATGGGATCTTATTCAATCAAAGACATAGAGCAGTTATCTGGAATTAAAGCACATACCATAAGAATTTGGGAGCAACGCTACCAGCTCATTGAGCCAAAACGGACAGAAACCAACATTAGATTTTATGATGATGAACAGCTAAAATTCATATTGAATGTTGGTTTACTGCTCAAAAATGGCCACAAGATTTCAAAAATTAGCGGCTATTCCTCTGTTGTGTTCAAGACTGAAATAGAAAAAGTATATGAACTTACTCTATTGCACAGCACTACCGTTCATCTTGACCTAGATTCAAACGACTTAATGGTTTCTATGATAGATATGGATACCGATAAATTTCATCGTATCTACGAAAACTCGGTTAAGCACAATGGCTTTGAAAAAACGGTAACTGGACTTATCTATCCTTTCTTAGAAAAGGTAGGAATTCTTTGGTCTTTAGGCCAGATAAACCCTGCTCACGAACACTTTATAAGTTGCCTAATTCGCCAAAAGGTAATCTCCGGAATTGACAGACTTCCAGAACCGAAAGACGGACCAAAATTCCTCTTGTTTTTGCCTGTTGGAGAGCATCATGAAATTGGACTACTCATGGCGCACTACCTGCTTAAAAAGAATGGCGCTCGGGTTTATTATTTAGGTCAAAATCTTCCAGATGAAGATGTTAAGACCGCGATAGAAACGATTAACCCAAACAAAATTTTTACGTTTTTCATTGACCCAGCGGTTATTAATAACGGCAAACACATGATTTGCAACCTGAGCAAATGGTCTACCGATGGCTTGGTTTTAATCGCTTGTAGAGTTTCTCCTGAACTAGAGGGACTTGACAAAGGCAATATTCGCTTCTTGCATAAGATGGAAGACCTTTATGATTACATCCACTAATCCAAGGGCTTAAACACCCTTATTCATTTTGTTTAATCTATTTAAGAATTAATTAAACAAAAGCTTGCGTAAGAATTCTTCGGCACTTACTTTTGTTTAATCTTCAAACCAAACAATTAAACAAAATGTCAACACTAGAATTCAATCAGCAAATACTTTCCTTTAGAAAACCGCTTGAATATTTCGCTTATAGCTTGACGCATGACGAAGAAGACGCAAAAGACCTTTTGCAAGACACCATGATGAAAGCCGTAGCTTATAAAGACAAGTTTAGAGAAGCTACAAACCTAAAGGCATGGCTTTATACCATCATGAAGAACACTTTTATCAATAATTATCGCAGACAAGTAAAGTCTAAGACTATTATTGATCAGTCAGAAGATTTGTACTATTTAAACAATGCTGCTTCTGACAAGGATAGAAATCCATCTACTATTTACAATACTGGCGAAATCACTCGCACCGTAAATGAGCTACAAGATGAGTATCGTATTCCTTTCAAAATGCACAGTGAAGGTTACAAATACAAAGAAATCGCTGACTATTTAAAACTACCTATTGGTACAGTAAAAAGTCGCATCTTTCTAGCCCGAAGAAAATTAATGGATGTACTGAGCGACTACAATCCAAATTAAACCAAAACACCACCACTATTTTACATGAAGTCAGCCACCATAATTGGTTCTGGTTTTTCGTCACTTGCCGCAGCTACTACACTGGCTGCCAAAGGTGTAAGGACAACCGTCATCGAAAAAAATGATTCACTTGGAGGTCGAGCGCGCAAGTTCGATCACAACGGATTTGTTTTTGACATGGGACCAAGTTGGTATTGGATGCCGGACGTTTTCGAAAAATATTTCGCGCGTTTTGGTAAGAGTCCAGCCGATTATTACACTTTAAAACGCCTTGATCCTTCGTACCGCGTAATTTTTGACGATGAATATGTTGACATTCCAGCATCGTTTTCAGAATTACAACAACTGTTTGAAGAACGTGAGAAAGGTGCTGGTCAAAAGCTAGCCGAGTTCATGAAAGATGCTGCCTACAAATATGAAGTAGGCATCAATGAGCTAGTCTACAAACCAAGCCTTTCTATTTTCGAATTTGCACAATGGAAAGTGCTCAAAGGCTTAATTGAACTTGATTTATTCAGCAATTTTCACGCTTTCGCGAAAACGTATTTTCGCGATCCAAAATTGCTTAGTATAATAGAGTTTCCTGTGCTTTTCTTGGGTGCAATGCCTGAAGAAACACCTGCGCTTTACAGCCTAATGAATTATGCAGATCTGAAACTTGGCACTTGGTACCCGATGGGCGGCATGCACAAGATTGTAGAAGGCATGGTGAGCTTAGCAAAAGAAAAAGGCGTTGAGTTCAAGACAAGCGAAGCTGCAACACGTATCTACCAAAACGGCAGTATGCGTTTGCAAACAGCAGAAAATGAATATGCAAGCGATTACATAGTGGGTGGTGCAGATTATCATCACATAGAAACTCAATTGCTTGACCCAAAAGACCGTCAATATTCTGATAGCTATTGGGACAAGCGCGTAATGGCGCCATCTTCCCTGCTCTATTATGTTGGCGTTAATAAAGAGATTCCAAATCTTAAGCATCACAATTTGTTTTTTGATGCTGACTTTGGGAAACACTCCAGAGAAATTTACAAAGACATAAAATGGCCAGACAATCCGCTGTTCTATGTTTGTGCACCTTCAAAGACTGACAATACTGTTGCTCCCGCTGGTCATGAAAATATTTTCATTTTAATTCCGATTGCACCAGGCATAGAAGGCGATACGGAAGCGCTTCGTGCTCAATACTTTGAGATGGTGATGGCCAGACTAGAGAAACATACTGGAGTTGACATTAAAAATAATATCATCTATAATCGTAGTTATTGCGTAAATGATTTCAAAAGCGACTACAATGCATTTAAAGGGAATGCATACGGTCTTGCGAACACTTTAATGCAAACTGCGTTTTTGAAACCACGGATAAAACATAAAAAAATGTCTAACCTCTACTTTACTGGCCAATTAACGGCTCCCGGACCAGGAGTTCCTCCGTCATTAATTAGTGGCCAAGTAGTGGCAGATCATATTCTTCAAAACATTAAAGCCAACAAAAGATGAAAGAATTATACGATGACGTTTGCCAAAAAATGAGCAAGCTTACCACCAATTCTTACAGCACATCATTTTCGTTGGGAACGCGATTTTTAGGCCCTACAGTAAGGCAACCTATCTACGCAATCTATGGTTTTGTGCGCTTTGCAGACGAAATTGTTGACTCATTTCACAACTATAACAAGCAGTATCTGCTTGATAAATTCAAGAGTGATACTTACGAAGCCATTGATCATGGTATTTCGTTAAATCCTATTTTAAACAGCTTTCAACACGCAGTGCGCGAATTCAATATCGACCGCGAATTGATCGACACTTTTCTTGAAAGCATGGAAATGGATTTGCACAAAACAAACTACAATCAAGAGGGTTACGAAAAATACATTCTTGGTTCGGCCGAGGTTGTTGGTTTAATGTGCTTGAAAGTTTTTGTAAACAACGATAAAGAACTATACAAAACACTTGAATATCCTGCAATGCGTCTTGGTTCAGCTTTTCAAAAGATCAACTTTTTGCGCGATTTAAAAGCAGATTTTGATGGCATGGGTCGCACCTACTTTCCAGGTGTGAACTTGGAAAATTTTAACGAGACCACCAAAAAAGAGATTGAAGTAGACATTTTGAAAGACTTCGAAGAAGGATACGCTGGCATTTTGCAATTGCCAAAAGAGGCACGCTTTGGAGTTTATATGGCCTATGTGTACTTTTTCAGACTATTCAAAAAAATAGAGCGAACTCCTGCTACGCTAATAATGAAGCAACGTATTCGTATTCCGAATCAACAGAAATATGCGTTGTTTGTAGGTAGTTTGGTACGCCATCAATTCAATCTTCTTTGATCAAAATACTCAGCATCATAACGCTGCTCTTTTTGAGTTCTAATTCTTCATTAGCCACAGAAAAAGAAGAAATTAGGACTGCTTTTATTCAAGCATCGAGTAATAAAGATCTCCGTGAATCATTTCTAAATCGCACTTCTGCTTTTGATTCTCAAAGTCCTTTTCATAAAGCATACTCGGGCGCTTCAAAAGCGCTAATGGCAGATATGTTTTTTAATCCATACAGCAAATACGTTCATTTTAAAGAAGGCACAGCGTTGATTGATCAAGCTATTTCAATAGATCCAAATAACGCAGAATTGCGCTACATCCGATTTTTGATTCAATCAAAAAGTCCTTCTTTTTTAGGATACAACAAACAACTCAAAGAAGATTATACTCTGATAAACGCAGCCATCAACGCTGCAAAAACGAAAGAAAGTTGGATGACTTATTTCAAAAAATTCTTGGTCGAAAATCCTGCTCTAACAAAAGATTTATAGCCGAACGACATGGAAAAAGTAATTCTAGTTAACGAAAACGACCAAGCCATCGGCACCATGGAAAAAATGGAAGCCCATGAAAAAGCGCTTTTACACAGAGCTTTCTCGGTTTTTATTTTCAACTCAAAAAACGAAATGTTGATTCATCAGCGGGCTTTTTCAAAATACCACTCCGGTGGATTGTGGACAAATGCATGTTGTAGTCATCCACGCGAAAACGAAACCGCTGAACAAGCTGCACACCGAAGATTAGAAGAAGAAATGGGCTTTGATTGTGATATCAACCATCAGTTCAGTTTTGTTTACAAAGCCGAGCTTGATCAAGGCTTGACCGAACATGAATTTGACCATGTTTTTACTGGGATTTACGAAAATGAAATAAAACCAAATCCAGAGGAAGTTGCAGCTTTTAAATACATAAGCATAAGCGATTTAAAAAAGGACTTAAGCGCTCACCCTG
>JANRBI010000144.1 GCA_030727625.1 Salibacteraceae bacterium
TTGCACTTGGCTTGGCCATTATAACTGGGTTTCAACTTAGAAAGTCGATACTAGCATCACTGGGATTACTCGGTGCATTTTCAGTCTACTTAATGATTCAAATTACGTCTGGTGCTGGTGATGAAAACTGCGGTTGTTTTGGAGAGCTAATTCCTCTAGATGCCATACAAAGTCTGATTAAGAACGCATTCTTTGCGGTTTTCGCAGTTTTATTGCTTTTCATTTCTAATAGAAAAAGCGAACACAAAACGGCAGTTGCTTTTCCAATGTTGGCTTATGGTGCATTGATTTACTTATTGTTTCAAAGTCCGTTTCCAAAAACCTTAGGCGAAGAAATTGGAAATAATTCTATCACACCATTCGAAGAATTAGCTACCACCAACAAAATTGATCTTGGACAAAAGCAGCTTTTCTTGGTCATGTTTGCTGAGTGTAAACATTGCGAACAATTGGCTTCTACTATTTCTGCTATGAATTTTGATGCTGAAAAAAGTCACCTGAATGTTCTGGTTTATGGACATCCAAAAAGAGTAGAAGAGTTTGCTGAACTCACCAACATTCAGCACTTAAATCCGCAAGCAACTAAAGACCGAAATATATTGGCAGCCATTGATGGAACATTTCCTACCATGGTGATGATAGATTCGTCTGAAATTAAACACCTTTGGGTGGGAGCAGCGCTCAACACGCGTTTGTTTTCGCAGTACCTTGTTCCCTAAGATTTTAAATATGAAAACATTCTTTTTTTCAATATCAGTTTTGGCGATGTCTTTTTCGTTTAATGCTTGCACAAAGTGCCAGGTTTGCCAAGCTAAAGACCAAGACAATGTGGTAAGACACACCTATGATGAGGTTTGTGGAAAGTCTAAAGACTTAGAAATCAATGCACAAAAATGTGCTACTGAATATGGCGGATATGATGGTTTTTCATGCAGCTGCACTGAAGTAAACTAATTAACCCTTTCTACTGCAATAACTTTTAGCGCTTTGCGTATCATTGAACCATGAAATTAAACGTCTTCTTTATTCTTTTTGCTTTTGTAATTTCTATTGCAATAAGCTCTTGCAAAACGTGCAATGAATGCAGAGTAGCGCGGGCAACCACAGCAGATGACTCGCTTGTTTTAGATACAGTAAAACCGTACTCTGATATCTGCGGAAGCAACAGAGATTTAAGAGCTTTTGAAGATAGATGCAACATTGAGTTCTCGAGTGATTCAGGTGATGTGACAACTTACATATGCATATGCTCAGAGGTTCAATAAGCCTTTCGAAACATATATGGAAAGCCCCGAATACTTGGGGCTTTTTCTTTTTAGCTGTTTTTGTAATTGGAGTTTTATCCTGTAAAAATGAAGCTTCTAGAAAGGCAGAGGTGATTGAAGTAATTGAACCCGAGCCTTCAGAAACTGCTTTTTCAACTTCTACGAATGCCCGAATTACAAGCTACTTCGATTCGCTTTCGCACTACCAACATTTTAATGGTGTGGCGCTTTTTTACCACAGCGACAGTATTTTTAGGTATAAACACGGCAGCCCGCGCATAGCTGAAAAAGACACATTTCAGTTTGAGGATGCATTCCAGCTTGCTTCGGTTTCAAAACCTATTACAGCCTTTGGTTTGTTGCATTTGTTAGAACAGCAGCATATTTCTGTTCAAACTCCGGTTGCAGATATTTTACCCTTGTTTTCGAACAAAGAAATTACCCTGTTTCAATTGCTCACCCACACCAGCGGAATTGGTAATTATCTCTACATGACAGATAGCCTTTGGGCAAATCCAGATTCTATTATTACCAATGCAGAGGTACAGTGCTATTTTGAAGAAGATCTTATCCCAACCTACCATCCACCCGGTAAAATGTATGATTACTGCAATTCAAATTATGCGCTTATCGCAAGTATTGTTGAGCAAATTAGCGGTCGCTTTTTTGCTGATTATATGCGCGATGAAATTTTTTCACCACTCGGAATGAGCAATTCTGGTTACATGAATCCAAGAGAAAAAACATGTTTAGATTATAAAGTTTACGGTCACTATCCAAATGGTGATAATAAACATCCGTTTTACTTGAATGGAGTAGTGGGTGATAAAGGATTATATAGTTCGGTCAATGATCTTTTTCTCTTTTATCAGCAACTTCAAAACCCAACCTTATTGAGTGATAGTTTGTTGCAATTGGCCATGAGTCCGTTGGTAGCGGCAAATCATCAGACGCACTATGGACTTGGATGGCGCAGTAAGCAAATAGAAACAGACCGTTTGGTGTTTCACAATGGCTGGTGGCGCGGCTTCAGAACCTATTTTTGGTTTAACCAAGAAAAAACAAAATGCGTGATTGTGCTCACCAATACTATTAAAGGAGGCTATTTGCACCAAGAAGAAGTGTGGGATTTATTTTAATCTGCGAACTCTTTTATACAATCTACTGTTACATTGCACTATGACAAGTAAAGGCACACACATTCCTCTTTTTCCGCTCAACATTTTTCTGTTGCCGGGCGAGCAATTGCCTTTGCACATTTTTGAGCCTCGGTACCAAGAGCTTTTTACTGAGGCACGGATTGAGAACATAACATTTGGCCTTCCTTTTACGGTAAAAGAAAAAGGCTTGACTTTGGTAAGCGAATGCCGCTTGCTAAAAGTGACAAAGGAGTATGAAAATGGCGAATCGGATGTGATTGTTGAAGCGCTTGAAGTAGGTGAGTTGTTGCAATTCAACAATACGTATCCTGGTAAACCATACCCAGGTGGTGTGTTCACTTATCGTGAAAATTTGAAACTCGATGGTCCTGCTTCGGATGAACTTTTGTCTGTTTTTAGAGAATATATTTCCTTGAAATATGGCAGTAACCAGCCTTTAAGACAAATGGCGCATTACCGCATGCTTGATGTGGCTGCTAGCATGGCTATGAGCAATGAAGACAAAATAAAACTGCTCATTACAGAAAGTAATGAGCAGCGTGAAAAAATTCTTCTGAATAACTTGAAGTATTTAAATCTACTTCATCGTCAAGAAAACAGTATCGAAAACGGTTTTATCCTCAACTAGGTTTATTTTACTCGGCAAACTTCACCATCGGCTTCGCGATTGGTGATTTCGTCTGTACTTGCAGTACAAATATCATTTGATGTAGTAGTGGTATCAACCACATTGCCGCCTCCATCGGTTACGTAGCTTACAGATGTGCACTCATAGCATTGTGAACATGATGCTAAAACAAGGCTTCCAAAAACGGCTAAAACGAATAATGACTTTTTCATGATGGTATTGGTTTATCGTTTGTTTTCAAGTTTCATACCAAAGGCTTCAATAAAGATGCATACAAATCAAGATACATGGGTAAAATGTTTGGTAGATCAAATTTTTCGGCCTGTTGAAGTGCTTGTTTCTTAAAACGATCGAGTGTTTCAGGAGTTGCTAAAATGTCTAATGCATTTTTGGTCATGTCTTCTACATCGCCCACATCGCTTAAATAGCCGCTATATCCATGTTCGTTTACCTCGGGTAATCCACCGCTGTTGCTAGAGATTACTGGCAAGCCCGCAGCCATTGCTTCCAAGGCGGCAAGTCCAAAACTTTCGGTTTCTGACGGGAGTATAAATAAATCGCCATTCGCTAAAACACGTTCTACATTTTTCGTTTTCCCAAGGAAATGAATGTCGCCACAAATACCCAATTGTCGGCACATTTGTTCCACGTTATACCGATCAGGTCCATCGCCAATAAGCAAAAGTTTCGCTTTTATTTTTGATCGCACGCCAGAAAATACTCGAACAACATCTTCTACACGTTTCACTTTTCTAAAGTTAGAAACATGCATTAAAACAGGTTCGCCATCAGGCGCATATCGCTCTCTCAAACCATTAGAAACCAATGTTTCGTACCGTTTTAGATTGATGAAATTTGGTATAACATCAATATGTCTGTTCACTTTAAAGTGAGCAAGCGTATCATTTTTCAAACTGCTAGAAACCGCGGTAACCGCGTTACTTTCATTGATGGCAAACGTAATTACAGGTTCAAAACTCGCGTCTTTTCCTAATAGTGTAATATCTGTGCCGTGAAGCGTAGTTACAATGGGCAAGTGAATGCCTTCAGACTTCAATATTTGACGTGCCATGTATGCTGCGCTAGCATGAGGAATAGCATAATGAACGTGCAAAAGATCCAAACCTTCGTTTTTTACAACGCTTACTAGCTTTGAAGTAAGCACTAATTCGTAGGGCGAATAGTCAAAAAGAGGGTAATCAGTAACCACCACTTCATGGTAGAAAACATTAGATGCATATGGGTCTAATCTCACTGGCATGCTGTAGCTTATGAAATGCACCTCATGGCCAATTGCTGCCATTTCTAGGCCTAATTCGGTAGCCACAACACCACTTCCACCAAAGGTGGGATAACAAACAATTCCGATTTTCATTCTTGAAGCAAATGAAGCATTTAATTGCGCTTGGTAAGAATAACAAAGCGTTAATTCTGTGAATCGTTCTTCACAAGCTCACGATTTTTGTTGACCGCATCGTAAAAGGCTTGCTGCATATCGGTTCTGATATTTAATTCAGCCAATTTTTTATTGTTGGCACTTGGATAAACTCTATTTGAAAGAAACACATAGACAACATTTTCTCCAGGATCTGCCCAAGTAACCGTGCCTGTAAAGCCTTGATGTCCAAAAGCTTCTTTGTTAGTACAACCACATGTTGGCCCGCTGCCTGCATCGCGCAACGGTTTATCAAAACCAGCACCTCTGCGATTCTCATTATCACAAAATTGACAGCGGATATAATCAGTTAAAACGGTGGAGTCAATAAGTTGCTCGCCTCCATAATTTCCACTATTCAAATACATCTGCATTAGGATTCCTAAGTCATTTGCATTCGAAAATAAACCTGCATGTCCACCAACACCGCCTAGCATGGCTGCTCCCGGATCATGGACATCGCCATGTATCAATTGATTTCTAAAATCGCGATCGAGTTCTGTTGGTGTGATTCTCGATTTGTCAAATTTTTCGAGCGGCTTATAAGTCATGGTGCTCAGACCAAGCGGGCGATAAATGGCAGAATCAAGGAACATATCCATGGGCATTTTACTCTGCATTTCTATGATTCTAAGCGCAAAATAGTAGCCGATATCACTGTATTTGTATTTCTTTTCGGTGCTAAGCGGATGATTTAAAATTTGGCTAAACATCACATCTTCATATCCTTTTCTGATGTAAAATTCTCGTGC
>JANRBI010000145.1 GCA_030727625.1 Salibacteraceae bacterium
ATCTACTGTGTCAAAATAGCGATAGGTACTATCGTTGATCACCGCAAACGTGCTTTCCTGTTCGCCAGGCCCGAGGTAAGTATCACTTTCAAGCCTGAGCTTAAAGGTAAAATCTGAATCTGTCGGTTCTTTTGAAACAACTTTCAACAGCTTGTAGGTTAAGCTACTTCCATCCATCGGTGGGTTTTCCAAAATAGTTTCTTGCACTTTAAGCTCATACCGATATCCCCATTCAAAAGGAAAATCTGCTAAATGCTCTAAAGAGCAATCAGGCGATTTAAGCACGAGTGATTTAAAAAACGCATCGTAACTCAAAGCCAAATAAGGTTCTATATGAATGGTTTTTTTGGTAGTAACATCCTGAGCTAGGGCTGAAAAGCTAGTTAGCAGACAAAACGCAATTGCGAGATGCTTCATAATCATTGGATTTTGATGGAGATGAAAGGCGTTGCAATCAACAAACTCTAGGCCAGAAAACACAGGGCTTTTGATGCAAGCGAAAAATAATCTTAACGAAATTTCACACAAACCTGATAAAAGTCAGATTGGCTGCAAACATGAGTCATTCTGCCGCCCAATCACCAAGGTCACCTTTGTCAACATAAATCAAAGAGCTAAATGAGCGTAATGATCATACACATCGTAGTCAGCCTGATAATAGCCTTAGGATTTCTTGGCGCTTTTATCTGGGCCATCAAAACCAACCAATATGATGACGACTACAGCCCCGCAGTTCGAATACTGTTTGACGATGAAAAAAAAGAAAAATCTCAACCTATAACCTCTAAATAAACATGGAACTAGACAAGTTTAGTTATGACAACGGCATAGTACGCAAGTTTTTAATTGCGAGTGTTGTCTTTGGAATTGTTGGCATGTTAGTAGGGCTCACCGCTGCGCTGGAGTTGGTGTTTCCCGAACTTAATGCTGGCATCGAATTCATCACCTTTGGTAGAATACGTCCGCTTCACACCAATGCAATCATTTTTGCATTTGTAGGAAACGGAATTTTTACTGGGGTTTATTATTCATTGCAACGCCTGCTCAAAACGCGGATGTGGAGCGACACGCTCTCTAACATCAACTTTTGGGGTTGGCAGCTCATCATTCTTGCTGCAGCCATCACGCTGCCACTCGGTATTACTACCAGTAAAGAATACGCTGAACTTGAATGGCCTATAGACATTGCCATTGCTCTAATTTGGGTGGTGTTTGGTTTGAACATGATCATGACCATTATCAAAAGAAGAGAGCGCCATATCTATGTGGCTATTTGGTTTTATCTCGCCACGTTTGTTACGGTTGCTATTCTTCACATTTTCAACTCATTTGAGCTTCCTGTTACTTTATTTAAAAGCTACAGCTGGTATGCTGGCGTGCAAGATGCATTGGTGCAATGGTGGTATGGACACAACGCAGTAGCGTTTTTCTTAACCACACCTTATTTAGGTTTGATGTACTATTTCGTGCCAAAAGCTGCCAATCGTCCTGTTTATTCTTACCGACTTTCAATCATCCACTTTTGGGCGTTGATCTTTATTTATATCTGGGCTGGCCCACACCACTTGCTTTACACTGCTTTGCCAGACTGGGCTCAGAGTTTAGGTGTGGTGTTTTCAATCATGCTTATTGCACCAAGCTGGGGTGGTATGCTCAACGGCTTGCTCACACTACGTGGTGCTTGGGATAAAGTAAGAGATGATGCTGTTTTAAAATTCATGGTGGTAGCCATTACGTGCTACGGTATGTCAACGTTTGAAGGGCCAATGATGTCCTTGAAAAGCGTAAACGCCATCAGTCACTTTACCGATTGGACCATTGCTCACGTGCACATTGGTGGTTTGGGTTGGAATGGTTTCTTAACCTTCGGTATGCTTTACTTCTTGATCCCTAAAATGTGGAACACCAAATTGTATTCTACCAAGTTGGCCAACTTCCACTTCTGGATCGGAACGCTAGGAATCATTTTCTACGCTATTCCATTGTATTGGGCAGGTTTCACTCAAAGTTTGATGTGGAAAGAATTTACTGCAGAAGGCATGTTGGCCTATCCTAACTTCTTAGAAACTGTAACTCAAATTTTACCCATGTATGCCATGCGTGCCTTTGGTGGTACACTATACATCATCGGTGTATTTGTAATGGTTTACAACTTGCTTGCTACCGCTAAAACCGGTGTGTTTGTGAAAAACGAAGAAGCAGAAGCCGCTCCACTTACAAGCGTATACAAAGCACACGCTGGCGAATACTGGCACCGCGTGCTTGAGCGCAAGCCTTTGGTAATGACTGTGCTTGCAGTAGTAGCTGTATCTATTGGTGGTTTGATAGAAATTGTTCCTACCGCATTGGTGAAAAGCAATATCCCAACCATCAGCAGCGTGAAGCCTTATACTCCACTTGAGCTTGAAGGTAGAGACTTGTACATCCGTGAAGGTTGTAACAATTGCCACTCACAAATGGTGCGTCCTTTCCGCAGCGAAACCGCTCGCTATGGCGAATACAGCAAAGCAGGCGAGTTTGTATACGATCACCCATTCTTGTGGGGAAGCAAGCGTACGGGTCCAGATTTGGCGCGTGAGGGTAGTTCTAAACTTCGCAAAAGCGATAGCTGGCATTACAACCACATGTTAGATCCTCGCACCATGAGTCCAGGTTCAATCATGCCTCCATATCCATGGATGTTTGAAGATGATTTGGATGTAGATAACACCAATGCAAAAATTGCTGCCATGCGCACCTTGGGTGTTCCTTATCCTGATGGATACGAAGACGGGCAAGCAATGGCAGATTTGGATGCACAACGTCAGCAAATTGCAGATGGACTTGCAGCTGAAAAATATACGATCAGCAAAGAGAAAGAAATCATTGCCTTGATCGCCTACTTGCAGCGCTTAGGCCGCGATATTGAAACTGAACCAATAGCTCAACAATAACCACTAAAAAAGTAAAGTCATGTTGAAACTTATAGGACATCACCTAGAAACGATAGCTGGTATTGAGATCTATCCGTTGATTTCATTCATCATATTCTTCAGCTTTTTTATCGGGCTTTTGGCTTGGGTAATATTTATGAAGAAGAGCTATGTAGCAGAATTAGAACAACTTCCATTAACCGAAAATGAATAATACCGCCATGAAAACCAACACATTTTTCAGAAAGAGCGCGGTTGCTTTTATGGCGCTTTTAATCACTGCTGCGCCTCAAGCTGCTTGGGCAAATACTACGCTTGTAAAATCAACGGGCATTTCAGACGAATCACTACTTGTAGTGCTCACCGTTTTTGCAGGCTTTCAGCTATTGGCAATCTTAATCATTGCCAACGTAATCAAAGGCATTGCTGCCAACAAGCAAATATGGCAAGCACGCTGGAACAAAACCGCTGCTGCTATTGCAACCTTGATTTTAGTGGGCGCCTCTGGCCAATTAATGGCTACTGACGCAAAATTCGACTCACTTGTGAGCTTGAATGACACGGCTTTTTTAGCCTTGATAACGCTTAACCTATTCTTGCTTTTAGCATTCATTTACTTGGTAGTAAAGTTGAACAGCTTGTTCAAAATGCTGATTCAAGACGAAGAAGGAAAAGTGCCAGAATCTTGGATAGACAAGGTAAACGTTATGCTTACTGACGCTGTGCCAATTGATCAAGAAGAAGATGTAATGACAGATCACGAATACGATGGCATCAGAGAATTAGATAACAACCTTCCACCTTGGTGGCTCTACGGATTTTATCTATCTATCGTAGTTGCAATCCTCTATTCTGGTTACTACATAGTGGGCAGTGGACCTTCTTCAGCACAAGAATACCTTGCTGAAATGGATGAAGCGGAAACAGCAAAAACAGCGTTTATGGCTACCCAAACTTACACGGTAGACGAAAACAATGTGGAGCTGCTTACCGATGCAGCATCATTAGCTGCTGGTGCTAAAATTTTCAAGTTGAACTGTACTCCATGCCATGCCGAAACCGGTGGCAGTATGCCAGGCGGTGTAGGTCCAAACCTTACCGATGAATATTGGATAAATGGTGGAGCAGTGACCGATATTTTCAGAACCATCAAGTATGGTGTTCCTGCTAAAGGAATGGTAAGCTGGGAAGCTCAACTTTCTCCTTCAAAAATTCAGCAAGTGGCCAGCTACATCAAAAGTTTGAGAGGAAGCAACCCCGCAAACGCTAAAGAACCACAAGGCGATCTTTACGAAGAAGAAACCGCTGCTAGCGAAGAAGCTCCGGCCGAAACGCCTGCAGATAGCACAACTACTTCAACCACCGAAGCCGCCACAGGCGAAATCACCATGGTTGACTAACGATTCAATCACCCTAAACGGAGGGTCAGCTTATGCCCCAACTTAATTGAAAGTTGACCCTCTTTTTCTAACGCCAAAGTTTCTAAGGTATGGATTAGAAATCTGACGACACAAACCAAAAACTCACCAAACAAAAAGCTATCATGTCAGATAACTCAACAACAGAATCCTTTCGCGATCATCTATCTACGGTAGATGATAAGGGAAAACGTATTTGGGTTTACCCCAAAAAACCAAAAGGACCTTGGTTCACTAAACGAACCATTTTAAGCTGGTTCTTGCTCGCATTTCTTTTTAGCGGGCCATTCATTCGCATTGGCGATCAGCCGCTGCTTATGCTCAATGTGCTTGAGCGTAAATTCATCATTTTAGGAAACGTATTCTGGCCACAAGATTTTCACCTTTTTGTGTTTGCTATGATCACAGGCATTGTGTTTGTGATCTTATTCACGGTAGTTTTTGGCCGCTTGTTTTGTGGTTGGGTTTGTCCTCAAACCATTTTCATGGAAATGGTTTTTAGAAAAATTGAATACGCCATCGAAGGCGATTGGAAACAACAAATCAAACTCAATAAGCAAGCTTGGGACAAAGAGAAAATCTGGAAGAAAACCCTCAAGCACTTCATTTTCGCGGTCATCAGTTTTGCCATTGGCAACACCTTTCTAGCTTACATTATTGGTAGCGAAGAGCTTTTCAAAATCATTACTGAGCCTATTGGGCAACACGTGGGCGGTTTCTCGGCCATGGTTATTTTCTCTGGTTTGTTCTATGGCGTTTTTGCTTGGATGCGCGAGCAGGTATGCACCACCGTTTGCCCTTACGGCCGACTTCAAGGTGTGCTTCTTGACAGAAACAGCCTAGTAGTGGCTTATGATTACACTCGTGGCGAGGGCCGAGCAAAATTCAAAAA
>JANRBI010000146.1 GCA_030727625.1 Salibacteraceae bacterium
TTCAGGAATAAGCCGCGCCACTTGGTACACAGAATCGAAGAAGTCTTTTTGCATTGCGAACGAATTTAAAAAAACGCTCGTGCTTCAATACCGCCCGTATGAATCATATTTATTCCAGGACTTTGACGGCCGTTGTAGTTGATGCTGATTTGTAAATTGTTGGCCAGCACGCGCTGGTAGCTCACACCCCAAGTGGCGTTAAGTCCGGGCTGCAAACCATCCAAAATTTCGAAACCTACTGCACTGCTTGCGTTGCCGTTGTAGTTGATTTGCACCAAGCTTGCGTTGGCAATCAAGCTGCCTTTTTCTGGCGAACTCAGGTTAAATTCTAATAAGTGCTTGCGCGAAATAGCTCGTTCACTGCCAATCAACGGATTTTCATTTTCGAGCGTGTTCAGCTGCTCTTTGAAGTTGAATGCATAGCTCAATCGCCACTTGGTGCCGGGTTGTAGTGTGAGCTTCGGCTCTATTTGCTGATAATTGATGTTGAAATTCCGTGAGCTCAAAACGCTAGCGTCACTACTGCTGGTTTTTGTGCCTTGCTCTGCTCGTGTTTCTAAACTTAATATTTGAGTGAAATTCCAACGAAATCCAGTGCTGTACTTTTCTGTTTGTCGCTCTTCAAAACCTGTTGTGAGCAGGTTTCTGCCACTTACGCGTTGGTAATTTACATCTGCTCCAAACACTGGATTGCTTTGGTTGAAGTAGAAAATGTTTCTCAAGTTTGAGTTGGTGCTTTGCAACAGTGAGTCAGAGATGTTGAATGAAAATGGGTTGAATTGATCGAGCAAATTGGTTTCCAGATTTTTCCGGTCAACGGCATAACTAAACTGATCTGAAAAGTGACTTATTACTTTGAGCAATGCTTTTTTTCCACGCCAAATAGTAGCTGGCCTGATGGACAGTGCTTGCGAAAATTGATTGGTAAATACCTTGATATAATCACTTGTTGGCACAAACACTTTCACAAAATTGGCCGAGGCAATTTGGTCGGCTTGCACCGCTAATTCAAATTCCGAAAGCTCTTTCTGGCCATTGTCGTTGTAGTCAATAAATATGTGAGTTCCTTGGCCTGGAGTAGTTTCTATAAAAATGTATTCGCGTCTGTTTTCTAACCCTGAACCTATTTCATAAAACGTGTTTGTAGTAATGGTTCCTTTAAAAAATCGGCCTTGGTATTCAACCCTTGATAACAAGGTGTTTTCACGTTCTTGACTCGTGATTTCATCATTTAATATATCGAGTGTTCTGTAGTTCAATCGAAAATTAAAAACCGAATTTGGAATGGTGTTAAGGCTGTTTTCAAATCCATATATACGCGCAAACGTTGCCTTGCTTAGTTGGGTGGTATCATAAAGCCAATCGGTGCGTTCGGCATACGAAAGTTTGTATTTGTTTTTGGCAGTATCAGCGTTGGTGATAGATGTTTCCCATTCCCAAAATCTATAAGCCAAGTTGCTTAAGCTATCGCTTTGTGGATTGTAACGCAAGTTTTCTTCAAAATCGTCTTTATAGCCTAGGTTTAGTTTCCGAATGGGCACTTTAATCAAAGTGTTATGCTGAATGTATTGACTGTTGATCAAATCGCCATTTTGATTGATAATGCTGCCATTATAGGACGAAATCAAGTGTTTTAGATTCGTTTTCAGGTCAATTTCGTTCTGAATTCCACTAAAAGCACCTCCAGCATTAAACGATTTTATACCATAAATAGCAGACAGCTCTTTTTGCTTTTCAACGCCAAGTTGCGCTCCAATGATGTTTTGATTGTCTTTTATTTCAAGGTTTCTGATGTTCCAATCACGGTCAAACTCTACTCCGCGAAAGCGTTCTATTTGTGCAAAATTGCGTTGAACAAACTCATAATCTAACCCACCTATAGCCCGCCATTGCTTGTTTATTGGCTGAAAACCTTTTACCCGAGCTTTTACACCAATTCCCGAATTGTCACTATTGTTAAGCGAACTAAAAGTATTGATATCGTTGTTGCTTGCTGCGAATTCAATGCTTGTTTCAATGTTTTCAGTAAGCTGATATGCAGCCGAAATGCTAGCCATTTGCTTACGTTTTGGGGTGACCAATTTCACCACAGGCGCAAAACTTCCTTGCTTCACGCCATTGATGGGCGCAACCCACTCATAAACACGGCCCAAAGCCAATTGAGCACTCTGTTGGTAGTCGCCATTGCCGGTGCCCACATTTGAAAAAGCTGCTTGATAAAGTTGGTTTTCTTGCGAATCAGAGTACTTTAAAATATTGGTGTAAAGCAGCGTATCGCCTGTGTTTGCATTCACGGCAAACGTGTCGATTAGTTCATACAGAATTCGGTTTTGCGAATATGTGGCGGTGTCAATACTTGAGGCTACTGCTAGGTTTGTGCTGTCGCCAATGCTTCTTAAAACATCTTTTTGCGCATCGTTTAGGTTTTGCTGAAGCGATTGGTTTTTAGCGTCTTGTTCAGAATAAATCCCAACATTTACCTTCCATTTTTTGGTTTGAAAATCGCTTTGACCGAAGATCATTGAGCGGGCATAATTCCGATCGCTGTATTGATATTCTGCTACAATTCTGCGGTCTTTGGTAA
Source organism: Salibacteraceae bacterium (assembly GCA_030727625.1). Classification (GTDB taxonomy): domain Bacteria; phylum Bacteroidota; class Bacteroidia; order Flavobacteriales_G; family Salibacteraceae; genus SHAN690. Next base: position 2,585 of record JANRBI010000146.1, read on the forward strand.
TGGGCATTTTAGCTGTGAAAGTGACTTCGGCCGTATTGTAATTGATCACATAATCGTTTTCTTGACCACGCGTCAATAATCGGCCGTCAATAAAAATGCGCTCCGTGCCCGAAAGCACAACAATAAAAGGTTCGTTGTCTTCGCCAAGCAAACGATATGGCCCTTGATTGCCTTCCACACCTTGAATGGTTTGTCGGGCGAATTTTCCACGAGAAACCGCTCCGCTCGCCTCAAGCGAAAGGGTTGCACTGGTGTCGTTTTTCAGCGGATTTAAAACTGATTCAACGCGCCCACCTTGTAGCTTTTTATTGAATTGCATGAAATATCCGCCTTCGTTTCTTATGCTTTGAAAATCTCCTGCTGTGATGCGGGTTTTATCATCATACACTTGAATATACACTTGATCAAAATCTTGCAGTTGCTGCGTGTTTCCTTCGGGTTGAATAGGAATGTTTTGATCGGTAATAGCTGCTACAAGGCTAAATCGCTCATTGAGTCTACCATTCAGCTGAAGGTTTAAACTTGAATTGACCGAAAGGTTTTGGCTATTGCCAACGGCCACACCACGCGAAATACTTCCCCGTTTTTCAATGTCGCCTAGGTCAAGCAACTCTCCATTACTGCTTTTCTCATCTGATAAAAATGGGTTGTAAATCTTTTGACTGGCAAGCACCATGTCGGTCGATTTGTTTTGAATGGGCGTAGAAAAATTAAAAGGAAATGTTCTGTAACTTACCTTAAAAGTGACGGGGAGAGAAATTTTCTTGGTGTTTAAAACAAGGAGCGCAAGCGCAAAATCTACTGCGTAATCTCCTGAGTCAATTCCTACCAACACAAATCCATCATTCGCAACACTCAGGCTATCAAACAATATGGAGTCCTGAATAGCAGTGATAACCTTAGCTTTGGTTGTTCCAAATGGCTGTGCAAGGGCATTTTCATAAATACATGAAATCAGCAAAACGCCTATAATCAGCCCTTTTACTACTATCATCTTTGTGTTGAGATTCAATGTTAATATGCGATACAAAGAATAGTTCAAATGTTATTTATGAATTTTTGAATCTTGGTTTAAAGCTTAAAATGAAATGATTAAACGTAACTCTATTCTGATAATTGAGTAAACGGTTTGTATCGAGATAAAATGAGGTTAAAAGACGTGTTTATAATGAAAGTCAAATTCGCCATTTATTTATCCCTTATAGTGTTTTCTTCTCAGATTTTGGTGAGTTGCGGCCACGAAGAAAAACCAAAAGTGGCTCAATTAGCACAAGGTGGAGTAGAATATGGTGGAGTCTTTAGAATCAACGAAGTAGGTGATGTTAGAAGTTTATACCCTTTAAATATTACTGAGGTCGCTGGTTATCGCATTGCAAACCAAGTGTATGAAGGCTTGGTAAAGTATGATCAGGCCACATTGCAACCAAGGCCTGCGCTTGCAGAAAGTTGGGAAACCAATAAAGATGCTACGGAATGGACATTTCATTTAAGACAAGACGTTTTGTTTCATGATGATCCTTGTTTTGAGGATGGTGTTGGAAGAAACGTGGTTGCAGAAGATGTTGTGTGGTGCATTAAGCAATTGTGCACACCAAAAGCTGACAATAGTATGTTTTGGGTTGCAGCCAATAGAATTAAAGGCGCACGTGCATATTCAGAGAGCCAAGATACTGACCATCCATTAGAAGAAATTGAAGGCGTTGAATTGATTGATGAGTACACAATCAAGATAAGTCTAAGTTTTCCGAACGCAGGTTTTTTGAATATTCTTGGTCATAATGGGTTTTATGTTTTTCCTAAAGAAGCGCAAGAATATTACGGACAAGAATTTGGTGTGAACCCCGTTGGTACAGGACCTTTTAGAATCAAGGCCTTCAAGCCTAATGAAATTGCTGTTTTAGAGAGAAACCCGAACTACTACCAAAAAGATGAGTTTGGGAACAAATTGCCATATTTAGATGCCATTGAAATTAGCTTCGTTAAGGACAAAAAAGCTGAATTATTAAATTTTAAGAAGGGACAACTAGACATGATTTTTACCCTTCCAATCGAGATGTATGCTGATGTAATGTCAGATCTGTCTGAAGCTAAAAATGGAGCCAACATAAATTTCAAGCCTCAAGTAATGCCAAGCTTGAGTGTTCATTTCTACGCTTTTAAACATCAAAACGAAGTTTTTTCGGATGTAAAGGTGCGTAAGGCATTTAATATGGCCGTAGATAGAGAGTCTCTTGTTAATTACACACTTCAAGGAGAGGGTTCACCAGCTATTTATGGATTTGTGCCGCCAGCGTTTTCGGGTTATGATTATAAACAGATAAAGGGGTTTACGTTTGATCCTATGGCGGCTCGCGAATTGCTGTCAGAGGCAGGTTTTCCAAACGGAGTTGGGTTTCCTGAGCTTACTTTAGAAATATCTAGTGGAGGATCAAACTATGAACTCATAGCGCAGGTTATTCAAAATATGCTTCAGCAGAACTTGAATATCAAAATCAATATTGAAGTATTGCCTATGGGCCAGCAGCTTGATAATGCTGAAGGTGGTAAGGCAGCTTTTTGGAGAAATGGCTGGGTGGCTGATTATCCTGATCCTGAAAATTTTCTATGCTACTTTGTGGG
>JANRBI010000147.1 GCA_030727625.1 Salibacteraceae bacterium
ATATGACTAAGTGTTGACTTAGTTGGCAAACCGCACAAACCGCATGGCAAGCCTTTTTTAGCATCTGTAACTCCAAAACCGGGCATGCCACAGCAAGGGCAAACCGTTTCTATTTTAGCCACTAATTTTCTTGCAGCAGCCGCAATCACCTTCATTCGCGTGGGATTGAACATAGCTCTCATATCTGTTTCAACATAAACACAACCGTATTTCTCGTAAAGAGCACTGTACACTTCTTTCAAAGTATTTTCATCCGTAATTCCTTTTACGATGCCTTCATTTTCATGCTTTGATTTTCTAAGAATTAGCCCATGTGATGGAAACTTAGCGGAATTGGCAAAAGCCAACAATTCTTGCCAGTTAAGCACCTCTTTTCCGTTGAAATTGGTTTCTGTACTAATCTCTCTTACAATGATTTCTAGGTTGTTTTTCTTGTCAATAAACATCAAAAATTCATCATCCGCACTTACAAAAAACATAGAAGGATGTGGGCCAAAAGAGCCCTCGCTTGCCACACCCAAATCGCACTGGCTTAGCTCCATCGCCATCAAGCATTTTTGTCGAGCTGTTTGGATAGGATCTAATACTCGCTCAATTTCTCCGGTAAAAGTTCCCAATTTGTCGGTATCAAATGCTGGATTGGTAAGGCATTGTACTCCAAGCGCTGTTTCCAGCAATGGCGCAATTACGCTCTCTTTTTGATGTTTTGTAGCTACGATCAATTTTCTTCCCTGAAACATTGATATTCGATTCTTTTAGGAGTAAGACTGCAAAACTTTTATTTGTAAGCCTCTTTTGTTTTCATTAAACGAGCCATGGTCAAACACTAAATGGCCATTCACAAACGTGTGCGTGATGGCTGTTTGAAAAGTGGTTCCTTCTAAAGGAGACCAACCACATTTATACAAAAGATTGTCTTTATGTACAGTCCAATCACTGTTTAAATCTACCAAAACTAAATCTGCATAATATCCCTCTCTTATAAATCCTCTGCCTTCCATTCGATACATTTTCGCTGGATTGTGGCACATTTTCTCTACTATTTTTTCGAGTGAAATCTGTCCTTGCTTGTAAAACTCTAACATGCAATTGAGCGAATGCTGAACCATTGGCGCGCCCGACATAGATTGAAAGTATGTTTTTTGCTTTTCTTCAAGCGTGTGAGGTGCATGATCTGTGGTTATAATATCAATTCTATCATCAAGCAATGCTGCCATTAAACCATGTTTGTCTTTCTCAGTCTTGATAGCTGGATTCCATTTAATTAGAACTCCCAATCGGTCGTAGTCATGATCAGAAAACCACAAATGGTGCACCGAAACCTCTGTAGTTATTCTTTTCTCTTCAAGCGGAATATCATTTTGAAAAAGGTGGGTTTCGGCTTCGGTGGTCAAATGCAAAATATGCAAGCGCGCATTATGCTTCTTTGCCAATTCAATAGCTCGCTTTGTAGCTTCATAGCAACCTTCTGTACTTCTGATTATCGGGTGAAACTTTACGGGAACATCTTCCCCATATTTTTCTCTAAAAGTGTTTTCATTCTGCTCCACAATTACTTCCTTTTCAGAGTGAATGGCAATGATAGATTTACAATTTGCGAAAAGTTTCTCCATGGTTTCAGGATTATCAGCCAGTAAGTTTCCCTTTTTGGTGAAATACAAACCATCATCCGAAACACCTAAAAGTTGGCTTGTATCGGTAGCGATAACCTCATCGATATTATCCCCATTTACACCCAGAAAAAAACCGTAATTGGCTAGAGACTTTTTTGAAGCAATTTCATTTTTTTCTTCTAAACTTTTTACATTCAAGATATTAGGAACTGTATTTGGCATATCTATAAAAGAAGTTACACCACCTGCAATAGCAGCTTTGCTCTCGGTATACAAATCTCCTTTGTGCGTCAATCCTGGATCTCTAAAATGAACCTGCCCGTCAATAATTCCTGGTATCAGATGCTTGTTTGTCCCATCCACAACATGAAAATCTGGCTCGACCGCCATACTTCCAATTTGCTTGATCAATCCATCGGCAATAAGTACATCGCCAACAAACGATTTTCCTTCATTTACAATGGTTGTATTCTTGATTAAAATCTTTTGATTCATTGGCTGCTTTCTAAATAAGTTCGGTACAGATTTCCTTTCTGCGAGCGAATATATATGTCAAAAAACCATTTGAGAAATTATCTCAAAAACATCTTCCATAGACACAATAAGTTGAATAAACTTGTTTTAACGCTTCATAAACCTGCATTTTCAAAACAAAAAAAGGCCCCTTCTTCTGAATTTTTTAGAAGCAGGAGCCCAAAGAATCGTAATGCTTTTAGCCAATTAAATTCCTAGTCCAGAAAGAGCAGGCTTTCTGAGCATAGTGCCCACATAGATCATTGTGGTGATGATGATTCCAGTAACGGGAGGTTGACCTGAGATGATTTCACCTACAATGATTCCACCACCGTAAGAAGCTAGAAGAAAGAACCCGATGTTGCTGGTTTTTGGGATCCAATAGAGCACAACGGCCAATATTTCTACCAATCCGATTACAAAAATTGAATCTAATAGATTAGGAATTGCAGACATGTTTTTTTCGATCTCTTCGCTTCCTATTAACTTGAATATTCCAGACATAAGTAGCATTAAGGAAGGTAAAATGGTTAAAACATAACCAGCTATTTTTCTTCCTTTTCCAATTTGAGTTTCGTGTAATGTTGACATTGTTTGTTGTTTTTAAGATTATGAGATCAAATGTTCTCACATTCCTAAAAACCACTCTTAACCTAGATTAAGAAATGACAATCAACGAAACAGGTCTATAACTTAGACTTTGCTTTCTGGCTTTTTACCTTGCTCAAGGCTTCGGGAGTAATGCCCAAATAGGAGGCAATCATTTTTTGTGGCACGCGCTGCACAATGCTTGGATAAGTTTCTTCAAAATGTTCGTAGCGCTGGATTGCACTGGCGCTCAACAACATAATGACGCGGTTTTGGAGCACTGAAATGCGCTTAATTAATGGGTCAATCGTTATTTTATCCAAGTTTTGTTGTACTCGATCTGTTACCTCAAGCGTTGAATCTTCAAGTGCATCAATAAATAGCACCGCGGGCGCATTCAAGGGCACGCCATCGGCTACAATCCAACCTTCTGGACCAAATAGAAAAATATGCTCTTTACCTTTTTGATCTAAAGCATAAACCCTCAACAAACCACTTACCACCTTGTATACCTTAGGATTAGCATCACCAGGATGCTGAATGATTTGGCCTTTTTTAATCGTAATGCTTTTCACTTTTTAGAAAAAGATGGTTTATTAACGGGAAAAATCGAATTGTTACCACAAATACAGAAATAAGGAATTTCAAAATTGTTTTGCTCCTCTATTCGAAAACCTAAAAGCAATTTCCTTTTTTGAATTTGTGCTAAACTAATGCCTTTTGAATCTCCTTACGTTGTATCGCTCCAATTTTTGCTGATCATAACGCTTACCTTCGCTCTGAGCGATAAAAACCTTAAGCGAATCCTCTGCGTATCTTGACGATTATGACCGAAAACTTCAAACAGATTTTCACGCATTTGCGCTTGCCTTTTTCGTTTTTCTTGCTCCCCGTTTTTGTGTTTTCTTGCTCAGCGGTTTATCCGTTCACCTACAGTCCAATTCCGTTGTTTTTTATACTTCACTTGCTGCTTTACCCAGCCAGCAACGGATACAACAGCTACATGGACCAAGACACGGAAAGTATTGGCGGCATCGAACATCCAGCACCTGTTCCAAAGCAAATGTTTTGGGTTTCTATTTTGCTTGATGGTTCAGGATTAATCTTCGCGGGTCTTTATTATTCTTGGACACTTTCTGCGTTGCTTTTGCTCTATATACTTGCCTCTCGTGCTTATAGTTATCGCGGCATTCGCCTCAAGAAATATGCAATTATCGGCTACTTAACAGTTGTGATTTTTCAAGGTGGATTCATTTTCTTTCTCACTCAATTTGCCTTGACGGGAAGTTTCATTTTCACTCCTCAGCTCATTATTGGCGTGATCATTTCGGCTTTGCTCATTGGTGCAAGTTATCCGCTCACGCAGGTTTATCAGCACAAGCAAGACAAAGATGACGATGTGCAAACCATTAGCATGCTGCTGGGCATAAAAGGAACGTTTGTTTTTGCGGGAATCATGTTCTTACTTTTTAACCTAAGCTGCCTCTATTACTTCGTCATGTTTTCAGATAAATGGTGGCTTTTTGCGTTGCTTCTTGCTGTGAGCGCACCTTCGGGCTATTTTCTTACTCAATGGGCGCAAAAAGTGTGGAAAGATCCAACCTTGGCCAACTACAAAAACTCCATGATGATGAGCAAAATAGGTTCTGTAAGTATGAACCTTTTCTTTCTTCTGCTCTTATGCATTACCGTATATTCGTTTTGAGTGAGCAAAATAATAGGCATAGCCAATAAAACCCCATCGCACAAGTATTCGCAACCCGAACTGGTTCAGTTTATGGAGCGTTTCGTAACCGATGAAACCGACCTGCGAAAACTGAAGTTTTTGTCACGCGAATCGGGCATAGATTCAAAATATTCCATTCTTCAAGATTTCAAACAAGATGCTGAACCTGTGCTTTTCAAAAACGCAGAAAAAGCTCCGACTACAGTCGAAAGATTAGCCGTTTTTAAATCGGAAGCGCTTGTTTTGGCAGAAACGGCTGCACTTGATGCGTTAGAACAATCAAAAGTGCGGAAAGAGCAAATCACCGACATCATTGTGGTGAGTTGCACCGGTATTTATGCTCCAGGTTTAGAGATAGATTTAGCATACAAGCTAGGTTTTGAAAAGAACATTAAACGTCACGGAATCAATTTTCTAGGTTGCTACGCGGCCTTTCATGGATTGCGATTGGCAGACATGATTTGCAAATCAAATGCAAATGCAAACGTGCTTTTGGTGTGTGTTGAGTTGTGCTCTTTGCATTTCAGAAACGATAGCACAGATGATAATCTGCTCAGCATTACGCTCTTTGGTGATGGCGCATCGGCTTTGGTGATCAGCAACAATGATCAAGGAAATGGATTGGCCGAATTGATAGGATTCGATAGCGTTTTAATTCCTGAAGGCAAGGCAGATATGTCTTGGAATGTAGGCAACGAAGGTTTTGAAATGGTGCTGAATAGAAACGTTCCAAAACACATTGAAAACAA
>JANRBI010000148.1:0-3572 GCA_030727625.1 Salibacteraceae bacterium
TGGAAAAAGTAAAGAAGTGTACGAGTTTTACGCCAAAATTTTTCCTGATGTGATGTTGATCAAAGACATGCTAGCTATGGAAAACGGATCGTATGAAGAAGGCTTGGAAGAAGAATTTGAGCAAATGCTAGCTAGTTAACCTGCTTTCCATAGTGAATCGGGATTTTTAGCGCGAACCTTAGTTCTGTGTGTGATAATCTAGAAATAAGATCAAAGTTTCCTGTTTCAATGCCATTGTAGTCATACGTATATTCTGAAACAGAATTCTTCAACATTCCTTGCGTGTAGCTTGGTGTGATGGAAAACCTCATGGCACGAAAAACCCTGATTTCAAATTCCAGTGCAGCTGACGCATAGAAGTTAAATGGATTGGGATATCGATCCGTATGAGTAAATGAAATAGTATCACCATCAAATGAAGTTGAGCCATTACCGCCAGAGCCAGGGTAATTTTTATCGGTAAAAGCATAAGGAAAAAGTGAAACCGCTCCTCCAATCCAAGGCTTAATTTTAAAACCTTCTCTTTTCGTTTTAACTAAATCTTTTCCAAAACTGGCAGTAGTAAAAAATGCAGAAAAAATACCTGATGCACCAGCGCCAGTCAATCGAAAATATTTAACCGATGGCCCAACTTCCCAATACCGTAAATAACCAAAACCATATCTCTGGTTCCATTTTTCATCCAACTCAACGGCCAAATTAAATTTTACTTGAGAATAAAATGCCGTTTCGAAAAGAGAATTTGGTTCTTTGATCCTTTGATTTACATGCAAGAAAGATATACCTGTTTCCACCCACAACCTATTATAAACTTCTTGAGGTTCTTTTTTTATGTTCCGAAATTCTAGGGTGTCAAGTCGTTTTTGTTTGAACGTATAACCAAATGTCAAAGCAGCTCCAATATTTGCCAAAGTTTGATTTATGCTTCCCGAAGAATAATTAGTTTCATTTAATTGCGCGTAATAATTGCCATTAATTGTCTTATACCCTGAATAACTACCAAAAACAGATAAACCGATTGTGTTTTGTGATTTGAGCATATATTGATAACCAAGCTCCAATCGATAATCAATCGCCCATTGTGCGTGCTCAGAAAACCTTAATTCATTTGCATAAAAACTGCCAGAACTATCAGTTGCCGTTTGAATAATGGCAATTGATTCTATTGGTTTTCTCGTAAGGTAATTAAACCCAAGACCAACTCCTACATTTAAAAAGTGTCTATCACGAACTACTAGTTGCTTCACAAACATGAGTGGTAACGCAAAATGCAAGTCATAATGAGTCTCCCCGAACTTGGATGTTTCTATATCGCCACTCAATGGATCTTCGAAAAAAGAAATGTCTTCTATTCTATATCCAAAAACCCTAAACTGAGGTGATAATGAAAAACCAAATCTATATTTTAATGGCTGATAATAGCCGATTCCAAACTGCATAGAATTACTCGCTGAAGAACTAAATCTTGGCTGAGCAGGTGAAAACTCGATTTTAGGTGTTCTTAAAAAAGCACTCGAAAACTGAAGTTGACTTCCAATAAAACTTGGATATTTCACATTTGCGTTATCTTGTGCAAATGTGGTTTTCATCAAAATAACTAAGCAAAAAGCAAAAGACAGTTTCATAAATTAAGGTTTGCGCGGAAACAACAAAAATTAAACCACATTCACCTCACGCTCAAGCGTAATTCCATATTTAGCACTTACGGCTCTGATTATTTCTTCTGAAAGCTCAAAAATCTGTGCGCCAGTGGCTCCGCCATAGTTTACCAATACCAACGCTTGCTTATCGTGCACACCATAGTTGCCATAGCGCTTGCCTTTAAATCCGGCTTGCTCTATCAACCAACCCGCGGCAATTTTAGTAGTGGTTTCGCTCACTTTGTATCCCACAATGTTTGGATAAGCAAACTGTAATTGCTCGTATTGCGAAGTAGGAATTTCTGGATTCTTGAAGAAACTTCCGCTGTTGCCAATTTGCTTTGGATCTGGCAATTTGCTTTGACGAATATTGATTACCGCATCACTCACAGCACGCAAATTCAAATCCTTCACGCCCATGCGTTCAAGCTCGGTTTCTATGGAACCATAACTGGTATTAAATTTTGGTGTTTTAGCCAGTTTAAAAGTTACCGAAGCGATCACGGCTTCGTTTTTCAGCTTTCGCTTAAACACACTTTCGCGATAGCCAAAGTTGCAATCATTCAACCCAAAGGATTCAAAACAACGATCGCCAATGATATATGCTTCTAATTCGTGAAATACATCTTTGATTTCAACTCCATAAGCGCCAATATTTTGCATAGGCGCTGTGCCCACATTGCCCGGAATCAGTGATAAATTCTCAACGCCAGCCCAATTATTTTCAATGCATTTTAGCACAAAATCATGCCACCCATAGCCTGCGCCTACTTTCACAAAAACCGCGTCTTTGTCTTCGGCCACTACCTCAAATCCTGGGATTTCAATCTTCAAAACCGTTCCTACCAAATCGCGCGTGAGCAACAAATTGCTGCCGCCACCAAGCACCAAACTAGGCTTGGGTTCTTCTGTTTCAAAATACTGTGCTAAATCGCTGGTGTTTTCAATACGCACCAGACGCTCGGCCATGGCATTGAATCCAAAAGTATTGTAGGGCTGCAGGTTTACGTTGTGTGCTGTTTTCATCTTCTTACAAAGAACGAAAAGAAGCGATTGCGCAAAGCAGCCAAGTAAAAAGGTTATCTATGCTAGCAGTGTTGAAAACAAGAAATTACATGCGCTTTCTGGCAGCAATCATTGTATTGTTGAGCAAATAAGCAATGGTCATTGGCCCTACGCCACCCGGCACAGGCGTGATGTAGCTGCATTTTTCAGCCACTTCGTCAAAAGCAACATCACCTACCAATTTGTAGCCTTTTTCATTATCAGCATCAATGCGGTTGATTCCAACATCAACCACCACCGCGCCTTCTTTTACCATATCAGCAGTCACAAATTCTGGCTTGCCAATGGCGGCAATCAAAATATCTGCGCTCAAGCAAACTTCTTTCAGGTTTTGGGTACGTGAGTGTGCAATGGTTACGGTGCTATTTCCTGGATACGTGTTTCTGCGCATCAAAATGCTCATTGGTCCGCCAACGATATTGCTGCGACCGAGCACCACGCAATGTTTGCCCGAAGTTTCAATTTCATAGCGCCTGAGCAATTCTACTATTCCACCTGGAGTGGCAGAAATAAAAGCATCTAAACCTAGGGCCATTTTGCCCACGTTGATCGGATGAAAACCATCCACATCTTTTGCAGGAAGCACACGATTGATCACCGAGTTTTCATCAATATGGGCGGGCAATGGCAATTGCACAATAAACCCATCAATGTCTTCATTTTCATTGAGTTCGTCAATGGTGTGAAGCAGCATGGTTTGCGAAATTTCTGGAGGAAAATGAAGTAAAGACGATTCATACCCAATGGCACTGCAAGCTTTGATTTTCGCATTCACGTAGGTTTCGCTTGCAGCATTGCTACCCACTAACACTACTGCCAAATGCGGTGGTCTGTGGCCTGCCTCGGTCATTTGATCAACTTCGGCTT
>JANRBI010000148.1:3672-5175 GCA_030727625.1 Salibacteraceae bacterium
ACTGCCAAATGCGGTGGTCTGTGGCCTGCCTCGGTCATTTGATCAACTTCGGCTTTCAACTCATCTCTGAGTTGCTTTGAGATTTCTTTTCCGTCTAAAATTTGCATCAACACTACATTTTTGGCGCACCAGGCATGTTTTTCATTGCCTTCATCATCTGCGCCATTTTCGTTTTATCGTTCATCATACGCATCATTTTGCGCATGTCTTCAAATTGCTTCAAAAGCTTGTTCACATCCGTAACCGAAGTTCCGCTACCCGCAGCAATTCTAGCTCTGCGGCTACCATTGATCACATGTGGGTTTTCGCGCTCGTCATTGGTCATCGACTTTATAATGGCTTCAATGCCCTTGAATGCGTCATCGTCAATTTCCACATCTTTCATGGCCTTGCTCATGCCTGGTATCATGCCCATCAAATCCTTCACATTACCCATTTTCTTGATCTGCTGTATCTGGCTCAAGAAATCGTTAAAATCGAATTTGTTTTTGGCTATTTTCTTTTGAAGTCGCTTCGCTTCTTCTTCGTCATATTGCTCTTGCGCACGTTCTACAAGCGATACAATATCACCCATACCCAAGATTCTGTCAGACATTCTGCTTGGATGAAACACATCCAATGCATCCATCTTTTCGCCAAGACCAACAAACTTGATCGGTTTCTCCACTACCGAACGGATAGACAATGCAGCACCACCGCGCGTATCACCATCCATTTTGGTAAGAATCACACCATTAAAATCGATGCGTTCGTTAAATGCTTTTGCAGTATTCACAGCATCTTGACCAGTCATGGCATCTACCACAAACAGCGTTTCAGATGGATTTATCGCTTTTTTAATCGCTTCAATTTCGTCCATCATTTCGGCATCCACTGCCAAACGACCCGCAGTATCTACAATAACCGTATTGATACCCTTGCTTTGAGCGTATTTAATCGCGTTGGTTGCAATAGAAACTGGACTCTTGTTTTCACGTTCGGTATAAACCTCTACGCCTACTTGCTCGCCCACCACTTGCAGCTGATCAATAGCCGCAGGACGATACACGTCACACGCCACCAAAAGCACACTGCGACCACGTTTTGTTTTCAGAAAACGAGCTAATTTACCCGAGTGCGTAGTTTTACCAGAACCTTGCAAACCAGCCATCAAAATCACCGCTGGCTTACCGCTCAGGTTCAGATCAACCGCTTCACCGCCCATCAATTCGGCCAGTTCATCGCGCGTTACTTTCACCAAAAGTTGCCCTGGCGAAACTGCCGTAAGCACGTTTTGGCCAAGCGCCTTTTGCTTAACCGTTTCTGTAAATTCTTTGGCTATTTTAAAATTAACGTCAGCATCAAGTAGCGATCTTCTGATCTCTTTCATCGTTTCGGCCACGTTGATCTCTGTGATCTGACCTTGACCTTTTAGCATCTTAAACGACCGCTCTAGCTTCTCTGATAAACTTTCAAACATGGTTTTCTTTCAATTTTAAAAAAGAGCCGCAAAGGTAAGATTGT
>JANRBI010000149.1 GCA_030727625.1 Salibacteraceae bacterium
TGTAAGATATACTAAGCTCATTTGAAATTTCTTCATTTGAATACCCCTTGAGGTGAAGTTCAAAAATCGCAGACTCACGTGGAGCCAAGATCGATTTCATCCGCACAATGGCCTCTTCTTCAAATGCATCAATGGATTTGTTGCGATCGGTTTTGAGCCAAATCATATTAAAAAAGCCGTGAATCTTAACCCTGTTTTGAGCAACTTTAATTTGATCTAGGCATCTATGCTTAGTAACCAACATCAAATAATTCCTCATTTCTGCCTCGCTGCTATTTGAAAGTTCCTCGAGTTTAGTCTGATTTGCGAGCAATCGGTCAAAAATATTCATGACAAGATCTGACGCATCATCTGGGTCACCTAAATAACCAATTGCAAGCAAGACCATTTGATCAAAATACTTGCGAAATAAAAACTCTATATATTGATTCCGCTCCAAATAGAACTTGATTGAAGGCGTAAAATTAGAATTAAATCAAACCACTAAATGAATTAAGCGTCCATTATACACAAGTTTTAAGACGCTTGGTAGGATGATCAAAAATTAGTCGCTTGGTCCCGATTTTTTGCATCGCTCTGTTAAAAAATAATTTGATAGCAACTAAGAGTAATTCATGTATTCATTAAAATAACCGTTACCACTTCACCACCACCTTACCAATGGTATCTCTGCTTTCGAGTTTTGCATGCGCTTCGGCAATGTTGGCTACTTCGTAAACGCTGTCAACCGTAGGTTTCAAGATTCCTTTTTGGTAATGCTCGTACACTTCGTTGATCGTTTTTTGTAAGTAGTGCGGCTTATTCTCGCCCACACGAAGCATGTTTACACCAATCACGCTTTGAGATTTCATAAGCAGCCCAATCGGATGCATAAAGCCGAAACCAAAAGCCAATTTAATTTTATCGAAAATATTCCCTTTTGTATTGCTCCATTCGCTTGCGCCAAAAGTCACAATTCGGCCGCCAGAGCCTAAAAGAGCTTTGGTTTTCTTGAAATTTGTGCCGCCCACAGGATCAAATGCGGCATCAATTCTTTCGTTGCCTAGAATCTTACTTATGGCTTCTTCAAATGGTTCGGCAGTGTAATTAATGGCGTGATCTACTCCTTGTTGTTTCAGGTAATCTAGTTTTCTAGGTTGACTTGCAGTGCCAAATACTTCGCAGCCTTTCCATTTCGCTATTTGAACTAAAGCCGTGCCTACGCCACCAGCGGCAGCGTGCACCAACACTCTATCACCAGGCAACAAATTCATCATGTGGCATGCGCTATACCAAGCAGTGCAATATTGTGTGGCAAGAGCAGCTGCAGCAGCCGGGTCTGTTCCTGGAGCTAGTTTTACCATACCACGATAATCTGCCACTGCAAACTCAGCATAGCCACCAAACATGGTGAAAGCTAAAACAAAGTCTCCTTTCTCAAACCCAAGCACATCTTTTCCTTTTTCAGCAACTATTCCCACTACTTCATACCCTAAAACACATGGTAATTGAGGTCTATCATTATACAAACCTGCTCTGCACATTACATCAGCATAGTTTAATCCAAAATGAGATACTTGTATAAGTACTTCGTTTGGTTTTGCTATTGGAGTTGGAAGATCTTGAATTTGAAAAGCGCTTGAAGCATCGCCTTCGTTTATGAGTACCACTGCTTTCATGGCGCAAAGATGCTATTTTGAATAGATGGCAAGTTGATATGAAGCGAATGAAATTTCTGAAAGTCAGATTCTTATTTGGCGCTTGTTAAATCAATAATGTACCTCATCAAATAAAAAAGATACTTTCGCACCAGTAACGTGTTAAAGTGATCCATTTGATATGGGTATGCTGTGATTGAGGAATAACAGTGCCAACAATCAAACACAAGTTCTAATGATGTGTCGCAAAACGATACTTTTCCTAGTTGTTTTTCTTCAAAGCCTCACCATCTTAGGGCAAAAAACCACTGTAATTATTGTTCCAGATTTTGATGCTGCAAACCCAGCAAATAGGGCCAAGTATGCCGAATATTTGGAGAGTCATCCTTTTTCTAAAAGAAAGCACTACACTAAGCAAGAGCTAAAAGCGATACCAAAGCAAGATAGACCAGACTTGGCTTGGGAACAAGATTTTTTAAGAACGCTTGACCCTGTGCTAGGCAGGCCCGCTCCAGAAAGATTAATTGAAGCATATAATACGGTAGAGCAATACCAAGCCAATCAAATGGGCATTCCTGGATCCTCTGCTATTCCTTGGATTGAGCGCGGCCCAAGCAATGTTGGCGGCAGAACACGAGCCCTAGTGTTTGACCCAAATGATAACTTGCACAAAAAAGTATGGGCTGGTGGCGTAACCGGAGGCTTGTGGTATAATACAGACATTACCAATGCATCATCGCAATGGATAGCGGTAAATGATTTTTGGGATAATCTAGCAATAACAGCTATTGCTTTTGACCCAAATGATAGTCAGACAATATATGTAGGAACGGGTGAAGGTTTTGGGGCTGGAAGCAGTCGCGGAGCGGGTGTATGGAAAAGTACAAATGGAGGATCATCTTTTTCTCAACTATCGGCTACTGACAGCTATTACTACGTGAACGACCTTGTGGTAAGAAATGAGAGCGGAAGCAGCGTATTGTTTGTTGGCGTAAGTCAAATGTACTATCAAGGAACTTGGCAAGGTTTTACAAATACATCCCAAGGTATGTTTCGCTCTACGAATGGTGGGGTAACTTTTACACAAGTAATGCCTACCACCGGCACAACCAATAGCTATTATGCGCCCGCTGACATTGAAATAGCTGCTAATAATCGTATTTGGATAGGAACAAGAGCAAATTCCTTCGGCAATGGCGGGGGCGTAGTTATGTACTCTGATAATGGAACCACCTGGACCATTGCCACGGATAGAGGAACAAACAGACGGGTTGAAATTGCTTGCGCACCAAGCAACAGTAACGTGGTATATGCCATTGTTGAGGCTTCGAGCCAAGTAGATGAAATTATCAAAACAACAGATGCTGGAACTACTTGGACAAGCTCATCTTCTTCCTCAGCGATCACTGAACCTGCAGATGCTGATACAGGCATACCAAATACCGATTTCACAAGAAGTCAAGCTTGGTATGATTTGGTTTGCGCAGTTGATCCTACAGACGCGAATGTGCTTTATGTGGGCGGAATAGATCTTTTTAGATCTACGAATGCAGGTCTTACTTGGACTCAAATCTCGAAATGGAGCAACAACAACAACTTGAGTGGTTTGTCTTGCCCGCTAGTGCATGCAGATCAGCATGCCTTCGTGTTTAGACCAGGAAACAATAACCAAGCGGTAATTGGAAACGATGGCGGTGTATACTATGCATCTTCGTTATCAACTGCCGCGAGTTCTTCAAGCGCCATTTCACATAATGTTTCTTATTACAATGTAACCCAATATTATGCCTGCGCAATGAGCCCAACTTCTGGCTCTAACGTGTTTTTGGCAGGAGCTCAAGACAACGGAACACAGCGCTACTCAGCTGTAGGAATAAATGCAACTACCCAAGTGTATGGTGGTGATGGTGCTTATTGTTTTATCGATCAAACCAATGCTACACAAGCCATTGCATCTTACGTTTACAATTCCTACTATTTTTCTTCAAATTCTGGAAATTCTTTCGGCACATCTCTGCTAGCAGATCAAAATACTGGATCGTTTATCAATCCTGCCGATTATGATGACAATCAAAACATATTATATTCCTGTAAAGATGTTAATTCGGTTTATCGGGTAAGTGGCGTTGGTTCTTCTCCATCAACGGCTACTGTCACCATAAGTGGAATGACGGCCAAGGCATCCAACTTAAAAGTATCTCCCTATACCACTTCATCTACCACTCTTTTTGTTGGAACAACTGCCGGAGATTTATTTAAAGTATCAAACGCAAACAGCAGCACAAACCCTACAGCAACAAATATCACTGGGGGTTCATTTCCAAATGCATCCATTTCGTCCATAGAGTTTGGCACTTCTGAAAATGAAATACTCGTTACTTTCTTTAATTACGGGGTAACAAGCGTTTGGTATACCACAAATGGCGGTACTACTTGGGTTTCAAAAGAAGGAAACTTGCCAGACATGCCTGTAAGGTGGTGCTTAATGAATCCTACTGCAAACAATGAAGTAATCTTAGCCACTGAAGTTGGTGTTTGGTCTACCAATAATTTTCAAAGTGCTAGTCCAACTTGGATTCCATCAAACTCGGGCTTAGCAAATGTGAGAGTAGACATGCTTCAAATGCGCGCCAGTGATTCGGAGGTAATTGCCGCTACTCACGGTAGAGGTTTATTTTCTTCTTCTTATTTAAGTTCTGTTTGTACTTATCCTACAAGCATTTCGGGCACTAACATTGGCGCAACTTCAGCAGACATTTCATGGGTGGCTGGCTCAACAGAAACTGCTTGGAATATTGAATATGGCCTATCGGGCTTTTCTCAAGGAACAGGAACCTCAGCATCCGTAACTACAAATTCATACACCGTTTCAGGTCTATCAACTGGTTTCAGCTATGATTTTTATGTTCAGGCAGATTGTGGCAGCGGAACCACCAGCGTTTGGGCAGGTCCTTATACTTTTTCTACCGTGTGTGGACCCATTACATCGTTTCCATATACCATGGATTTTGAGAGCGGATCGCCTTGTTGGAGTGTGATTAACGGTGGCGATGCCAATACTTGGACAGTGAGCTCTGGAAGTGGAATTGGTGGCGGTTTTAGCGCAAACATTACATACAGCGCTACAGCGCATGACGATCATTTGATTAGTCCTCAGTTTACCGTAACCAATGGTGTTTCTAACCGATTTAGTTTCTGGGCTAAAAATCAAAGCACATCTTATCCAGAAGACTTCGATGTTTATGTTTCTACTACAGGCAATTCAGCAGCGAATTTCACGAATATCGTTGCTCAAAACGTCTTTCCAACCACAGGGACTTTCACTAATTATTCTTACGATCTATCGGCATTTAACGGACAAACCGTTTATGTTTCCATCTACTCTAACACAACGGATGAATGGTTGCTTTACATAGATGATGTTGTAATTGATGCTCCTTGCCTTTTGAATACAAGCATTCCAGTTACCGCTTGCAACAGTTACACTTGGAGTAATACCGGCTTAACCTACACTTCTAGTGGGAGTTATACAGA
>JANRBI010000150.1 GCA_030727625.1 Salibacteraceae bacterium
AGTTTGATTTTAGGCCCAGCGCTTAATCCTGGATCGGTTACTTCTGAAAGCTACGCCATTTTGAAGCAAGTGGGCGATGGCACCTTAAAAATGGGCGCACCAAAACTGGGTCTTGGCTTGGTGGATGTGCGTGATGTGGCAGAGGCACACATGCAAGCTGGATTTAACCCAAAGGCAAAAGGTCGCTACATAACATCGGCACATAACACCAATATGTTCGATATGGCACAAACACTTCAACCAAAGTATGGTGCTAAATATCCTATTCCAACCGCTGTTTTGCCAAAATGGCTTTTGATGCTGGTTGGGCCAATGGCAAACAAGCTTTTTAGCCGTAAATTCATTCGCAACAACGTGAATATTGAGTGGAAAGCAAACAACAATAAAATCAAATCAGAACTTGGAATTCAATTTTTGCCCCTAGCCAAAACCATGGAAGATTCTTTCCAATTGATGATCGATGAAAAAATGATTCCAATAAAATAGATCATGGAAATTGATTTGATTAAACACACTTCTGAATGGGCAATGGTAGACGCCATTCAAGGAAAACTTATGCTAGCCTTTGGGCTGGTATTAGCCGTTGCAGTTTTCTTCATACTCAAAGGAGAAAATCCTATTCTAAAAGGCATGCTCATTCCTATTGTGCTAGCGACTTTGATCAACTTAGGTTATGGCGGATTTCTAATGTTTAGCCGCCCTAATCACGCGCCCAAAACCGCAGAAATTGCTAACACTTCTATGGGTGATGCTGTAAATCAAGAGCTAGTAAAAGCGCGCAGAGATGATTGGAATTATAGCATGATTAAGCGCATTTGGCCAGTAATCATTTTGGTGTGCGCCATACTCATGTTCTTCGTTTCACAAGAATATTATCGTGGGCTAATCATCGGATTTATCGGTTTTGGTTTTTATGGATTAGTAATCGATTCAATGCTGCATTATAATCTGAAGCCTTACTTAAACACTCTCATTAAACTGAGTGAAACCCTATGAAACTGAAGACTCAATTTGGCGGAAAAGTAAGCGCAGCAGACAAAGACCGCTACACTCGATCTACTAATTGGAAAAACGGGAAGTTCGAAAACTTGGTGACAACGACCATGGAATTCAGTTTTCAAGAAATGCCGAAACTGATCTACAAGCAGATCTTCGCCAAAAAAGGTAGAAATCCCAAACAGCCAATTCCTGTAGAAGCTTTTGATAAAGCAGCTTTTCTTGCAGAAAGTGACGAACCAAAATTCATCTGGTACGGACATTCTGTAGTGCTTATGCGTTGGATGAATAAAACGACTTTAATCGACCCAATGCTCGGGCCAAATGCTTCGCCCATTGCACCATTTGCAACGAAGCGTTTTTCAGAAAATTCGTTGACTTTGATTGACCAATTTCCAGAAATTGATCTGTTGCTAATGACCCATGATCATTACGATCATTTGGATTTGGACAGCATTAATAAGCTAAAGTTGAAAACCAAAAAATGGTTTGTTGCGCTTGGCGTAGGTCGGCATTTAGAAGCTTGGGGCATTCCATCCAACACCATTCAAGAATTTGATTGGTGGGATGAAGCCGACTTTGAAGGCATTCATTTCACGTTCACGCCTTCGCGCCATTTTTCGGGCCGCGGCTTAACCGATCGAGCAAAATCGCTTTGGGGCGGTTGGGTTATGAAATCTGACAAGCACAACCTTTATTGGAGCGGTGATGGCGGTTATGGAGATCATTTCCAAGAAATTGGCAAAAAACTAGGTCCGTTTGATTTCGGATTTATGGAATGTGGACAATACAATGAGCAATGGCATCAGATTCACATGTATCCTGAAGAAGCAGCGCAAGCAAGTAAAGATGCGGGTGCGAATAATGTGATGGCGGTGCATTGGGCTGGTTTTGCATTGGCGCTGCATCATTGGAAAGATCCAATTGAACGATTTACTGCGCACGCAGCAAAACTTGGTTTGAATGTTTTTCATCCAAAAATTGGCGAAATCATTCATATTTCTGGTGCCAACCACACCAAAAAATGGTGGGAAAACCACGAATAGGTATCAACCCGTTTAGATAAGATTGATTTCAACTATCTGCAAATCTTGCCAACGCTTGATTTAGCACTAACATGAAAAGCCAAGCTAAAACTTGGCTTTTTATATTTTATCATAAATAATCTTTATAACTATCATAAATAATGCAAATGAAAAGGCCTATTCTCTAATCCATCCACGATATACTTTTAGTGCTCAAAAAAAATTCAATGAGCCTTAACCCATTAAAGCAAAGCGCCAAGCTTTTTTCATTTCTCTTACTTTCATTATTTCTAATTATTTCCTGCACTTCGAGCAAAACAGAGCAAAAATCGATTGACATTATTGTCTCGTCAGAAGGGCCTTATTTTGCTGGCGGTAATAGTTTTACGCTAGACTACCAGCCAGATCTCAAAAAACTAATTGTTGATAAAGAGCTTCGATCAGAAGACATTGTTTCTATCAAACTTTCTTCAGCGAGGCTTTCGATACCAAATGATGTGGATATAAGCTTTAGCAATTTCACAAGCGCGTCTCTTCAAGTGCTTAGCGACAATGCACCAATGACCAGTGTGGCCATTCTTAACCCAATTTCACCAAACGCTTCTCAAGCCATAGAAATGGTAGTGAGTGATGAGGCGGATATGGCGCCATTTTTCAAAGAAAACAGCTTCACGTACTTGCTAGATTTAGATTTTAAAGAGGATGACTACAGCGATGCACTTAAAATGAATTTAACCCTTAACCTAACCATTGAATACAAATAGTATGATTACCAACATCTTAAAAACTGCGCTACTAATTTTCGCGTTTTCCATGTCCGCCTCCGCAGGATTTTCACAAGCAGAAGCCGATAAACTTATTGGGGTTTGGGAACCTAGCCACGGCAAAGCCAAGGTAAAAGTTGAGAAAATAGGAAGTAAATACTATGGTAAAATAGTTTGGCTAAAAGAGCCAAACAAACCTGAAACAAATGAACCGAAAACAGACCAAAACAACCCTGACGAAAAAATGCGCTCTACGCCATTGCGCGGTTATAGAATCCTAAAAGATTTCAATTATACGGGAGAAAACGAATGGTCAGAGGGAACCATTTATGACCCTGAAAACGGAAATACTTATAGTTGTACTATAAAAATGAAGGACGATAATACGATTGAAATCCGAGGATTTATAGGTGTATCAGCGCTAGGAAGAACCGACATCTGGAAAAGACTTCAAACGCCCAAAAAATAATAGACTACCCGAAACTAAGCCTTTAAATCATGAAACCTACAAAACTGCTTTTGCTGGCTTTTTTGGTGCTTCCAACCTTTGTTTTTTCTCAAGAAGACTCAACCATAGTAGAAGAGGAAGAAGACTATAGCATTTATGATAATCTTGATTTTGTTGACGGATCTGCAAAACGATTTGCAAACGCGAAAATCAAGGGTATTAGTCCTGCAAAACTCATAACCCTTGGTTATGATTACCAAATGGGATATGACATGACAGCGGGCATGTATGGTATTCACCCTGAAGAAACAGCAACTATTAACGCAACGCATGGAGTAAGAGTAGAGGCTAATATTCCAGTGATTTCTAAAAACAATTTGGTGGTTCAGCTAGGAGCTAGAGTTTGGGATATTAACTACGATTATAAGGACGCTTCAAGCTTAACACACCCACTCCATAGCACATTGGCAAATCACAATCTGCGCTCGATTGGATTAAATTCTACCATATTTAAGCCTTTGAGTGAAAAGGCCTTTATTCTGATACAATTGGCAGCCGATATGAACGGTGATTTTGCCATTCCAGAATTTCAGAAATTAAAATACAATCGATATTCTGGGGCAGCTCTTTGGGGTAAACGACCAAGCGACAACAAACAATGGGCAATTGGTGTTTCTAGAACCTATCGCGCAGGCGAACTGAACTACATTCCCGTTATTCTCTACAATTGGACCTCAATGAACAACACTTGGGGAACCGAAATTTTGTTTCCGGCTCGAGCTCATGTGCGATATACGGTAAATCCAAGAAACATGCTTTTTGCCGGTTTTGAGTTGGAGGGCAACAGCTACAGAGTAGGCAATCAAAGTCCAATTATTCGCGATTCTTTAGATAGTATAATTAATGAACTTGAAATAAGGAGAGGTGAATTGCGATTCAGATTTGTGTATGAGCGCCAATTGATTGGCTTTTTCTGGATCTCTGCTCAAGCTGGTTATAGAGTGAACTACTCGTACAATGTGGACAATGTTCCTAATGGAACAGACTTTTATAGAGGATTTTTTGGAGACCAGCCACTTTCTATGCAAAACACGTTGACAAATCCACTTTATTTCAATGTGAGCATCAATTTGGTGAGTCCGTAACTCTTTGCAGATTTCTTAAAATAAAATACAAAAAAAGCCACGAAAATTTCGTGGCTTTTTGCTTTGGCTTGATATCAAGGATCTATTTACTTACTGTAAACACTGCTTCCAAATAATCCCAATGAAGATGAACTGTGCCGTCATCGCTTATTTTAAAAGTCATGACTTCCGTTTGATTTTTCAACTGTCTTGCTTCGGTTTCAATGCGCAGCGCATCTTCCTTTTCCTTGTATTTATAAGCACCCCATTGTTCTGCTTCTTTGTTGAAAATGAAGGTGAAATTATCTTCTGTTGGAATGGTAAACAAAGCATATTTACCCGCTGGCAATGCTTGTCCATCAATCATCACATCTTGACTAAAAGAGATGGTAGTAGCCTCATTTGCACCCGTGCGCCATACTTTGCCATAAGGCACTAAATCACCCCAAATCTCGCGTCCTTTAACGGAAGGTTGGCTGTATTGAATTTCTACATCAACACCCGCAACTGTTGCTTTTACATTAGCTGGCGGACTTTTAGGTTGTTTGTCTTGAGCACAGCCCATAATAGAGCAAAGTGCTAGAGCCGAAGCAAGAAAAATTGTTTTCATAAAATTTAAATAGTTTAATAATCATGAAAGGTACGAACCCGCTGCATTGTTCATTCCATTTTTTTTCACTCCAAATCTTATCAGTTTCACAGCTTATTGTACTTTTAACCAAAACAAGTCGTTTTGCATTCTTCTTGAGCAAAAAAAGAAATCATGAAAATGCTGTTGCGGAAAATAAATACTA
>JANRBI010000151.1 GCA_030727625.1 Salibacteraceae bacterium
GAAAGTCTTCTAAATCATCAATGATTTGCGTTACTACACCTTCCATTTTGGTCAATGCTTTTTCTTCGCCAGTAGCCACATCTGTTGCTACTAAATACCAGTTTTCGTTACCACCTTCGTCACGCACATACACCAATTGATCATTATTTGCCCAGAAATAACCAGCAATATCACGGTCAGTTTGAGCCGTCACGCGCTTGGTTTCTCCTGTTTCAATATTTTGAACATGGATGTTTTTGCGATCTTCAAAAGGAGCTAAATACGAGTAGAATTTGCCATCAGGTGAAATTTGATAATCCGTTTTCTCAGGGTTTTTGAAGAAATCTTCAAGTGCAATTGTTGGTGCCGTTTGGGCCATAGGTTCTTCTGCATTTTTGGTTTCGCCAGCTCCACAGCTGCTAAGCAAGCCGAGAGATAAGGCTAAACCAGCCATTGGAATAAGTGTTCGTTTCATAGGTTTTGCGATTTAGAAGCCAAATTAAGCTAAAGGTTTGAAGACAAGGCTATGGTCTTGTGTTCAATGGTTGAAAAGTGGTTTTTTCGGTGGTGGAACTTAGCAATTCGCCTTTAGCAGCAGACCTTTTGCTTCAAGCCATAAGGCAGTGCTACAATGGTTAAGTCTTTGAAATTTTTTAATTCAAGACACCAATGTCTATCCTTCGACCTTTCTCGCTGGGGCGTGAAGCATAGGGTGACATTTGGATAAAAGCACATATTATTATGGTATAATCCATTTTTCAATAGTTTCTTTTTCCACTTTTTCTTGGCAAAAAGTGGAGCAAAACCCAAGGCTCTGAATCAGCTAAATCCACTCTTTTTGTAAAGACTAAGTTCATTCGGTGGATCTCCTCGTTCCTCGGAGCTAACCGAATTCTCTAAGCCTTCACTTCAAGAAGTGAATTCATCTAATTCAAGGCCGATCAAAGCATCACGTTCACTTTTTCAACATCGTTAAAAACCAAAAAATCACGAAGCCACCAACAACCAACGAACCGAAACTGCGCATTACATTTGCCGCATGCAAAACAGCAACGAAACCACGCCCGAAAACGCCAAGAAAGATCGATACGATAAAGCATACCTAAGGCTAGCTACCGAGTGGGCAAAGCTTTCGCATTGCAAACGCAAGCAAGTAGGCGCGATCATCGTAAAGGATTCAACCATTATTGCAGATGGGTTTAACGGCACACCTACGGGTTTCGAAAATTCGTGTGAAGACGAAGAAGGAAACACCAAATGGTATGTGTTGCATGCCGAAGCCAACGCCATTTTAAAAGTGGCCAGAACTACCAACAATGCATACGGAGCCACACTTTATCTCACACATTCGCCTTGCAAAGACTGCAGCAAATTGGTGCTTCAAGCTGGTATAAAGCGCTTGGTTTATATGGAAGCATACAAAGACAGAAGTGGACTTGATTTTCTTGAAAAAGCTGGACTGAAAGTAGAGCAGATTGCCGATCCTACCTAGAAAGTAAGCAGTTTGAAGTATTCAGTATGCAGTTCTTGAACTAGCTTAATTCTCCGTCCAAGCTTTGAACACTTCAAATTTTAACGAGAACAAATACAATTTTCATCGGTCTTAATCTCGAATACTTCCATATTCGTATTTCGAACGCATGAACAAAAAAGCAGGTCTTCCATTTTTACTCGCCATTTCTATGGCCATTGGTGTTTGGCTAGGAAGCGGATTGCAAAGTCCTTTTGCAAAAGATGGCCGCAGCGAGGCTCGGCAAAAAATGGATCAAATCATGCGCTATGTCGAAGAAGACTACGTTGATACCATTTCTCGCGAAAACCTTGAAGACGAACTTATCGCTTATTTGCTTCAGCGCCTCGATCCGCATTCATACTATATTTCTCAAGATGATTTAGCTGCCATGCAAGAACCACTCGAAGGTGGTTTTGAAGGTATTGGTGTGTCGTTCAACTTGCGTAACGATACCATTTATGTCATCAATACCATAAAAGATGGCCCAAGCGACAAAGCGGGTTTATTGCCTGGTGATCAAATTGTAGGCGTAAATGGCCACACCATTGCAGGCACTGGTCTCGATAATAAAACCGTGATGGCATTGCTCAAAGGTCCATCGGGCAGCGAAGTGCAAGTGCAGGTAAAACGACCTCAACAAACTGCTTGGCTTTCTTTTGATTTAACCCGCGGATCCATCGCCATTCATAGCATTGACGCGGCTTACATGTATGACGACACCACGGCTTACGTAAAGCTTGCGCGATTTGCGAAAACCACTTACCAAGAATTTCAAGATCGTGTTTACCCTTTACGGGAAAAAGGAGCAACCAGCATCATCATAGATTTGCGCAGCAACGGTGGCGGTGTGCTTGATGCAGCCATTGATTTAGCAGACGAATTTCTTGAAAAAGGAAAGCTCATCACTTACATCGAAGGAAAAAACAGACCCAGAAAAGATTACTTCGCTACGGAAAAAGGACGTTTTGAAAACACGAAACTCTCGGTAATTATTGATCAATTTAGCGCAAGCGCATCTGAAGTATTTGCTGGAGCAATTCAAGACCAAAAGCGCGGAACCATCATTGGCCGAAAAAGCTATGGCAAAGGCTTGGTGCAAGAAGAAAACGAGTGGAGCGATGGTTCTGCGACCAGACTCACCGTAGCGCGCTATTACACGCCAAATGGCAGAAACATTCAACGCGAATACGAAAGCATTGCGAGCACTTCGTTTTCACAAAACGACAGTATCGAAAAAGGCGGAATTGTGCCTGATTTTGAAATGGAACGCGATACTGTAGGCGTTACTTGGCTATATGCCGAAATTGTGCATCGTGGATTGCTCAATGACTTTGTATACGCTTATCGCGATAAGCATTTTAACGAACTCAAAAACCTAGATGCAGATGCATTTATTGCCAATGTGAGCATCGATACCATTGGCGTTGACTTTAAGCAATACGTGCAAGAAAACGATGTGTTTATTGATGAAAGCGAATGGCAAATTTCTCATGACCGCATGCTCACTCGTGTAAAAGCTATTTTAGCCCGCAGCCTCTTTGACGATGAGGTTTACTATCGCATTTATAACACGATGGATCCGTATGTGATGAAGGCGGTGGAGCGATAATTACTCTACCACCGCAGAATCTGCTGCTGCGCTGTCGTTTTCCATTACTTCTGGTTCAGCTGCTTTAGCTTCCTTTTCTAGCTTTTCCATGATTTCGTTCACCTTACGGTCAACAGTTGCTGCGTTTTCTGCTTGCGCTTTAGCTTGTTCTTCTGCACTTGGGCCGCAAGCTATGGCAGTGATAGCAAGGATGGCAGAAAGCAATAACAGTTTTTTCATGTTTAGTTAGGTTTTAAGTCAATTAGAATCTAAATCTTTGAGACGAAGTTAGGCGATTTCGAAACACGTTCATTCTGAACAATTTTGCTCGAAATCGCGTTACAAATACATTGTTTAACTATATAAAATCAAATAAAAATGGCATTTGAATTACCATCACTGGACTATGCATACGATGCGTTGGAACCACACATCGATGCTAGAACCATGGAAATCCACCACGGAAAACACCACGCAGGTTACACAACAAACTTAAATAACGCAATCGCTGGCACTGAGCTAGAAGGCAAGTCGATCGATGATATTCTTACAGGATTAGACATGAACAATGCGGCTGTAAGAAACAATGGCGGTGGTTTTTACAACCACAGCTTGTTTTGGAAAATAATGACACCAAACGCTGGTAGCGCGCCTTCAGACGAGTTGGCAGACGCAATCAATGCGGCATTTGGTTCGTTCGAGTCTTTTAAAGACGCTTTCGCGAAAGCTGCTGCAACGCGTTTTGGCTCAGGTTGGGCTTGGCTTTGTGTGCACGCTGGTGGCAAAGTAGAAGTTTGTTCTACCGCAAATCAAGACAACCCTTGGATGCCAGGTGTAGGTTGCACAGGCACACCAATTCTTGGTCTTGATGTTTGGGAACACGCTTATTACTTAAACTATCAAAACCGCAGACCTGATTACATCAACGCGTTTTTTAACGTGATTAATTGGGACGAAGTTTCTAAGCGCTACGCTGCTGGAAGGTGATTAGGAATTAGTTACTAGTATTTAGTAAACCCTTGAGCGCAGTGCGCTCAAGGGTTTTTTTGCGGGGTAAAGTTTTGGCATTCAAATAAAACGCTTCTTCAAATCAACATTGTGCGCAGCAACTAATGACTAAATTTGATGGAAACCAGCCACTATGATTAAATCCATACTTTCCATTTTACTTATGTTGACAGCCGCTTTCAGTGTTATTCTCAATCAGGATTTACCATCCAAAAGGATAATGTAGACACTGTTTACAGCTATCATTTTGTCCCTACAATAACCTTAGCCGATTCGTTCTTTTGGACTTTTGGAGATGGTGATTCTTCTTTTGTTTCACCTGGGTTACACACATACAATGAGTTGGGAAATTATGAAGTCTGCCTATCAAATCTAGACTTAACGGATACTACAATTTTTTGCGATAGTGTCATTATTGAATGCTTACCAGTAAGTGCGAATATCACGGAGGTTCATTCCGGAACGTTTTATCTTTTTGAGAGCAATGCCTTAAACGCGAGCGCATATTTATGGGACTTCGGAGATGGGTCGGCTCTTGATTCAACCGCAAATCCAACTCATCAGTTTCCTTGGTTCGGCTCCAATGACACAGCTTTTCCGTGCCCTTGGGTAGTTCATCTTACGGCTTATAATTTCTGTGATACTATTGAAGATTTTATGACAATTGTGCCCGAACCATGTGGTTCATGGAATATTGAAGAGGTTACATCGTCTTCAGAAATTCTCATTTCCCCAAACCCATCAAATGATATAATTCTCTTAACTGCTGAGCAAGAATTCATTTTAAGAAACATACGAATGATCAATGGACAAGAAGCAAAAACGGGTTTTGCCAAACATGCTGGTTCGCAACAAGAAATCAACGTTTCAGCCTTGCCTAATGGTATTTATCTACTGGAATATGAAATATACGGATTGATAAAAACGCAGCGGTTTGTAGTGCTTCACTAATCTCCATTTGGCGCTATTCATAGACTTAACTTTTGACGTTTGAGCAATTGACTTGCTCATTCGCTATTTTGAATCAAAAAAGCCCCATGC
>JANRBI010000152.1 GCA_030727625.1 Salibacteraceae bacterium
TCTTTACTTGTTTGCTTATTTGGCACTATTTCAAACCAATAAAAATCGCCACTGACAATATCTTTTGGTTTGAAAAGCACGAAGGATTTAGGCGCAACCTTTTTGATGTATTCTTCAGTAGGAAGAATGGCCATTTGGATGCGTTTGGCATAGGTGATGCTCGATTTTATTTCTTGATGTTGGTCTTCAATTTGAGTTTTCTGGTTCATTACTTCCACAGTGCGCTGCTCAACCATTTGCTCTAAACTTTGGCTGTAGTCTTCTAGCATTTGTAGTAATTGATAGCTTCTCAAACTTGAAATGGTAGCTGTGATTAATTTGTTTTGTGTGACCTCAGCTTTATTTTGGTAATCATTTATGTCAAAGCTCTTAATCACTTCCATTTCAGGTGCGTAACCTGGTTGACCCGTGCGCAAAACGATACGCAGGTTTTGCATGTTCATCGTCTGCCTGATGTGCTCTACTAGCTTTAAACCTGCATCAGTAGTTTCCATTACTACATCCAACAAAATCAAGGCAATATTTTCTTCTTTTGAAAGAATTTCTTTGGCCTGCTGCGCAGAATAGGCGTTGAGAAATTGAATTTTCTTATCCTTAAAATTCAGAGATTCTAAAGCCAAGGAAGTCATGAGGTGGATGTCTTTTTCATCATCTACAACCAGTACTTTCCAACATTCGCCACTATCTGATACTTCTGATTCTAATGCTGATTCAGCATATTGCATGTCAGAGGTATTGATGTCTTCATCAGCGAATAGGCTATCGGTGTCGTTGAATAAATTGTCATTTATGTCCATCGCGATATGGCTAGATAAAATGTTCGAGTTGATGTTTTAGCTCTGTTTTAAGTTGATTGGCGGTCAAGCTTGCTTTATGCTGAAAACCATTGATCGCAAAACCTTTTTTCACTGATTCTTCGGTAAGTTGACCTGCTTGTCCTGTTCTTACCACAATTTTTACTTTTTCATTCAAAAGCTCTTCGCGGATATATTTCACAACATCAAGACCAGCGTGCTCGGTTTCCATGACAATATCAAGCAGAATGATCATAACATCATTGGTGTTTGAAACGATTTCAATTGCTTCTTTACCAGAATATGCATCAATCAAATCTACCTTCCATTGATCAGCTTCAAAGTCGCTGAGCGTTAGATGAGTAATGGTATGAATGTCTTTATCATCATCTACTACAAGCACTTTTACTTTGCGTTTTTGAATGGCATCCTTCTCCACATTTTCGCCCAAAGTGTTGAGTTTGTCTTCAGGACCAAAAAGGTCAAAATCGTTTTCGTCAAATAATGAATCTTCTATCATTGTGCTGCTTGTTAATGTTGTTCAATTACCTCAGATTTTGGCAGGGAGATGGTAAATGTTACGCCATTTCCGGGAGAACTAATCAACTCTATCGTTCCCATTAGTTTTTGAGTCACTAGATTATACACTATGTGCATACCTAGCCCTGTGCCGTGTTGTTTGTTGGTGGTGAAAAACGGATCGAAAATGCGTTCTGTGATTTCTTTGCTCATTCCTTTTCCGTTGTCAGAATAGGATAAAATCACCTCATTTTCCGTCAGCCTTCCAGTAAGAATAATTGTTCCAGCATTCGATTCTTCAAAGGCGTGCAAGCTTGAGTTTACCATGAAATTGGTAATGATTTGAGCAAAAGCGCCAGGATAACTGTGCAGCATAATGTTGTCTGGGCAATCAAATTTAAAATCAACTTCTTGGCCTTTAAACTTTGGTGCAATGGTGTTTACAATGTCTTTTAAGTATGATCCAAGTGCAAACGTTCTTTTCTCTTCAACCGATTGATCTACAGAAACTTGCTTGAAGCTTTTTACTAACTCAGCAGTGCGTTGAAGGTTAGACAGCACCAGTTTAGAAGACTTGTACATGAAGTTTAAATACTCCATCAAATCCTTTTTAGACATGGTGTCTGCCTTTAGCTTACCAGCGAGCGATTCGGTTTTGTCAATAAAACCTGATGCTGCCGTAACACCAATACCAACAGGGGTATTTATTTCATGTGCTATTCCAGCTACCAGCGTTCCTAAAGAAGCCATTTTTTCGGATTCAACCAGCTTTTGTTGGGTTTCTTTTAGCTCGTTAATCGTCTCGGTCAATTCATTATTTCTAGCGTCTAATTCACGCGTGCGCTCTGTTACTTTTTCTTCGAGCATTTTGTTTTGCTCTACAATCAGGCGCTCGTTTTCTTGCAATGCAGCAAAAGCATCGTTTTGTGCTTGGGCTTTTTCTCGCTTATAAACATTTATTCTATCAGCAAGTGCGAAAGAGAGGAAGGTGATTTCGATACCAACGCCCATCTCTAAGGCGAATTTTGTAAAGAAGCTAGGCTCGAGTATACCTAGATTTAAAAACACATAAATCAAAGCTCCAATTAGTAAGCTGCTCCAGGCGAGCAGAAAGTATTTAGCAGGGGAGAAGCCTCTTCTATACATCGTCAAACCTGCAATAAATAAGGTCACATCTAAAATCACTGCTATCAATTGAATAATTATAGCAGCGATGATTATAGGAAGCGGACTTTCGAAAACGCCTAAAACATGCACAAGATTTAAAGGGATTGACAACAACAAAATGGCAAGCATCATTTTTAGGATCTTGTCTAACTTGGGCATGTTTTTACTGAGCTGCAGAAACTTGGTAGTGAATAGAAACGCAAACGTGATGCCGATACAAGGCATAATTGCAGGCCATTGATTCATAGTAGGGAAGAAAGGCCACAAGAAGTTGAAAGCATAACCTGTAAAATGCGCGATCATTAAGCCCATTCCAACAATGCAGAATACATAGTAGAGGTATAGTTCTTCTTTTACACTGAAATATAGAAAGAAATTGTACAAAGCCATCACAATGATAAATCCGAAGAAAATCCCATGAAAAACATCCAGTTTATGGTTCTTTTCTATGATGGTTTCGGCCTGCATTATCGACAAGGGAAAGTCTAACGGATAAGTAGCTACTAAAGAAATGTAAATCGTTTTTTCTTCATTGGCTTCAAAATCTAGCGGGAAAAAGAAGAGGTTGTTTGCTAAATGTCTTTCAGAAAAAGCTTTGTAAGCTGAATAATCGATGCGCTTGACTGAGCCATTTGAGCCAATTGCGTGCAATTCAATATCACTCAACAAAGGATTTCCAAGTTCTAAGTACCAAAGGCCAGCATCTGCTGCTTTTAGCTTGAACCGGCACCAGATTTTAGCACCTGAATTACCTTCATTACCAGCTTTTTTTGTGTTGGCTTTAAACGTACCATTCGCAGCCACATGTTCCAAGGTTTCTTGGCGGTAGTAATCTTGATAAATCTGAAGTTGGACGCCAATGTTGTATTCTGCAGTATAATCCTCTAGTAGAATAGGCTTTAAATCATCTTCTGATAATTGTGCAAATGAGTTTAGTACAAACCCTACGTATAGCAAAACTATAAGTAGCTTTTTATTCCAAAAGTTGGTAATCATATTTGCTTGATAATTATGCATTTGCGACAATTTCTATTTGAGCAGCAGTTATCTTCATCGGTATTTCGTTTTTCACCCTAAGCGTTACTGTTGGGTCTTTTTCTGGAGCTACATTGCTCAAGTATTCAAAATCAAATGCTTGGATCATCTTTGCTAAGATGAGCTCACTTTCCATGAGAGCGAAGTTGTTTCCGATACACATTCTTGGTCCGGCTGCAAAAGGGAAATAAGCAAACTTGTCCATCTTTTTCACTTCCTCCGTAAACCATCTTTCTGGATTGAAAGCGTTTGGGTTTTGCCATAAATCTTCCCGAGTGTGCACTATAAATGGCGTGATAAATACATTGGTTCCTGCTGGTATTTCATATTCGCCAAGAGAGGTGTCTACTATTGCTTTTCTTGCAATTAACCATACTGGCGGGTAAATACGCATGCCTTCACTTAAACACGCTTTGGTATATTCCAACTGTTGCAAGTGCGCCATGGTGATCTCTCCACCTCGCGCTACATTACTTACTTCTTCTTTTATTTTTTTAATGCATTCTGGATGCTGCGAAAGCAAATACATGGTCCAAGACAAAGCATTTGCAGTGGTTTCGTGTCCAGCCAAAAAGATGGTCATAACCTCATCTTTTAGCAATTTGTCTGGCATAGGTTCGCCTGTATCTTCATAAGTAGATTGCATTAGCATATCAAGCAAATCACCATTTCCATGACCATTTACTTTTCGTTCGTTTATGATGTCATAGATGATTTTGTCCAGCACTTTTACGTTTTTTTCAAACTCCTGATGCTTTGGTAATGGCAGCCACATAGGTAAATTCAGCGCCTTCATAGTGCGCCTGTTTACCGCCCTTATAATAAAAGTCAATGCTTTATCCACTTCTTTTGAAGTGCTTTTTACATCCTTGCTCAGCATGGTTTTCCCTATGATTTGCAAGGTTATTTTCATCATATGTTCTGATAAATCAATTTTGCCCTCTGGTGCTTTACGCCACTCGTCAAGCATTTCGTTGGTGCAATCGACCATGATATCAAAAAATGAAGCAATCTGTTGTCGGTGAAAAGCAGGTTGAATGAGCTTGCGCTGCTTTTTCCACATATCACCTTCACTGGTTACTAGGCCTTCACCAAGTATCAACTTAAGTTGCTCGTATTGAACGCTTTTTGTATAATTTTTTTGATCTGTTTGTAAAACCTGTCTTATATAATCCGGATTCGTAATCTGAACAATATCAAGATGAACGGCCTTCAATCTGGCTATGTCTGGGAATTCTTGATTTAGCGCTGTCAAATATTCAAAAGGAGTGTTTTGTAGCGCATCGCTGCCTTTGATGATCAAATTGAGTTTTGGCCCAGGTATCTCGCTGTATTTCTTCATAAAATTATTCCACTAGAATCGTGTATCCTTTTAAAGTGCAACTAACGGTCATCGGAAAGAAGAGCATATTTGCCACACCTTCTACGGTAACTGTTAAATCATATTTTCCGCTAGTAACTGGTATGCCTTTTAAGCAAACAGCTCCATAGGTTGCTTCTTTCCAATAACAATCTGCTGAATTACACTCGTATTCAATTCCCTTTGGTAAACCTTCAATTGAGCTAATTTCTACATCGCGAATGGTAACACCATTTGGCACGTATGACGGGC
>JANRBI010000153.1 GCA_030727625.1 Salibacteraceae bacterium
TTAAAACTCAAAAAGTGAACATCTGGCTCTTCAAACTGAATGCCGTCCAATTCAAACAAACTTGAAAACTGCTCCACTTCGTTTGGCGCATCAAATGGGCGCAAATGCACAATGCCATGACCTTCATAAAAACCAAGTTCAACAGAATCGGCCAATCTATTTCTAAGTCCTTCATCTTCATCGCTCACCACCACTCTATCAATCACGATATGAAAATCGGTAGCATCAGGTTTCTCCACTTGGCTCAGTCGCTCTACTTTGCCATCGGCTAAAATTCGCGTAAAGCCATTTTGCTCTAGCAGCTCCAATCTTTTTTTAAGGTCTTTTTTGTCTGAATATTCAATCGGAACAGTGATCAACCAGCGACTATCTTTTTCTTTCGAAAAAATATGATCGAGCACATCGTTTACGGTATGCTTTCTTACTTCTAGTCCAGAAACAGGAGAAAATGTTTTGCCAATACGTGCAAAAAGCAATTTCATGTAATCGTAAATCTCGGTGCTGGTGCCAACGGTTGACCTTGGATTTCGAGTATTTACTTTTTGTTCGATAGCCACTGCTGGTGAAATACCACGGATGTAATCCACCTTAGGTTTTTCAATTTTTCCAAGAAATTGGCGAGCATAAGAAGAGAGACTTTCAATGTATCTGCGCTGGCCTTCAGCATATAAAGTATCAAAAGCAAGTGACGATTTACCCGAACCTGAAAGGCCCGAAACCACTGTAAAGCTATTGCGCTTAATGGCCACATCTACACTTTTAAGGTTGTGCATTTTTGCACCTTTAAT
This sequence comes from Salibacteraceae bacterium, assembly GCA_030727625.1. Classification (GTDB taxonomy): domain Bacteria; phylum Bacteroidota; class Bacteroidia; order Flavobacteriales_G; family Salibacteraceae; genus SHAN690. The sequence goes on from JANRBI010000153.1 coordinate 789, forward strand.
TATGATGTATTCTTTGGCATCAAGCTGGTCTAATTCACTCATCACTGGTCTGGTTTTCACTAATTTTTTGAAACTCGGCTGCAAATGTACCAAGTCGATTACTACATTCGTTGGAAGAAAAAGTTTAGAAGTACACAATAAGCTTTCAAACCATTCGTTCATTAAGCGCGTCTTACGACTATAAACCAAAAACTTATCAGCCTATAGCATCATATCTACCTTGAATTATTTTTTTCTCTGCGTAACTCTTAAAGGTTGATATTATGTTGAACAAAATGGATGATGACCGCCTATTGGTGAGTCAGTACTTAGCTGGTAACGAAGCCGCATTCGAAATTCTTTTACGCAAGCACAAAGACCGCGTTTATGGTTACATCAAAATGATGGTAAAAGACGGTCAACTAGCCGAAGACATTTTCCAAGATGTTTTCGTAAAGGCCGTGCTCACCATGAAACGAGGTCAGTATAATGAAGAAGGCAAATTCTTGCCTTGGGTGCTTAGAATTGCGCACAATCTTGTCATCGACACATTTAGAAAAAACAAGCGTTTCCCTACTGTGGATGGTGGTGAAGACTTTGATATTTTTAATGTGATCAAAGATGACGGCAAAGCAATTGACGAGGTGATGATTGAAGATCAAATACACACCGACATCAATAAGTTGATTGAATTTTTGCCAGACGAGCAAAAGGAAGTGTTGAAGTTGCGCCACTTTAGCGAAATGAGTTTTAAAGAAATAGCGGAAGAAACCAATGTGAGTATTAACACTGCTTTGGGACGTATGCGCTATGCTTTGATCAATTTGCGAAAGCTTATTGAAGAACACAACATCGCACTTGCTCAATAAAAATTTAAGCGCGGTGTAATAATCTGAAAGAAAGGTCGTTCTTGATGCATGTTTAACCAAACCAAACAGCATTTGCATGAAGAACACCTACTCTTTAAATTCTCTTTCTCAATTTTCACAATCAGAAGAGCAAGCATTGCTCGAAGAACTTGGAATGAAAAAGAATACTAAAAGCCCTTCGGAGCTTTCAATCCAAAAAATCTTAGGCTTTTCGAAGTCGATAAGTGTCAGAAAAAGTAAACGACACGGATTAATAGAACATCACTTAAATTAAAATGAAAATCCCGCCACTGAGCGGGATTTTTTTATGCTATAGGCAATCTCTTCTTCACTCCTACTATTTGATCAATAGGGCTTTTCTCAATTTTAAATCCTCGCGCTGGACTATATTCTCTCCCGTAAAATATAATCTGTAAGTGCAGTTTATTCCAAAGTTCTTTTGGGAAAAGCTTTTTTGCATCAAGTTCGGTTTGCTCCACATTTTTTCCATTGGTCAACCCCCAACGATACATTAATCTATGGATGTGCGTATCAACCGGAAAAGCAGGATGACCAAACGCCTGACTCATCACCACCGAAGCCGTTTTATGTCCTACTCCCGGTAATTCTTCTAAACCTTCAAACGACTCAGGAACTTCGCCTCCGTATTTGTCTATCAAAATATGAGAAAGGTTGTAAATCGCTTTCGACTTGGCTGGCGAAAGGCCGCATGGCTTAATAATTTCTCTGATTTCTTCAATCGAAAGCTTGATCATATCAAAAGGATTATTGGCTTTCGCGAAAAGCGAAGGTGTAATCTGATTTACACGTACATCAGTACATTGAGCACTAAGCAGCACTGCGATAGTCAACGTATAAGCATCAGTGTGATCAAGTGGAACAGGAACTTTAGGATACAATTCTTCTAATTTCTCAATCACGTATGCCGCTTTTTCCTTTTTTGTCATCGTTATCTTATTATTTCAAAAGAATGAAATTCTAATGGTTCAAGTTCTGCGACTTTTACATCACTCACTTCTGCTTTTGGTGAACCTGTTTTACACCAATCTACCAAAGAATTGAGTGCAGAAGTTTCTGCTGTAGCATGAATACGCACACTTCCATCCGCCATATTTTGAACCATACCAACTATTGAAAGTTCATCGGCTTTTTGTTTCGTGTATTTTCTGAACCAAACACCTTGAACTTTTCCGAAGACATCTATCTGAAACGTTTTTTCCATAATTATTTTCCGAATGTAAATAGATTACGTTGTGAGCAAGTTTCCTTTGTACTTATGAAACAAATAAGGGTTCGTTTGTTTTTAAAACGTGAACCAAATTAATTTGCAAAATGAACACAATCAACGAAGGAGAAAAAGCCCCACAATTTGAAGGAAAAGATCAAAACGGAAACACCATTCGCTTAAGCGATTTTATTGGTAAAAAATTGGTGTTATATTTTTACCCAAAAGATGATACTCCAGGTTGTACCAAAGAAGCTTGCAACTTAAGAGACAACTACCAAGCGCTTAAGGACCAAGGCATTGAAATAATTGGTGTAAGTGCAGATACAGAATCAAAGCATCAAAAATTTATTGAAAAGTATGACTTACCTTTCCCGCTCATTGCCGATACAGAGAAAGAAATCATACAAGCATTTGGTGTTTGGGGCGAAAAGAAATTCCTTGGTAAAACGTATGATGGAATTCATAGAATTACCTTCGTAATGGATGAAAAAGGCAACGTTTTAAAACGATTTGACAAAGTAAAAACCGCAGATCACGCTGCACAAATATTAGAGGCAATTAACGCCTAACAAAACAATTAACCACTATGGCTGAAGTATCAAAAGAAAAACTGAAAGCGTTACAGCTAACGCTTGATAGACTAGAAAAAACATACGGTAAGGGTTCCATCATGCGCATGGGTGACGATACGGTAGTACCAATGGATGTGATTCCTTCTGGCTCTGTAGGATTAGACCTCGCACTTGGAGTAGGCGGCTATCCTAGAGGAAGAGTTATTGAAATCTATGGTCCAGAATCGTCTGGTAAAACAACCTTAACCATTCACGCCATAGCCGAAGTGCAAAAGCAAGGTGGCATTGCAGCATTTATAGATGCAGAACATGCTTTTGACCGCTTTTATGCAGAAGCATTGGGAGTCGATACCGAAAATCTTTTGATTTCGCAACCAGACAATGGTGAGCAAGCGCTAGAAATTGCCGATAACTTGATTCGCTCAGGTGCTATCGATTTGGTAGTGATTGACTCTGTTGCTGCGCTTACACCAAAAGCTGAGATTGAAGGTGAAATGGGTGACAGCAAAATGGGACTTCATGCTCGATTGATGTCTCAAGCATTGAGAAAACTCACTGCATCTATTTCAAAAACACAGTGTACAGTGATCTTCATTAACCAGTTGAGAGAGAAGATTGGCGTAATGTTCGGAAATCCTGAAACAACCACTGGTGGTAATGCATTGAAGTTTTACGCCTCTATCAGAATTGACATCAGAAGGTCTACTCAGATAAAGAATGGTGAAGAAATCATCGGAAACAACGTAAAGGTGAAAATTGTGAAAAACAAGGTTGCACCACCTTTCCGTAAAGCTGAATTCGACATTATGTACGGAGAAGGAATTTCGAAAGTGGGCGAAATCATTGACCTTGGTGTAGCACAAAACATCATAAAGAAAAGTGGTTCTTGGTTTAGCTATGGCGACACCAAGCTTGGTCAAGGACGCGATGCGGTAAAAGCATTGCTGAAAGACAACATAGAACTTGCTGAAGAGCTAGAAGAAAAAGTGTTTAACAGCTTTAAGGTAGATGGGGTATCGAAAGCTATTTTAGCAGATAAAGAAGATTAAAACTCCGTTTTCTAAAAAGATAAAAGGCCGAGCTTGATGTTCGGCCTTTTCAATTTATGTTTGAACGCTATGAAAAAACGCATTGTTTTCTTGTTATGCATTGCAACATTGGTTGTTGCTTGCGATCAAAATAAAACACCAAAAATTGATACTGGTGCTGCACCAGCTTCAAGATTGAATCCGATAGACAGTATCAACGCCATTATAAAAGAACAGCCCAACAATCCTGACCTCTATTTTGAGCGCGCAAAATTTCATTACGGTAATAAAGATGTGCCTTCAAGCTTGAGCGATGTAGGCCGCGCGTTGAGTTTAGACAGCAGCAAAGCCGATTATTACCTTCTGCTTGCCGACCTTAAACTCATTAGCAAGCAAAGCCGCGAATCCAAAGATGCACTGCTTAAAGCAAACAAGTTAGACCCGAACAACATTGACGTGCTTTTAAAACTTGGCGAGCTTTACATGGTGGTTCAAGATGCTGATGCTTCTTTTATTTACTTAAACCAAGCACTAAAACTGGATGTACACAATGCACGCGCCTATCAGCTCAAAGGATTTAATTATAAATTTTTACGCGATACATTGAATGCGCTATCCAGCTTTCAAACGGCTATAGAACAAGACCC
>JANRBI010000154.1 GCA_030727625.1 Salibacteraceae bacterium
GCAAACCACCGCTTAAGGTTTGTGTTCCAGCATCAATACACACATCTGCGAAAGCAGAAAGCGTAACCACCGGAAGTGGATTTACGGTAATCGTGTTTGAAGCGCTATCTGCACATCCACTCGCATTGGTATAAGTGTAAGTAATGGTATGCGTTCCTACGCCCGCTGTTTGTGGGTTAAAAGTTCCACCAACTACTCCGCTTCCGCTGAAAGTTCCACCGAGTGGCGAACCACCACTGAGAGATTGAATTCCTGCATCGACACAAACTGGAGCAAAAGCCAAAACAGAAACATTTGGCGAGGGATTTACAGTAATTGGACGCATTGCGGTATCTATTCCGCAGGCGTTTGCAATGGTATAAACGATGGTATCCGTTCCAGCACCAAATACTTGTGGACTGAAAATGGAATCAACAACCGAAGGACCTGTAAAAACTCCTCCCGATGGAAATGCATATATATTAAGGTTTAGATCAGCATCGTTTTCACAAAGATCAGGTAATGGCGCCATGATTGGATTCGGAACTAGATCTACTTGAATGGTTGCAGTATCGCTAGATGAGCAACCACTTTGAGTTACTGTGTAAACAATATTGTGTTCACCTGCACCGGCAGCTAAAGGAAAGAAAAATGGGGAGCTCACGCCAGGTCCTGAATACGTGCCGCCACCAGGAGTGCCGCCAATAAGAGGAGTGAACGATGTGGTGATACATACATCTGCTAAGGCTCCCATGTTCACATTTGGCACTCCATTCACAACCACATTTACCGAATCAGTGGTAGAGCACGAACCCGTTATTCGGGTGTAATAAACTTTATGCGTTCCAACGCCAGCCACAGCGGGGTTAAAAACGAGACCGCCTGTGACACCCGTACCTGAATAGATGCCACCACCTGGTATTCCTGATGCAAGTGCAAAAGGAGTATCGTCTTCACAAACACTTGGTTGGGCGAGCATGAACACAAAAGGTGATGCTGTGACTGAAATAGTTTGAGAAGCGCTTGCTGAACAGCCATCACTATTAGTATAAGTATATGTAATAGGATGTGTGCCTGGACCTGCAACAGAAGGACTAAAAACACCACCTGAGACTCCGGTCCCAGAATAGATGCCACCTGCAGGCAAACCGCCTGTCAAGGCAAATGGAGCCGCATTTTCGCAATAAGTTCCTAATGCAGATTGTGTTACTATTGGAGTTGTTCCTACAATAACGGAAACAACTGATGATGTATCTAAACATCCCAAGCTATCTATTACCACACTATAATTACCGGCTTGATTTGCGGAATAATTGTAATTAATTTGACCGGGTAGTGAGGCGTTGTTGAACAACCACTGATACTCATATAAAGAGCTCGTATCTGCATAAAAGCCAACTGATCCACCAGAACAAATGGTTGTGGAACCAAGCGTATTTATTCCAGCACTTAACGTGGAGCAGTCGCCAACTTTCGCAATGAAAATGTCATAAGAACCAGCTGTGACTAATATTTGATTCGCCAACTTGATGGTGCCAGAAAAAATCCCTGTTAAAAAAACATCATCTTCATCACCCACCGCAATTGCTTTTCCTTCTTCGGCAGGTGAATAAGAACCACTATAATCGGGTCCAATTGCCCACTCCCAAGTGCTTGTCGAAGCGTTTAGTTTAGCTAAGAAAAGCTTACTACCTGTATTGGAAGAAGTTAGGATAATTGAACCAAAAGTGATTGCTGAATAATACCTCCCGATAAGATAAACATTGCCTAGCGCGTCCACATCGATTCCGTTTCCATCATTGATGGATCCGCCTCCTGTCTGATATGCGTACTGAGCAACTCCAGCAGAATCGTATTTAGCAATAAATGCTGCTGACGTGCCTGATGCTGGAAGATTTATGGTTCCAAATGTTGTAGCACCGGCAGTTCGGCCAGTGAGCCAAAGATTGTCTGCCGAATCTATGGCCAAATCATTACCATAGTCTGTGGAAGAGCCACCTGCATTTTTTGCCCAAACAGTAGTTCCATCAGAACCCACTCTTGCAATTAAAACATCATAACTAAATTGGCTGCCTCCAGTGGCTGCCAAACTGAAGCCATCCATTGTAATATAGCCTCTAAAGTTGCTAGCAATTGCAACATCCCCATTTGACAAAACACCAATACCACCATACTTAGTACCGAGACCAGATGTATATACATCACCAGCAATGAACTGCCTAGCCCAAATAAAAGAGCCAGACGTAGAATATTTAGCTAAATACAGATCTGTTTGGAAGTTACTAGAATTGAAACTTGTTGTACCAATGGTAAAATTAGAATCGAAGGCACCAAACGCATAAACATATCCATTCGCCTCATCTATTGCTACATCACAAGCATAATCGGAAAAAGTACCTGTAAATCCTTTGGCCCAAAGCACGGATCCAGTTGATGACAACTTAGCTAAAAAGACATCGTTTCCCCAAGTTGTATATGGTAACACTGTTCCGCCTAGGGTAAACGCAGCGCTATAATTTCCTGTAATGTATATATCGCCAGTAGATTGATCCACCTTAACTGACTTTACATCTTCTTGACCTATGCCTCCAATGGCAATAGCCCAAATAGCATCTCCTGAAGCATCTAGTTTAGCAACAAATCCGTCAGATGAGCCGCTGGCTGTTAAAGTAATGGCATCTATAGTGGTAGAGGCATAAAAAGTTCCAACCACAACGCTATTACCGCTGCTATCCGTATCAATATCACTACCTACATCAAAATTGGAGCTACCCATTTTCTGTCCCCAAACAAAGTTTTGGGCTTTAACTGCGTTCGAGAAGAATAATACTGAAACCAGCATTAGCAGGATATGAATACGCATAGGGTATAGTTTTATAAAAAGACAACTCAGAAAGTCAATAGTTGTCTCAAAGGACGACTAAAAGCATCCTATTGTTTGGAAAAGTGCCGAAAAAAGAAACTCCGCTACCGGCAGAAGCCAATAGCGGAGTTAGACACTCAATAATTATCGTACGATTAGTCTACACTATCGGTAAAGAATTTATTCCCACCGCTCAATCTATTTCTCTTTTCGCCATCCATGTTCTCTTCTTCGTTGATAGAAAAGCGACTGGCGCTTGACTGCGAAGAATGAGGCACATCTTCAAGGCTAATTTGTTTTCTTCTAAAAGCCGGTTCATTTTCTAAATCACTCATACCATGAGATGATCTAAGTTTCATGCTAAGCTCTCTCAATCTTGAAAGTCTATCATTTGCAACACGTGCTTGCTCTTCTCTTGAAGGTCTATCTTCTTGATAAGATTGTTGGCTTGAAGGACTTGCAGGAGTGGTTGTTTTGAACGTTGGTTGTTCATTTACAATTGGCTTTTGTTCAATCGAACTCGCCTTAATAAATGGCTCCCATTCTTTTCTTTCCTCTTGTTGAGGAGCCTGTTGTGCTTTTACTTCTGGCTCTGCGTGCGACACTTCATTAACAATAGGTGCTTTTACGAAAGGCTCTTCAAACGCTTCTTCCACTTGCTCAATTTCCGTTTCCGCATAAATTTCATCTTCAACATCATCCTCTCCCAATGAAGTATAGCGCTTTTCAGATTCTACAACTTCGTTTTGAATCTGTGGCTGTGAAGTACTCACAGGCATTTCAAATTCAAATACGCGCTGATCCATCAGTGGTGTTTGTGGTCTTGGCGTTTCAACAAAAGCTGTTTTCAAGAATGGCTCGTTTTCCGCTTTTGGTTCTTCCACTTTTGGCGTTTCTGCAATAACAGGAGTTTTTGCTTGCGCTTGCTCCTCTAGGTCATGCTTCACACGCTCTACCTTTTTTTCAAGATTCACACCCGTATTTGGGTTTGAATTAAAACCCGTTGCAATGATGGTAACTGAAAGTTTATCTCCAAGAGACTCATCAATACCATAACCCCAAATTACATCAGCAGAAGAACCTGCTTCTCCTTGAATGTAATCGGTGATATCACTGATTTCGTCCATCAACACCTCTTCGTTACCAAAGCTGATGTTAAGCAACACATAACGCGCTCCTTCAATATTGTTATCATTTAATAATGGAGATGACAATGCTTTCTCAACGGCTTTTGTAGCGCGATCTTCACCAGCAGCAGAAGCAGAACCCATGATAGCAACACCTGAGTCAACCATCACAGTGCGCACATCTTCAAAATCTACGTTGATGTAGCCCGTGCGAGTAATGATTTCTGCAATGCCTTTAGCAGCAGTGCTCAATACATCATCAGCCATAGCAAATGCTGCTGCAATTGGCAAATTGCCGCACATTTCACGTAGCTTTTCATTATTTATGATCAAAAGGGTGTCAACGCTTTCGCGGATTTCTTCAATCCCTTGCTCGGCTTGTTGACGTCTTTTGCGGCCTTCAAAAAAGAATGGCATGGTAACTATACCAACCGTAAGAATTCCCATTTCTTTGGCCACTCTTGCAATTACTGGCGCAGCACCTGTTCCTGTGCCACCACCCATACCAGCTGTGATGAAAACCATTTTGGTATTCTTGTTTAAGATCTCTTTGATCTCGTCAATGTTTTCGCTTGCAGCGTTTTTTCCAACATCTGGAATAGAACCTGCTCCACGGCCTTCAGTAAGGGTAGAACCCAACTGAACTTTTAATGGCACTGGGCTAATATCTAAAGCTTGCTGATCGGTATTACAAACCATGAAATCAACGCCATTGATTCCGGCTTGGTACATGTGGTTTACGGCATTGCTACCACCGCCACCAACACCAATCACTTTAATGATGCTTGAATTTTCTTTTGGTAAATCGAATTTCATCTTATTGAGTGTTTGTCTTTGCTATTAAATGTTTTCGTCTTCTTCGAACCATTCTTTACCCTTATTCAGGATCTTTTCAAAAAGTCCAGACTTCTTATCTTTCTTCATCTCTTTGATAGCACTGCTACCAACGGTTGAATTTCTTCTGCGCGATGCCTTTGCGTTATCGTCACCGATAAGCACCAAACCAACGCCTGTTGAATACATTGGGCTAGCCACTTTTTCGTTGCCCGCAGCTAAGTGCTCAGTTGGGTAACCGATACGTGTATCCATTCCTGTTAAATATTCAAACAACTGAGGCAAATGCTTTAATTGTGCCCCACCACCAGTGATTACAATACCCGCGATAAGCTTGCGTTCGTAACCTGAATTTCTAATTTCGAAAAATACCTGCTCAATAATTTCTTCCATTCTAGCTTGAATGATGTGAGCAAGATTTTTCACGCTTATTTCTTTGGGTTCGCGGCCATTCAAACCGGGAATAACCACGATATCATTTGCTTGATTTTCGCTGGCAAGCGCAGAACCAAAGCGTACTTTCAGTAACTCAGCTTGCTTGCGAATAATGGTGCATCCTTCTTTGATATCATCGGTAATGATGTTTCCACCAAAAGGAATAACAGCCGTGTGACGAATTATTCCGTCTTGAAAAATAGCTACATCCGTTGTTCCACCACCAATATCAACCAACACCACACCAGCCTCTTTCTCTTCTTCGCTCAATACTGACGCTGAAGAAGCCAATGGCTCAAGGGTTAGGTCTGCTACCTCAAGGTTTGATTTACGAACGCATTTATAGATATTTTGAACCGCTGTAACCAAACCAGTAATGATGTGGAAATTAGCTTCTAATCTAATTCCGCTCATGCCAACAGGATCTTTGATTCCCGATTCATTGTCAACAATAAAATCTTGTGGCAACACATGAATAATTGATTCACCAGGAGGTAGAACCAACTTATGCATATCATGGATGAGATTGTCTACATCCAGTTGTGTGATTTCATCTTCAAGACTATCGAGTGTAATAACACCGCGATGTTGCAAGCTTTTGATATGCTGGCCAGCAATACCAACGTTCACTACAGAAATTTCGCAATCTGAGTTTAGCTTAGCCTCTTCTACCGCTTTTTGAATGGCTTGAACCGCAGGAGTGATGTGTGACACAACACCTCTTCTTACGCCAACAGATTCAGACTTACCCATACCCAAAATTTCGAGTTTACCGTACTCGTTTTTGCGTCCTACAAGACATGCAATTTTGGTGGTGCCGATGTCTAAACCAACAATTATTTGACCGTTTGATTCCATAAACTAGCTTTTAGTACAAACCACCTGGTTTGTAAACTTCAGATTAATGATTTTATATTCGTTCCAACCCGTTTTGTTCAAGCCTTTTTCATAGAAAAGCTCGAGCTTATGGAGTTTTTTATCAAGATCGCTAGGGTCGCCAATGATCACTTGGTGATCACCAACCCGCGGTATCAATTCCAATTCGCCTTGAGCGTTTACATAGAATTGGTTGAATTGAGATTTCCAAAATTCACTCTTTGAACACGTGGACGCTACTTCATACAAATCAGCCATGAGCTTGATTTGTGGATGATCCATGTACTGTTCCAAGTCATTTACATTGAGGCCCACAAGCTGCGTTACATCCATATTAATGTAGCCATTGGCAATTGGTGTTCGTGCTGAATATTTTCGTGAAAGCGGCATAAATACACCATAGTTATCAATATAAATACTGTTGCCAGCACGATTAAATACCCGCAGAATCGGCTGTCTAATTTTCACATCAATATTCAAATAACCGTTGAGTTGCTTGTAAACCTGCGCTTCTTCAATAAAAGCATTGTTCTCAAGAATCACCTCAATTTTTCGAGGATCGATATCGTCTAACTTGGTTGAATCAAGGCCGTAACCTAGATCAGACACCGTTTCTTCAACTTCCTCTTTATCGATAAAAAAGTTTTGGTCTGCGTAATCAATCGTCACTACAACGTTTTTTAAAACGGCATTATGCGAAGTAGAAACAGCCGCAACAAGGAGCACAAACATGCTCACCGACCCGATGGTCCATCCAGCTATGTTTAATATTCTACTCCACATTTGCGGTTCGTTTCAGTTCATTTACAAGGGGTTGCACAAGTCGATCGATATCGCCCGCACCTAGCATTAATACTATTTCTGCTGTTAACGATAATACAGCATTTACCAAGTGTGATTTTTCGACCAACTGCTTAGTTTTCAACGGAAGTTTATTCAAAAGATTGGCACTGGTCACACCTTCAATTGGTTCTTCGCGTGCTGGGTAAATCGGAAGCAAAATCACTTCATCAGCAAGCGACAAACTCGCCACAAAATCATCTTCCAAATCACGCGTTCTGGTGAACAAATGAGGCTGAAAAACCACTGCAACTTTTTTACCCGAATACAAAGTTTTTGCAGCATTTACGGCTGCTTCAATTTCTTTTGGATGGTGTGCATAATCATCTACCACCACTTTATCTTCTGTTTCAAAAACACGCTCAAACCTGCGTCTTACTCCTTTAAAGCTTTTGAGTGCTGAATGAGCTTCAACGCCCAGCACATCACATACAGCCAATGCAGCCGAAGCATTCTCAACATTATGTTTTCCAGCTAACTGCAGACTCAAATTTGAATTCGCGTTAAGCGAAAAAACAAATCGACCATCGACAACGGTAATATCAGCAATGCGATAATCAGTATCATCTCCAAATCCGTAAACGCGCTTATTTGGATGATTAAATTCGTTTGAAACACTTTCGTGAACGATCAGTGTTTTGGCACGCGAAGCGAATGTTCGATAATCGTCTTTCATCGCTTCAAACGTTCCGTAAATGTCCAGATGATCTGGGTCAAGACTCGTGATTACGGCTACTTCGGGCGTCAGCCTCAAAAAAGAACGATCGTATTCATCCGCCTCTACTACAGTAAGTGTTGGGTTTTCGCACGAGATCAAATTCGTTTGATAATTGGTCATTACGCCACCTACAAAGGCTGCGACATTGCCTCTGCTTTGATGCAGAAGGTGCGCAAGAATAGCCGTTGTTGTGGTTTTGCCATGTGTGCCGGCAACAGCAACCGTTGTTGTTTGCTCCGTAATCCATTGCAAAACTTCGGAACGCTTAAACCATTTCCCGCCATTTTCACCCACAAACTGAAATGCTGGATGCGCAGCGGGAATGGCAGGTGTATAAATGAATAAATCAGCCTCAGAAACAGAAGCTATATCATCCTCAAAATAAACTGGAATTCCTTCTGCTTCAAGCTCATCAGTCAATTGACTTGGAGTTTTATCATAACCCGAAACACGCACACCTTTGGCCTTGAAATAGCGAGCCAACGCACTCATACCAATGCCGCCAATACCCAATAAATAAACGCTATGTATGGCATTCAAATTCATGAAGTAAGTTGCATTATTTGATTCGCGATATCGGTTGCTGCATTTGGCAAGCCGTGTTTCTTTATGTTTTTTGAAAGCTTGTTTTGAAGGGTTTGATCTTTAGCCAAAGCCAAAATTTCGGGAACAAGTTTCGTATTTACGTCTTTATCAGCCACATGAATTGCAGCATCCGTATTTACCAACGACATGGCGTTTTTGGTTTGATGATCTTCGGCTGCAAAAGGAAAAGGAACCAAAATAGTCGGCTTTCCTACCAAACAAAGCTCGCTTACGGCAATGGCGCCAGCACGAGAAACCACTACGTCTGCGGCAGCGTAAGCCATGTCCATATCAAAAATAAACTCAGTGATTTGAAGTGATTTTCCTTCGAAAGTTTTTTTGAGTTTGTCAGTTTCTTCTTTGAATAATTTACCCGTTTGCCAAAGCACTTGAATTCCTGCAGCAAGCAATTGCCCAACCTGCGCTTCAAACACTTTGTTGATAGAGCGAGCACCGAGGCTGCCTCCAATTACAAGTAATACTGGTTTTTCAGCACTAAAGCCATATTGCGTAAGGGCGTGTTCACGCTTACCAGCAATCTGAACCATGGTTTTGCGCACTGGATTTCCTGTTTTCACGATTACGTTAGCAGGAAAAAACTTCTCCATGCCATCATAAGCTACACAGGCTTTATCTACCGAGTTAGCTACCCAGCGATTGGTAATTCCCGCAAAGGAATTTTGTTCTTGAATCAAGGTTTTTACGCCCATCCAAGTTGCCATGCGCAATACTGGACCGCTGGCAAAACCGCCTACTCCGATCACTACATCAGGCTTAAAGTTTTTGATGATTGCTCTTGCTTTAAGCAAACTATTGATCAATTTAAAAGGAAAAGCAAGATTTGACGGACTCAACTTTCGTTGAATGCCAGTGATATTCAAACCCACAATTTCGTAACCAGCAGCTGGAACTTTTTCCATCTCCATTTTGCCATTAGCTCCTACAAAAAGTATTTGTGCCTCAAGCTCTATTTCTTTGATGGTATTTGCAATTGCGATAGCTGGAAAAATATGTCCGCCAGTGCCACCGCCACTTATGATGAACTTATGAGGCATGAGCAAGCGGTCTATTTCCTGTTGGTAATTCTTCTTTAGATTCGGTGCCTGCACTTACGCTGAGAATCATGCCCACAGCCAAGCAAGTAAACCAAATAGAGGTACCACCCATAGAAACCATGGGCAGGGTTTGACCGGTAACTGGCACCAAGTTTACTGCCACGGCCATGTTTACCATAGCCTGAAACACTAAACCAAAGCCAATACCAATAGCCAAGAGCGCCCCAAACATTTTAGGGCTAGAAAGACCCACCTTTATGGATCTGAATAGTAACATTAAGTAAAGCAAGAGAATTCCGATTCCACCCAAAAGCCCATATTCTTCTAGCACAATGGCGTAGATGAAATCTGAGTATGGGTGTGGTAAGAAATTACGCTGAACACTTTTACCAGGAGCTAATCGCGCTAAGCCACCTTGCGCTATCGCAATTTTTGATTGATCGGTTTGGTAGCTTGCATTTGCAGTAGCTTGGTCTGCTTTCCAAAAAGATTCGATACGCGTGGTCCAAGTATCTAATCGTTTGAATGAACCTGGCATTGCCTTGCCAACCAAGTAAACCATACCTAGCGCAAAAATGCCGGCAAGCACAAGCAATCCAATGTGTTTGAGCTGTGCTTTACCAATAAACATTAGCACAATACAATTCACAAAAAGCAATGCTGCTGTAGATAAATCAGCAGGAAAAATAAGCCCACATACAACGAAAATTGGGATAAGCATGGGCAAGAATCCCTTTTGAAAGTCTTTAATCACATCTTGCTTTAAAGCCAGAAAACGCGCTACATACATAATGAGTGCGAGCTTGGCCAAATCAGATGTTTGAAAAGTTTGATTGATAACTGGAATAGTAAGCCAACGATTTGCTGAGTTGAGACTGGTACCCATTAACAACGTAACCAATAACAACGGAATACTAATATAGAGCGCCAATTGAGCAATACGTGCGTAATACGTAAACTTAACCTTGTGTGCTAAATACATTAACCCAAGTCCGCACACCAGAATAAACCCATGTCTGAACAAGTAGTAAAACGTATTGCCATCATGATGACGATATGCCAAAGTAACAATGCTACTGTATACTAACAGCAAGCTTGCTACTGACAAAATCAGCATGATGAGCCAAATTGCTCGGTCGCCTTTTATGTATTTTAAAATCGTTTCCACAAATCCTAATTACAATCTCATTTCTCGGACAGCTTTACGAAACTGCTGTCCGGCATCCTTAAAATTTCTGAACGAATCAAAGTCTGAACACGATGGAGAAAACAAAACAACATCACCACTATTCGAAATAAGTTGAGCATGCTCAACAGCTTGCATGACCGTATTAACTCTACCAACAAGCTCTGTTTTTTGCAGTAAAAATGTTTCTACTTCTTTTTGATTAGACCCCATTACGATGATCGCTTTTACGCCCGACATATTCAACTCACCGTAAAGCGTCAAATCTGTTTCGTACTGGCTTGAAGACATGATCCAAATCAATGGCTTGTCAATGCAATCAAGCGAATACCACGTAGAGTTTACATCCGTTGCTTTCGCATCATTAATGTATTCTACACCATTCACTTGGTCAACAAACTCTAGTCTATGTTCAATATTTCCAAGTTGATTCAAACGTTGCTTACGTTCGGCTACCAACTTGCTCTGAAGGTCTTTACTTAAGGTGGTTTGGGTACTCATGGTTTGAAAGCTTTATAAAGGGATAGCTTCGGGGTTACAGGTTTCTAACTGCTTCTTTAAATTGACGACCACGGTCTTCGTAATCTTGAAATAAATCGAAGCTTGCGCAAGCTGGACTCAACAAAACTGCATCGCCTTTTGTGCCCATTTTGTAAGCTGCATACACCGCATCGCGCATATTGTCC
The DNA here is from genome assembly GCA_030727625.1 of Salibacteraceae bacterium. Lineage (GTDB taxonomy): Bacteria > Bacteroidota > Bacteroidia > Flavobacteriales_G > Salibacteraceae > SHAN690. The sequence goes on from JANRBI010000154.1 coordinate 11,185, forward strand.
GCATCAGTGATAATTTCCACTGAATCGCCAAATGCTTCGTGCAACTTAGCATTGTCTTTTCCTAAGCAAACGATGCCTTTCACTTTGCCTTTTACCATTTCAAGTAATTGACTGTAGTCGTTTCCTTTGTCTACTCCACCGGCAATCCAAACGATTGGTTGCGACATGCTTTCTAATGCATACCAAGAGCTGTTCACATTGGTAGCTTTTGAATCGTTTATAAAATCGATTCCATACACCGTATTCACATGTTCTAAACGGTGCTCAATGTTTTGAAAATCTGAAAGACACTCTCTGATAGACTCTTTTCTTACTTCTAAAATTCTACCTGCAATACCTGCAGCCATAGAATTGTACAAGTTGTGCTTGCCTTGTAAGGCCAACTCTTGAATTGTCATTGTTAATGGGTTTTCTGGATTAATTATTAATTCGTTATGGTTTGAAAAGGCGCTAAAGCCTTGGGTTTTGGTTTCAATAGAAAAAGGAACTAACTGCGCTTTGATTTCTACCAATGCCATCACTTCTTTGGTGATCGGATCATCTTGATTGTAGATAAACCAGCCGTTTTCGTCTTGATTTTGAGCCAATCGCATTTTGCTTTTGGCGTAGTTCATCAAGTTGTATTCGTATCTGTCTAAATGATCAGGAGTGATGTTGAGCAGAATGGCGATATCTAACTTGAAATCATACATTCCATCTAATTGAAAACTGCTCAACTCAAGTACAATCCAATCGTATTCGCCACCTTCATAAATCAATGAAGCGAGGCTTTTACCAACATTTCCTGCAAGGCCAACTTTAATACCCGCACGTTGCAAAATGTGATGTGTAAGCAGTGTGGTTGTGGTTTTTCCATTGCTTCCACTAATTCCGATAAATCGCGCATTTGAATAACGACCAGCAAATTCAATCTCGCTGATCACAGGTGTGTTTTTCGCGCGCAATGTTTTGATCAAGGCTGCTTTGTCTGGTATTCCAGGACTTTTCACCACTTCGTCAGCAGTCAAAATGCGTGCTTCGTCATGGCTTCCTTCTTCAAAAGCAATCTCGTTTTCAAGCAATACTTTTCGGTACTTGTCTTTCAATTTGCCCGCATCACTCACAAACACGTCATAGCCTTGTTGTTTTGCCAACAAAGCCGCTCCTACTCCACTTTCACCTGCACCTAGCACTACCAACTTCTTCATCGACTAGCGTAGTTTTAAGGTTATGATGCTGAGCACCGCGAGCATAACTCCGATGATCCAGAAGCGAGATACAATCTTGCTTTCGTGCAAGCCTTTCTTTTGAAAATGATGGTGCAATGGCGCCATCAAGAATATTCTTCGGCCTTCGCCAAATTTCTTTTTAGTGTATTTGAAATACCCAACTTGAAGCATTACCGACATGTTTTCTACCAAAAACACCCCACAGAAAATTGGAATCAATAGTTCTTTTTTGATCGCTAAAGCGAAAATTGCGATGATACCGCCAATGGCTAAACTTCCTGTATCGCCCATGAATACTTGAGCTGGATAAGAATTATACCATAAGAAACCGATGCAAGCACCTATAAAAGCACCCATGTAGATTACCAACTCTTCGCTCATTGGCACATACATGATGTTGAGGTAATCAGCGAAAATGAGGTTGGAAGAAACGTAAGCAAAAATGGCCAGCGTTAATCCAATAATAGCTGAGGTTCCACCAGCTAAACCATCCAAACCATCGGTCATGTTGGCACCATTTGAAACTGCTGTTACTACAACAATTACTACTAAAATGTATACGATCCAAGCGTATTGACCAGCCGTATCACCAGCCCAATCGAGCAACCAGCGATAATCGAATTCATTGTTTTTTACAAACGGGATTGTGGTTTTAGTAACGTTGGTTTCTATCCATTGTGGTTCGGTTGAAATGCAACCATCTTCTGCAACAACCTGCTGCGTTACTTCTTGACCAGCTGCATCAAAAGCCTTGTGCTTTATCGTAACCTCACCGTTAAAGTAAAGAATAGCACCAGCAATGATTCCGATTCCTACTTGACCAACAATTTTGAATTTTCCGGCAAGCCCTTTTTTGTCTTTTTTGAAAACCTTGATATAGTCATCTGCAAAGCCAATTGCTCCCAACCAAACCGTTGAAATCAACATCAACCAGATGTATGTATTGTGCAGTTTCGCGAAAAGCAGAGTGGGAATAATGATGGCCGCAAGAATGATTAAACCACCCATGGTTGGCGTGCCTTGCTTTTGCATTTGGCCTTCCAAACCGAGATCACGGACGGTTTCGCCTACTTGCAATTTTCTCAGGTATGAAATAATGCGTTTACCAAACACCATGCTGATGAGCAAAGAGGTAAACACAGCCATTGCAGTGCGGAATGTTACGTATTGAAACAATCCAGCACCTGGCACATCCATTTCATTGAGATATGTAAATAGGTAGTAAAACATTAGTTGGGTAGGTTCAGCATTTCGTTTAAAATTTTCAAATCGTCAAAATCGTGGCGAACGCCATTGATTTCTTGGTAGGTTTCGTGACCCTTTCCTGCCACCAGAATGATATCACCAGGTTCTGCGAAAGCGGTAGCCGCCTTTATAGCTTCGCGTCTGTCTGTGATTGCCAATGTTTTCTTTGTGTGAATAATCTCTACACCAGCCTGCATGTCTTTAATGATTTGATCTGCCTGTTCGGTGCGCGGATTATCGCTTGTCAGTATAACCTTATCGCTTAACTCGCAAGCGATTTTTGCCATTTGCGGGCGCTTACCTTTATCTCTATCGCCACCGCAACCCACCACTGTAATTACTTTTTCGTTTCCATTTTTGATAGAAGCGATGGTCGAAAGCACATTTTTAAGTGCATCTGGCGTATGAGCGTAGTCTACAATGCCAATTACTTTATCGGCATTTTGGATGTATTGAAATCTTCCGCTTGGTGGATTCAAATTAGAAACCATGGTCAACACCTCCATTTTATCTTGCCCAAGCAATACACCTGCAGCGTATGTTGCAAGCAAATTATAAGCGTTGAACTGACCGATCAGCTTTGTCCAAACTTCACGTTCGTCCACAATTAGGTTTAAACCCTGGAAATGGTTTTCTAAAATCTTCGCTTTGAAATCAGCATCCGTTTTAAGCGCGAAAGCATATTTCTTGGCTTTGGTATTTTGAAGCATTACTTCGCCATGCACATCATCTGCATTGATTAATGCAAACGCATCAGAAGGAAGCATATCAAAAAAGCCTTTTTTGGCTTTGATATAATTGTCAAACGTTTTGTGATAATCTAAATGATCACGTGTGATATTGGTGAAAAGCGCTCCTTTAAAACGAATGCCCGCAATACGTTTTTGATCAACAGCATGGCTGCTTACTTCCATAAACGCATAGCGACAACCGGCTTCTACCATTTGCGCAAGCAGCTTGTTTAGCTGCACAGGATCTGGCGTGGTATGGGTTGCTGGCACATCATGATTAGCTACTTTGTTGCCAACTGTGCTGATCAATCCACACTTATAACCAAGTGCTTTAAACAATTGATAAAGCAACGTAACAACGGTAGTTTTACCATTGGTTCCGGTTACTCCAACCAACTCTAAATGCTCAGAAGGATTATCGTAAAAGTTAGAAGCAATAACACCCAAAGCTTGAGCGCTATCTTTCACTTTCACGTAAGTGATAATAGGATCAACATCTTCAGGAAACTCTTCGCAAATAATAATGCGCGAACCCGAAGCAATGGCCTTTGAAATGAACAAATGGCCATCTGTTTGTGAACCACGAACAGCCACAAAAGCACTAAACTTATCTGCCTCACGGCTATCAAAGCACACTTTTTCTACTGCTAGATGCGTGTTTCCAATCACATCATCGATGCCCGCTTTATACAATATGTCCTTTAGTAGCTTCACGATAATTCAAGGGTTATTTTTTCGCCTTGTGTAATTTTTTTTCCTGCTGGAATGGATTGAGATTTAATCATTCCACGACCTTTAATTGTAACGGTAAGCCCAGCGTTTTCTAGCAAGAAAACGGCATCCTGAGCAGACATTCCTTTCACGTTGGGTACCAGATTTTTTACAATATTTCTTCTCTCGAACGTTACCCCATCGTTTCCTGTAGAAGTAACTACCCAATCATTTTCAGGGTTACCTGATGCTACTTTCACGTCTAAATGATTAAATACTGCGAGTAAATCTTTTTGAGAACCGCTCTTTGAAACTGGAATTTTAGTCTGCGATTGGAACTCGTCTATCACTTTCAATCCATCATGAATGTTGATACTGGTTGCGTAAACCTTATCAGCAATTTCTTCGAAAATTGGCCCCGCAACGTGGCTGGCATAGTAACTACTTCTATTTGGAGCATTCACTACCACTATGCAGCTATACTTGGGATTATCTGCTGGAAAGTATCCGGCAAAGCTCGCTTGATAAGTGTGCTTCTCGCCATATCCAGTGCCACCTGTATGATTGGTTCTCGCTATACGTGCAGTACCCGTTTTACCAGCAATTTTGTAGTTGTTATTCTTAAGATTCTCAGCCGTACCATAGTTAACCACAGCCTCCATCATACGCTGCGCATCCTTGGCTGTGCGCTCTGAGCAAACATGTTCATCAATAAATTCCGAATCAAACTCCTGAATTACGGAGCTCTTATCCGTAATCATTCGCACGAACTTTGGCTTTACCATTACACCATCGTTTGCAATGGCATTGTAATAAGTAAGAATCTGAAGTGGTGTCATTTTCACTTCGTATCCAATGCTCGACCATAAGTATGAAATCAAACTCCAACTTGGATCAGAAGGATCTTTGATTAGTGGCGCGCCTTCACCTTCAATTTCAATATCAAGCTTATTGCCAACATGCTGTTTGCGCAAGCCTTGAATGAATTTTTCTGGTTGCTTAGCGTAGTATTTTTCAATCACACGCATCACACCAATATTTGATGAGTATGCAAATGCTTGTTCTATGGAAATTTTACCATGACCACCTTCTTTCGAATCGCGCATCAATTCGCCATGAAACTCTGCTCGACCATCACCTGCGTCTATACTGTCTTCAATGTTGATGTATCCATCTTCGAGTGCGGCTATTAAGGATGGTAATTTAAATGTTGAACCAGGCTCAGCACTCTCACCAATAGCATAGTTATAAAACTCCTCATAATCACCATCTTCATCTCTACTCAAGTTGGCAATAGCCTTGATTTCACCCGTTGCCACTTCCATCAAAATCACACAACCATGGTGCGCGTCATTTTTCTGAAGCTGTTTTAGTAAAGCATTTTCAGCAACGTCTTGGATATTTAAATTAATCGTAGTGTGCAGATCGTAGCCATCTTGTGGTTCAACTTCATTGTCATCATTGATTGGCATCCACTGCCCGCCCGAAAGCTTTTGCATCAAACGCACTCCGCTAACGCCACTCAATTCTTTGGAATAAGCACCTTCTAATCCAACTGGAGCCATGTCTTCACGCTCATAACCAATGGTTCTGGAAGCCAATAACCTAAAAGGCTTCTCTCTTCTATTCTGCTGCAACACAATAAGTCCACCACGATATCTACCACGATTAAAAATTGGATAGTCACGCAGCTCTTTCATTTGATGGTAGCGCACCTTGCGCTTGATCAAATGATAGCGTTCTTCGTTTTGACGCGCAGTCATTAATTCGCGCTCCCATTCTTCAGCGGATCTATCTCTGAATAATTGAGACAAACGCAGGCATAAAGAATCAATATCAGCTTGAAAAATCTCATCAGTGAGGCCATCAGCCATCATGTCCATGCGCACCTCATAAATAGGAACCGATGTTGCCATCATGCTACCATCATCAGAATAAATATTACCGCGAACGGCATCAATATCTCTGTAAACCGTAGTGTAATTATCGGCCATCTCGCGCCACTTATCACCTTCTACCAATTGAATCACCAACACACGACCAACTATAGCAATAGCAAGCAAAACCACACCCAAATACATGATGTATGATCTGTTTAACACTTCCTTATTTGCCTTGTCGCTCATTAATTAATACTATTCAATTCTTTGCTTGACACTTCTATTTTCTTGGGTGGATCAAATGATTCTTCCAAGCCCATGCTTCTATCTGAAATGATTTTCTTCAGTTCAGATTCTATGATGGTATTATTCAATTCGCTCTTAATGCTGATTTGCTCAGAGCGTAATTCTTTTATCTCAATTTGAGTTTTGCTAATGCTTCTTACCAGCGATTCGGCTAAATAGCCATTAGCAATATATACCAGGCCAAAACCAGCTAAGAATAGCGTAAACGGCAAATGCTTAACCACCACATCTTGAGTAAGCAGATTGCCACTCATCAATGCCGCAAAGGCGTTTTGCTTTTTTTCTTTCTTTTCAGCTTTCGGCTCCATTTATCGTTTCTTTCCTATTCTCATTTTAGCGCTGCGCGCTCTTGGGTTTATTTCTATTTCTTCATCCGAAGGCACTACTACTTTTCCAACCGGATCCATAGTTCTTTCAATGTTTCCGAACACGTCTTTTGCAAGCTTATCTTCAAAATTTCCACTTCTAAAAAAGTGCTTTACCAAGCGATCTTCTAGTGAGTGGTAACTCATCACAACTGCCAAACCATCTTGCTTCAGCACATCTGGCAGCAGCATTAAAAAAGCCTCCAACACACCCATCTCATCATTCACTTCAATGCGAAGCGCTTGAAAGATTTTTGTCAATTCAGATTTCTGCTTTCGTTCTGGAACTGCACTTCTAATCAGCGTAGCCAAGTCACCGGTGGTAACAAGTGGGGAAATTTCACGCTGATCCACGATTTTCTTAGCAATCAAGCCAGCGAATGTGGTTTCACCGTATTCACGGAAGATTCTCTTCAATTCTGTTTGATCAGCTTCGTTCACCAATTCTTTGGCAGAAATAGCCTGCGACTTATTCATTCGCATATCAAGCACTGCATCAAATCGAAACGAGAAACCCCGATCAGCTTCGTCAAATTGAAAACCGCTTACTCCCAAATCAGCTATTACACCGTCCACTTTCTCAACTCCACTCACGGCTAAGAAATTTTTCATGAATCGGAAATTGGCTTGACACAGCTTGAAGCGCGGATCATTCGGAACATTGCGAAGCGCATCAGGATCTTGATCAAATGCAATGAGTCGACCATTTTCGGAAAGATGAGAAAGAATCACATTACTGTGACCTCCACCACCAAAAGTTGCATCAACATAAACGCCATCAGGTTTCACCTTCAACGCCTCCACACCCTCATGTAAAAGAACTGTTGTGTGATACACCATCTTATTCAGCGTTTGAGTCTGGATCTAAATCTCCCATCACCTCTTCAGCCAAATCAGCAAAGGCATCTGCATCTTGATTCATCACCTCTTCGTAGCGGTCTTTACTCCACACTTCAATGCGATCTGCGTAAGCAAAAAGCACGGCATCTTTTTCAATTCCAGCATACTTCATCAATGTTTTCGGAACCAAAACTCTTCCACTTGTATCAAGCGAAATGGTGGTAGCTCCGTTGTGAAACTGACGATAGAAAGCTCTATTCTTTGCCACGAAAAGGTTTAGTTTTTTGAGTCGAGTTGTAATCTTATCCCACTCATTTTGAGGGTATAACACTAAGCAACCCTCAAATCCTCTATTCATTACAAACTGCTCATTTGCTGCAGGATCGAGCTGCTTCCTTAAGCCTGACGGCAAAAGAAATCTCGACTTTATGTCGAGCTTACACTCAAATTCTCCTAAAAAGCTTGGCATTAACTGGCTTTAATAATGAAGGCGTAAAAGTAAGTCATTTTTACCCACAATTTTCCACATATACCCACTTTGTTGAAAAGTAATAAATTATTTTGACATATTTCACCACCAAAGCATCGTAATTACTATGATGAACGAGGTGGGAAAAAACTCCGTTAAAAGAGGTTTTTGAAAGAAGTTGTGGGATTATATGTTAACACTCGTATGTTTACACGCTTCACTTAGGATAAGAAGTCAAACTTCAATTTCTTTACTTTTGAAGGCCACTAATAAGTCCGAAACAACCATGGACATTGAAATAAAAGAAGAAAACGGTTTTAGCTACATAGAACAAGGCGAAGGCGAACCACTAATTGTGCTTCACGGTCTTTTTGGCGCCCTCAGCAATTTCAGGGGTGTTTTCGAATATTTTTCTAAACGATTTAGGGTAATCATCCCAATGCTACCACTGTATACTATGCCAATAATCGACACGAACGTGAAAAATCTTTCACGGTTTTTGGCAGATTTCATGGACTCAAAAAACATTTCAAAAGCACACCTTTTAGGCAATTCGCTTGGTGGGCACGTAGCTCTTATTTATAGCGCAAAACATTTAGATCGCGTAAAATCTTTAATCCTCACTGGCAGCAGCGGATTATACGAAAACACCCTTGGAGGCTCTTTCCCAAAAAGAGGTAATTATGATTTTGTAAAGGAAAAAGTTGCGGTTACTTTTTACGATCCAAAGCATGCTACTAAGGACTTGGTGGATGAATGCTTTGAAATCGTAAATGATAAGGGTAAAACCATCAGAACCATTTCTTTAGCAAAATCAGCAATGCGTCACAACATGGCTGGCGAAGTGCCAAAAATGAACGTTCCTACCTGTTTGATTTGGGGTAAAAACGACACGATTACTCCGCCCGATGTAGCGGAAGAATTTCACGAACTTTTTCCAGATTCTGACCTGTTTTGGATTGACAAATGTGGTCACGCTCCGATGATGGAACATCCTGAAGAATTCAACAAAATATTAGGAGAATGGCTTGATAGGCGATTCAATCCTGCAGCATAATGAATATTACAAAAGCAGAGTTTGCGACTAGCTCTTCCAAACCATCGCAGTGCCCAAAAACCGAACTTCCAGAGTTTGCATTTATTGGCCGATCTAATGTTGGGAAAAGCAGTTTAACCAATATGCTTACCCAGCGCAAAGGGCTGGCAAAGACTTCTGGTGCGCCAGGAAAAACGAAACTCATAAACCACTTCCTTATCAATGAAGAGTGGTATTTAGTGGATCTTCCAGGCTATGGCTATGCCAAGGTTTCGAAAACCGACAGACAAACATTCATGAAATTGATCTACGATTATTTTGAAGATCGTGAAAACATGGTGAATGCGTTTGTTTTGGTAGACAGCCGCCACGAGCCACAAAAAAGTGATATCGACTTCATGTATTGGTTGGGTGAAAAAGGCATTCCGTTCTCGGTAGTAATGACCAAGGTAGACAAGCTTTCTGTTTCAGAATTTGAACAAACAAAAGAGCGTTATCACACCAAAATGCTCGAAACTTGGGAAGAACTTCCGCCATTTTTCTACACTTCAGCCACGGGAAGAACAGGCAAAGAAGAGTTGCTTGGCTATATTGACGAGTGCATCAAGCTTTACAAAGCAAGCGTTTGACCTGAGTCAAAAACTATTTCGGCTGACTTAAATTCTTTCAGACCAAAGAGCCCATAATACATTTCGAAGCGAATAGAATAAGCGACCTTTCCGTTCTTCAGCGCATTGTAAAGATGATTATTAATAGGCAATCCATTTCGCATTACAGCAAATTTAGAAGCTGATCTTTTGATAAGGTATGTTCCATTTGCACTGATCACATTTGGATGGTGCTCCACTTCGGTATAAGAATAAAGAGGAACAACTGAGTTTAGCAACAAGCCTGAAACCAAAGCTGGGAAAAGCCAACCAAAAGTCATAAAGGCCACAAAGACAAATGAGCTCATATAACCAGAAGCAAAGAGTCTTCGCCAGAAAATCATAATTCCCACCACCAAAAGCGTCAGCATAAAAAGCAAGATGGAGGCTCCATCACTTTCTGAATTGGGCAACATGATAATCAGCGAAAGCGGTCCGAGCAAAATACCGAGCAACATCAAGGTACTTGTCCAAGAATAAGCTTTATCATCAATTTTAGTGTTTAGCGGAGCCCTTGCCACTTTCTGATAACCAGAAACAGACGACATTCTTCTGTAAGCGCTGGTTTCAGAGGTATTGGCGTAAGCAAAATCACCCTCCACATTCAATGTATCTTGCCTCAGAATCCGGCAAATCTTATCATAAACCCGAGGCAGCTTCTCCTTAAAGTCAGCAGGATTTTCGAAGAAATACTCTACACAACAAGCAAATAATTCATCTTCATTTACTGCAGCATAATTCCTTATCGCATCAATCTTCCCACTCAAAATAGCCGATCTTATCGGTGCGCTATCTTCTACAAATTCATACAATTCTTGGGAAACTGAATCATCAAGCTGTATATCTTCTTTTTCAATCGTAATCTTCAGCGCATGCGCTAACTCGTGCAATGCAAGGTTGATGCTATCATCAGGAATGAGATAGCCATATTTTAAATGTTTCCAAGAAAAACGAATCAAACCTACTGGCTGCGTACTTCCTTTTAAGTCGCGTTTCAATCGTCTGTCATGGTACACATCAGGATAAATTCCAATGGTTTTGAATCGCGGCAAGCGAAAATTCTGCAGACCAAAAGTCACTTGAACAAATGCCGCACAAGTGAGTATTTGCATTTCGCGTGTAATCACTAAACCATCTTGCCCAACTATTCTCTTAGAAGCCAGCACCACACGCATTCTAGCCAAAAACTTGGCCTTTCCAGCTTCAGACAGTTTTTGAAAATAATCGAAATTTTGTTCTAAAAACCGCTTTGCTAGGCCAACGCGCTTTTCAATGGCTTGCAGTTTCAACTCTGCCTTTTTGTATTCATCTTGCTGCTCTTGTTGCTGATTCCATACCGCAGAAATAATGAGTCCGACAACAAACAAAACGAACATGAAAATGCCTGGTTCCATAGGTTAAAATTTATTCAAAAAAATACCGCATTGTGGCTTGGTATCGATAACATTGAACCATGATAATTAGTCGACATGCTCATTTTAAACTGTTATGCCTCGCAATAATAGTGATGTCGTGTCAATCACCATCAAAAACTTCGCATCAAATGCAAAAATCAAATACCTATACCAATAGCTTGATCCATGAAACCAGCCCTTATTTGCTGCAACACGCGCACAATCCGGTAAACTGGCTTGCTTGGAATGATGAATCGTTGGCGAAAGCCAAAGCAGAGAATAAGCCAATTTTAGTGAGTATTGGCTACAGCGCTTGCCATTGGTGCCATGTGATGGAGCACGAAAGCTTTGAAGACACCGCAGTGGCAGCCATCATGAACGAGCATTTTATCTGCATAAAAGTGGATAGAGAAGAGCGACCAGATGTAGACCAAGTGTATATGGATGCCGTGCAACTCATGACCAATGGTGGCGGCTGGCCATTGAATTGCTTTACGATGCCCGATGGCCGACCATTTTTTGGCGGCACGTATTTCAAGCGAGATCAATGGATTCAAGTATTGACCAAAGTGAATAAAGCTTTTACAAACGAGCCCGAAAAAGTGGAACATTACGCGGCACAGCTCACCGAAGGTTTAGCCCAGATGGACGAAATGCCTGTGAAGCCCATCAGTAAAGATTTTAGTGACGAAGTAACCGAAACGGCCGTGATCAGATGGGCAAAAGAATTTGATGTAATAGAAGGCGGACCGAATCGAGCTCCGAAGTTTCCTCTGCCAAACAACTATCAATTTCTGCTGGCTTTCAGTGTGGTTCAAGATCAAAAAGAGTTGCTTGATTATGTAGACCTAACCCTGACCAAAATAGCCCGTGGTGGCATTTATGACCAAATTGGTGGCGGCTTTGCGCGATATAGTGTAGATGATATTTGGAAAGTTCCACACTTTGAAAAAATGCTTTACGACAACGGTCAATTATTATCCGTTTACAGCCAAGCTTACACACATTCTAATAAAGAAGAATACCTAAACATTATCAACGAAACTGCTGCATTTGTTGAGCGTGAACTCACCGATAAAACGGGTGCTTTTTACTCTGCGCTTGACGCGGACAGCGAAGGCGAAGAAGGCAAGTTTTATGTTTGGACAGAAGAAGAATTTGAACAACTGGCAGGCGAAAATGCAACGCTTTTGAAAAGCTATTTCAACGTCAATAAAAAGGGATTTTGGGAGCATGGAAACTATATTTTGCTCCGCGATGCCAGCGATGCTGAAATTGCAAATGAATTTGAAATCACTCAAAAAACCTTGGATGAAATCGTATTCAAATTCAAGCAAAAAGCACTTGAAAAACGCGCAGAAAGAATCAGACCCGGATTGGACGATAAAAGCCTAACAAGTTGGAACGCACTTATGAGCAAAGGCTTTATTGAAGCATACATCGCGACCAATAATTCGCACTACTTATCTATTGCTGAAAACAACTTAAACTTTCTGCTTAAGCAGCAAAAAAAGGAAGACGGAAGCTTGTGGCATTCTTACAAAAACGGTGTGAGCAGCATTGATGGATTTTTAGAAGATTACGCTCATTTGTGCGATGCGCTTATTAAAATGTATGAAGCCACTTTTGACAACAAATGGCTGAAGCAGGCCATTCAATTATTTGAATACGTTGAAGACAATTTCGACAAAAACCCAGCTGGATTTTACTATTTCAAAAGCAAGCATGACGCAGCTTTGGTAGCGAAGAAAACAGAGATTAATGATAATGTGATTCCTGCTTCAAACTCAATCATGGCCACATGCGCCTTTAAGCTTTCGCTCTTAACATCAAATGACGCTTGGCGCGAAATCAGTAAGCAAATGTTGACACAGGTTGAAGCGTCTTTTGCACGCTATCCAAGCGGATACAGCCAATGGATGCTCTTGCACCAATATTTTTCCGAACCATTTTACGAAGTGGCCATAGTTGGTGAAGATTGGCAAACCAAGCTCACCATAATGAATGCACACTACTTAGCCAATGTGGTTTATTATGGTGGAAAAGATGACAGCGATCTAGAAGTTTTAACGGGCAAAAAAGCAGAAGGTAAAACCATGATCTACGTTTGCCAACATGGCGCTTGCCAGCAACCAACGGAAAACGTGGAAGATGCGATTGAGCAGGTTTTGAGGTAGAAATTGCGATTGCAATCGCAATTTTATCGGTATTATTGCGAATTGAATCGCAAGATCATGATAAACAGAAGTATTCAAGCAAGAATCATTGACAGATTAAAGGATAATAAAGCCATCATTATTCTTGGACCACGACAGGTAGGCAAAACCACGCTTTTAGATCAACTCTTTTCTTCAAATCCAAAAACACTTTGGCTAAACGGAGATGAACAAAGTACGCGCGTATTATTAGAAAATGTAAATACTACAAAGTGGAAACAAATTCTAGGCAAGGCAGAAACACTCATTATTGACGAAGCTCAAAGGATTCAAGAAATAGGTTTAAAAATCAAGTTGATTACAGACCAAATAAATAATGTGAAAGTGATTTTATCAGGCTCGTCTGCATTTGAGTTGAAAAATCAAATCAATGAACCGCTCACCGGCAGAAAGTGGGAATATGAACTTTATCCTTTTTCTTTTCAAGAACTATCAAATTACACGAATCTGGTTCAAGAACTGTCAAACCTTGAGAATCGATTAGTGTTTGGATGCTATCCTGAAGTGGTCAATCATTCAGGCAATGCGCGTGAATACCTTGAATCGCTGGCTGAAAGTTATTTATTCAAAGACATTTTTACGTGGCAACAAATCAAAAAGCCCGAAAAGCTTTTAAAGTTACTTCAAGCGATTGCTTTTCAGGTGGGCAACGAGGTATCTTATAACGAACTGGGCAATATGGTCGGTCTAGACAATCAAACCGTTGAAAATTACATCACCACATTAGAGCGCGCTTTTGTCATTTTCAGACTTCAACCCTTAAGCATGAATCTAAGGAAGGAACTAAAAACAAAACGCAAAATCTATTTCTATGACAATGGAATACGAAACGCAATAATTGCTCAATTCAGCGCTATTGAAACACGGACAGACATTGGTGCACTCTGGGAAAACTATTTCATCTCAGAACGATTAAAAATGAATGCTTACAATGGGATTAAAGTCAACACTTATTTCTGGAGAACATCGGACCAACAAGAAATCGATTATATCGAATTTCGAGATGGGGTTTACCAAACGTTCGAGTTAAAATGGAATCCAAACAAATCTTGCAAACTTTCAAAAACATTTGCTTCCGCCTATCCAAACAACAGTTATAATGTTATCAATAGACAGAATTATTTCGAATTTCTATTGACGTAATAATCCACTTTCATTTCTATTTCTTACAACAAAACACAAGGATTCTAACGCTTTTCTAGAACCAATTTAAGAAGCAACAATTGGCAAACCAAACTCACCAAAATGCATGCATACTACTTAGCCATTGCGTTGTATTGTGGTGGAAAAGATGATAGCGATCTAGAAGTTTTAAAAGGCAAAAAAGTAGAAGAAAAAACAATGATTTAAGTGTTCCAGCATGGTGCTTGCCAGCAACCAACGGAAAATGTGGAGGAAGCGAATGAGCAGGTGTTGAGGTAAGCACTGATAATCGAATAGTGCTACAGCAAATCTTAGAAACCTTAGACCACTCTAAATCAACTTCCTCGGAGTGGTCGCTTGAAATTCTTTCAAGTAAAATGGCTCGAAATAAGCCACATCTTCAAATTGATTTTGTTGGAATTTCATTTCAGATAAACCGATCATTTGCGTTGCAGAAGGAAATACATCCGCTACAAAATACGCACTAGGATTTGTGCTTATTTCTTTGAATTTATCTGATCCGTTTCCGAAGAAAATGACTG
>JANRBI010000155.1:0-1318 GCA_030727625.1 Salibacteraceae bacterium
TAGCCATCGTGGCCTTTGTTTGAATATCCAAAAATCACCGAATTGCCAACTTCTCCACCCACTTTAGAGTATGGACCCACAGTAGTTGGGCCATAAATTTTTGCGCCCATCTTCACAGCAGAATGCTCGCACAAGGCAAAACCTCCGCGAATCATTGAGCCTTCCATTACCTCGGCATCGGTTCCAATATATATTGGACCATCCGTTGAATTCAAAATAGCTGATGGCTGAACTACAGCACCTTTTTCAAGAAAAACATTGTCTCCAATCACCGTAACTCCTGCTGGAATCGGTTGGCTTGTGCGTTGCGATTTAATCCAATTAAAATCTTGATCCAAAGCCCAACCGTTCCATTGAAAAATCTTCCAAGTACGATCAATCAGGTGCAAATCGCCTTCAAAAGGAATTTGATTTGCCAAAACCATATCTGCTAATTGCTCTTTGCTTTTTGTTGCAATCCAAGTATTGCCAGCCATTAAAGATTGACCTTCAATTAAAGCATCAATTGCAGAAATGAGCTCATTTGTTGGAATGATTCCACCATTGATGTAGTAGTTTGATTCAGAAAAATGACTTGGAAAAACGTTTGCCAAATAGTTTCGTGTTTTAAATGAAACATTGGCGTCCGTCAAATTCTTCCATTTCTCATCAATGGTAAAAATCCCTACTCTGATTTTGGCCATGGGCCGGGTGTATGTGAGCGGCAACAAGTGATCTCTTTCAGCGTGATCAACTAATACAATATTCTGAATCATGTGTCAAAGTTAGTGCGGCAATTATAAGCACAAAAAAAGCCCTGATGAACTTACGTTATCAGGGCTTAAAATATTTTAATTAAACAAGACTATTCCTCCGTTGAAGCAGCAGCTGGCTTAATGTGTTGTTTGTAACGGTTACGGAACTTATCTACTCTACCAGCAGTATCCACCAACTGAAGTTTACCAGTGTAGAATGGATGTGACTGATTAGAGATTTCCAGTTTAATAATTGGATACTCGTTTCCGTCTTCCCAAGTGGTGGTTTCTTTAGTATTGGCGCAAGAACGACAAATAAATTCATAGCCGTTGCTCATGTCTTTAAAAACAACCAATCTATAGTTTTCTGGGTGAATTTCCTTTTTCATACCTTTCAATTTCGGGCGGCAAATATATGAAGCTTTTCAGATTAAAATCACAAATGGTGTAATAAAAACTGAAAATAAAAGTTTCTTTGCGGTCATGTTGAAAAAACTAGTCTTCGCAATACTTGTATTCACTGCTTTTTACGGCTGCAAAAGAAACACTATTTTCTCAGGTAAAGCCGAATTACGGTTTTCTAC
>JANRBI010000155.1:1418-5040 GCA_030727625.1 Salibacteraceae bacterium
TTTCATGCCAATGGCGGACTCATAGTGGGCCATCAAGCAAGTTTGAAAATATTAGGAACCGTTGAAGATCCGGTGATTATTCAAGGTGATAGATTGGAAGACTTTTTTGAAGATGTACCTGGGCAATGGCTGCAGATATTGTTGAGTCAGACAAGTATTGATAACGAAGTGCGCAATGCCATTATCAAAAACGGACAGCTGGGAATCAGGGTTGATTCTAACTCAAACGCAAACCCAAGTCTGATCCTTGAGAACACTCAAATTTTAAACATGAGTTACATTGGCTTATTGGGTCAAGGAGCGCGCATAGTAGCTACAAATACCATTGTTGGCAATTGTGGTGACTACACGGTGGCGCTAAATGTTGGTGGCGATTACACGTTTAAACACTGCACCTTCGGCAATGTGTGGAGCGAAGGGCAAAACCCAAGGTCTAAACCAACCTTGTTTATGACCAATTACTTCACCGATGCTGCAAAAACAATTTACGATCGACCTTTCTCCGCATCTTTCGAAAACACGATTGTTTATGGCACTTTAGACGATGAAGTTGAGTTCGATTTCGCGCCAAATACTACTTACAGCTTCGGCTTTGAAAATTGTGCGGTAAAGACCGACTTGAATGCAGATAGTCTTGGTTTTGTGAATTGCATCGTAAATCCTGGCGTGCCATCTGGAGCAACAAACGCGCTCTTCGTGAGCCCAGGCACAAATGATTATCACTTGGTGGCTGGAAGCCAAGCAATTGATGCTGGCATTGATTTAGGAATTCAGAATGACCTTGAAGGAAATCCACGTGATGTGTTACCAGACATCGGAGCCTTGGAATACAAAGAAGAATAAACGGTTTTAATACTGCCCCGTTCTGATCATCACCAATGTGCAAGCTTCCACTACTTCAATGCCTTGTAGAACAGCCAAACCAGCTAATTCAGCATTTTCAGCTCCAGGATTGAAAATAATTCTTCGTGGTTTAGAATTCAAAATCAGAGGATAGAACTCCTCCTGATTCTTTGCGCCTAAGTACATGGTAAACGTGTCTACATCGGCAATTTTATCCGGAACTTCGGTAATGATTTCTTTTCCGGCAACGGTGCCTTTTTTGCGACCGTAAAGTTCAAAATCAAAAGAGCCACCTTGCAACATATTTGCTGCAACGTGGCTATATCTTTCTGGATTTGGGCTTGCACCCAACACAATGGTTTTACCTTTCATGCTGCGAATTTACATCTCAAGGATGTAAGCAAACATAAGCGGAGCTACAATGGTAGCATCAGACTCAACAATGAATTTTGGTGTATTGATATCTAATTTTCCCCAAGTAATTTTTTCATTAGGAACTGCTCCTGAATAAGAGCCATAACTTGTGGTACTATCAGAAATTTGACAGAAATATGCCCAAAACGGAACGTCTTTCCATTCCAAATCTTGATACATCATTGGCACTACACATATTGGAAAATCGCCCGCGATACCACCGCCAATTTGGAAAAATCCAACACCAGCGTCACCGCTGTTGGCTCGATACCATTCGGTTAAAAAGCCCATATATTCGAGACCCGATTTTACGGTGCTGTAATTCAATTCACCTTTAATACAGTATGAAGTGAAGATATTGCCCATAGTACTGTCTTCCCAACCTGGAACCACAATCGGTAAATTCTTTTCGGCAGCAGCCAACATCCAGCTATCTTTCGGATCAATTTCATAATACTGCTCAAGCACGCCACTTAATAGTAACTTGTACATGTATTCATGCGGAAAATAGCGCTCGCCCGAAGCCTGAGCATCTTTCCAAATTTTTTGAATATGCTTTTGCAATCTTCTAAATGCCTCCTCTTCAGGAATACACGTATCGGTAACACGATTGAAACCATCTTCCAACAAATCCCACTCTTCTTGAGGACTCAGATCACGATAGTTTGGCACACGCTTGTAGCTATTGTGCGCTACTAAATTCATCAAATCTTCTTCGAGGTTGGCACCTGTACAAGAGATGATTTGAACCTTGTCTTGACGAATCATTTCGGCCAAAATCTTACCCATTTCTGCTGTGCTCATCGCGCCAGCTAGGGTGATCATCATTTTGCCGCCTTTGTCAAGGTGAGCTTTGTAGCCTTTTGATGCATCAACCAAAGCTGCTGCATTAAAGTGCAAGTAGTATTTATCGATAAATTCAGAAATTGAACTCATGCTAATTTTTTTAATCGGAATTAATCTACGGATGGTTGATGGTGATGGAAATTAATCCTCGTCTTCGCCACCGTCATCTTCGGCTTTGTCTTTGTCGTAGCTGTCATCTTCCTCTTCTTCTTCAGAGTCAGAACTTTCTGCATCTTCAGCAAAGTCTTCTCTTAAATTACCTTCATCATCGTAGTCTTCATCATCTTCGATGATTTGCTGCGCTTCAAGTTTGGTCATTTTAACGAGATAATAAACATCTTCTGCTTCAAATGGTAAAGCAGAGATTTTGTTGCCTTTGGCATCCTTATAACTGATCAAATTATCTTCAAATCCAAATGGATATTCTAATTTGATTTGGTTGATGATATCAGCAGACAACTTATCGTAGTCTTTCGCAATTCTTGGTTTTCCTGTCGACATTTTATTGATTGAATTTCCGAGGACAAATTAATGGCATACTATTTTAAATAAACCAAACATTCTATGAAGTTTTTTTCAAGGTAACTTGATAGAGGTCTTTTCGTCTGTCTCTCAGGTTTCTAACACTACCTTTTATATTGAGTTCTTTTAATAAATCTAGATCAACGTCTACGATCAATGTCATCTCAGTGTTCGGTGTTGCTTGCGCTTTTATTGCATTTTCTGGAAAAGCAAAATCTGAAGGGGTAAATACTGCACTTTGAGCATACTGAATATCCATGTTATTTACCTTGGGCAAATTACCCACACAGCCCGCTATTGCTACATAACATTCGTTTTCGATGGCACGTGCTTGTGCACATCTTTTTACTCTATTATACCCGTTTTGAGTATCTGTTAAAAATGGAACGAACAAGATTTGAACGCCTGCTTCGGCATATAATCTGCCTAATTCCGGAAATTCAACATCATAACAAATCACCATCCCTATTTTACCGCAATCGGTGTCAAAAACGCCTAAAGTATCGCCACCGCTTATTCCCCAAGCACTTATTTCACTTGGCGTGATGTGAATTTTGCTGTACTCTTCAAAAGATCCATCTCTGCGGCATAAGTGCGAAATATTGTAAAGTTTATCGTCTTTCAAAAGCGGATAGCTACCGGTGATAATGTTCACGTTGTAGGCTACGGCCAATTCTCTAAAAAAGCGCAAAAGCGGTTCAGTAAATTGAGCTAGTTCGCGCATGGCTTGCGACTCTTGCAAGTGATTGTATTTTGCCAAAAGCGGAGCATTGAACAACTCAGGAAACAACACAAAGTCGCTATTGTATCCCGCAACTGCATCCACAAAAAATTCGATTTGCTCTTTCATGGCATCGAGGTTGGGCGTTGGCCTCATTTGCCATTGCACCAATCCTAATCTTACCACTGATTTTTCTCGGTTTATAAGCTTTGCCCGATCTTCATAGTAAATGTTGTTCCACTCAATAAGTGTGGCGTATTCATTTGATTGCACATC
>JANRBI010000156.1 GCA_030727625.1 Salibacteraceae bacterium
GAAAAGATTGACGGTGATTTTATGGACCGCACTTGGATTGCCAATTTGCTCACGAGTTTGTTTAAAAAGGAAGTGAGCACCAATTGGGTTATAGAAAAAGGAAGTGCGTTTTGGGCCTCAAAAACGAATACTTCTTTAGCTGATTTTAGAGAAAATCTACTCGAAAAAGCGACAGAATATTCCAATAATGGGGAACTGCGATTTAGTCCGTTTGTGACGCTATTGAGTGCTAAGACTCAGATGAAGACAGCGGTTAATTCAAAATCAGAATATTCAGATTTTGCCGAAGCAGCAATAGCATATTTGGCCTCAAAAAAGTACTACAAAGAGCGCATTACTCTTGCTGATTTACTTAAGTTGGGTAAAGATTTGAGTCGAAGTAAAATTGACGAAAAGCAACGAATTGAACTGAGTAGAAAGGTGGCGCTACCATCTATAAAAAGCCGACTGTTTACCTCTGAGCCCATAATTTTATCTAAGCTTTTGATCGAGACTGCGTACAGCGAATCTGGCTCAAAGTTGGTTGAAAGTAAAAGCCTTGCAGTAAATTTTATCATGCAATTTAATTCTGAAGCGCTTGAAAGCGCCTTGGAGAAAGCCTATTACCAGTTCTTATTTACTGAGATTAAAGAATCGTCAGCGAAGGCGTGGGAAACGGTAGTGGCCGCATTTGTGTCAGAACAACTAAACAACTTTGAAATAGAGGAACAGCATTTTTCAGAGATTTCAAGCGTTTTTATCCAAAGCAAAAAACTGAAGACCGAGCTGAAAAAAAGCTTGAAATTTTCATCGAAGAAAGACCGAGCCATTATTTCTACAAATGACCAGAATGGAGTTAGCCTGCTAAATGCCGTTATTTTTTATATCGAAACGGGGCTTATTCATCCATCGGTTTCTAGCCACATCAGAAATGAAGTAGGGTTGGTTTTAGCAATTTCAAAAAGCATAGAGCGCGCATCGTATGCTTCGTTTAAGCTTGAGCTTGAAAAAGTGTTTGCGAATGAGGATTTTCTCAAAAAAGCGATGACACGAATACCTGCATTGGTTTCGTTCCTTAAAATGAAATTGATCATATCTAGTCCCGCTGACGATAGTAATAGCAATGATTTTCGAACGAAGCTTGACCAAGAAATTGACGATGTTATTCAATTGGAAACAGAATCTGAGAATAAATTGATCATGCCTTTTTATTCTCAGAATTCCTACTTCGTTCATTATATCAAGACAGGAACATTGCCAACAGATTATCGCAATGTGTTTAATTCAAAAACCGATTTTATCCTTTCGTTTGAAAAGCATGTGATGCTCTCAAAACCGGCATTGTCTCAAGAGATTAAAAAAGCGCTACAAGAAGAAGCGGTGCGGATGAGAATTGTTAGAACCGAAGACGAGTATTTTCTTCAACTTGTTCTAAAAGCGCTAGATCTTTCTGCAGCCAAAGTGCTGGTGAAAGCAAGAAATTCCATGATAACTTTTTGGAATGAATATGCCATTGAGGTGTCAGAAGCAGCCCAATTAGAACTCTTTTATTCGCATTCGATAGAAGTATTGTCGTTAAGCAAAGAAGTACCAAAGGCATCGAAATTAGTGATGGGTATGATTGCAAAATCATTGAACATGTTTCAGTTTAATGAGATTTATAAAGAGCAGGAATTGGAGCATTTTGGCTTTAGCTTCGAACAAAAAGAACTGATTTTTAAGAAACTAGCAAAAGGCTTTACTCCACCATCAATAGAAAAGGAAAAACAGCCGTCAGAAAAAGAGTTGGTAGCCAAGGTTAAACCAATTAACAAACCTTTAAAACGCAAGGCGGAAGAAAATAAAGACCTCATTCCTGACATCACCCTTGATATGCAAGTGAATATTTTCAATGCAGGATTAGTGATATTGTGGCCATACATTGCTCAATTGTTTAAAATGCTAAACCTAACGGATAAGAATGAGTTCATCTCGCCCGAAGCAGAGATAAAGGCGGTGCATATATTGCAATATGCAGCAACTGGTTTAGATGAAGCAGAGGAGCATCATCTACTTTTGAATAAAGTGCTTTGTGGAGTAAAACTGGCAACTCCAATTCCATTAGAAATGGAGCTTACCGAAAACGAAAAAAGCATTACAAATCAAATGCTTAAAGGCGTTCTTCAAAACTGGAATAGATTGAGTAATACGTCTATTGAGGCAATGAGAGAAACCTTTCTAATGCGAGAAGGAATGCTAGACGAAATCGAAAAGAATTTCCAACTTAAAGTGGAGAAAAAGACACTTGACATACTTTTAGAATCTATGCCATGGTCTTTCGGAATGATAAAATTACCATGGATGAATAAAAGACTACTCGTAGAATGGATTTAATATATAAGCCTAGCATTCAGATTATTGAAAAGGAATTTGAATGGTTAACCGCGTTCATTTCTTTTCGTTTTGAAGATTATTTTCAGCAAAATGTTGAGGCAGTTAAGCCGATTACTCCTGATCTGACAAATAGCGATTCTTATTATTCTCAAGTCTTAAAGGAATTTGATTTTGATGAAACAGTAAGGTTGCTCATTTTGATTGCGTTGGCACCACACATTAAGCCTGGTTTGCTCGATGTGTTTTTTACTAAAAATGAACGATTAGATCGCGTTTTTACTGAGTTTGGAGGTGTAAAAGGAGATAAGTTTAGCGGCTTTGTACCTACTGCAGAAACGGCTGCATTTATCATTGCAGGGGGCAGTCTTGAAAAGAGGTTTCTGCTACAACAATGCCTTGACGAAAGCCATGATTTGTATAAAAAGAACATTTTAGACTTGGGCCAAAGCACAGGTCACGAGCCGTTTTGGAGTGGTGAACTTGTGATAAGTAAAGAGTTTTTGACCCAAGTAACTTTAAACAAGCTTTATGAGCCGCGCTATTCACCAAGTTTCCCAGCTCAATTGATTGATACTAAGTTAGATTGGGATGATGTGTGTTTTGAGCGAAATGTATTGGAAGAGATTCAACATATCAATGCTTGGATTGAACATGAAGAAGAAATTAGAAGCCAATTAGGTGCAGATAAATACCTCAAAAAGGGCTATCGAGCTTTGTTTTATGGTCCACCAGGAACAGGAAAATCTATGACTTCTGCACTTATTGGTAAGTCAAACGGGATGAAAGTGTACCGTATCGATTTGTCTACAGTAGTGTCTAAATACATTGGCGAAACCGAAAAAAATCTTGCTAGATTGTTTGATTTGGCCGAGAATAAAAAATGGATTTTATTCTTTGATGAAGCTGATTCCTTGTTTTCGAAAAGAGTTTCAACACAGAGTAGCAATGACATGCACGCCAATCAGCAAGTGGCTTATTTGCTTCAAAGAATTGAAGACTTTAATGGCGTGGTAATCCTAGCAACCAATTTTAAAGAAAACATTGATGAGGCCTTTTTAAGAAGATTTCAGAGCACAGTTTATTTTCCAAAACCAAACTCACAATTACGCTTCGAACTTTGGAAGATGTACTTTAAAACCTTCGAGTTTGAAATAGAAGATTTAGAAGAAATTGCTGAGAAATATGAACTTTCGGGTGGTAGTATGATTAATGTTCTGCGCCACTGTTCTGTATTAATAATGCAACGAAAAAGCAAAACATTGACGAAGGCAGATTTATATGCTGCGCTCAAAAAAGAGCTTTATAAAGAAGGTGTGACATTGCAATAATTGACTAAAAGACCTTTATCGATATATAATTTGGCAATATTGGCTTGAAAAATACATTTGAACCGTTTGCGCTACAAAAGTTGTGTTTGGCATACAAAACGCCAGTAATCACATAGTTCTATTCATGTAAAGTGATAAGTGAAAATTACATTCGTTAACGAGTTTGATACTGTTATAAAACAATTCATGCAGCTGTTGGAATTGCCTCGGGGGTGGTGAAACCAAAAACGCTAGTGAATAAAACCAGAAAGCCTTGGCAGTAATGCCAAGGCTTTCTGGTTTTAGGTAATTAATGATTCAGGCACAGCCTTCCTTAATTCTTAGCTAGAGGATGTTCTGAGGTAGCCACAAATTCCCGCTTCAATTAAGCCCATTTATAGCTTCGGCAGTAAGCTGGTATGATTTCAATCGAGCATCGTGATCATAAATGTGTGATGCGATCATCAACTCGTTTACAAGGGTGCTATCAACAAATTCCTCAATGTGCTCTTGTACTTCGGCTTTATTGCCAATGAAGCTGTATTGCCTCATCTGCTGAAAATTAGGATGCTGCTGAATCATTCGCAGTTCATCGTTCATTTTCATAGGTGGCTTCAAATAGTCTCTATTTCCTGTTATGATGCCATAAAACAGCTTGATGGAAGACGTAGAAAGCATTTCGGCTTCTTCGTATGTGTCGGCTACCACCGTGTTGATACAGCCAATGGTATAAGGCTCATCTAGGTATGCCGAAGGCTCAAAATTATTGTGGTAAATATTGAGTGCATCAAACAAAAGTGTTGGTGCAAAATGACTTGCAAATGCATATGGTAAGCCCTGTTTTGCAGCTAAATATGCGCTGTCTGTGCTAGAACCGAGTATGTAAAATGGAAGGTCAACACCTTCGGCAAATGGCACACGCACTTTTGACGACTCATTGCTTGTAGATAAGTACTGGCGAATCTGCTTTATTTCTTCAGGAAACGAATACACCGACTGCATGCGGTCGCTACGTATGGCTTGTGCTGTAACTTGATCTGTGCCGGGTGCGCGGCCCAAACCTAAATCTATTCTTCCAGGATATAAGCTGGCCAAAGTGCCAAATTGCTCTGCGATTACGAATGGTGAGTGGTTTGGAAGCATGATGCCGCCCGAACCAATGCGAAGGGTTTTTGTGCCTTCGGCAAGGTAGCCGATCAAAACAGAAGTGGCTGAACTTGCAATGCTTTTCATGTTGTGATGCTCAGCCAACCAAAACCGGTGATAGCCCCATTCTTCGGCATGCTGCGCTAGGTTGCGCACATTTTCAAACGTTTTTTTGGTGGAAATACCTTC
>JANRBI010000157.1:0-13113 GCA_030727625.1 Salibacteraceae bacterium
CATCACATCAGGAAAAATTTTGGCGTAAAACTCGTACACTTCTTTACTTTTTCCAATAAACATCACTTCGGTAAAGTGGCTTTCAGAGTTTACTCTAAAATAGCTCTTGCCATTGGCATACTTGCGATATACAGGGAATTGCATGCTGCGAATATCGCAGTTGAGATTGTGATATACGTCATTTGACTTATTGTTTGCTCTTGCGCTTTGTATGAGTTTTGGCTTAAACCATTGAGCATGAAAAAAATACTCGCATCCCTCGCACTAGTCCTTGTTGTTTTTAGCGCCAATGCCCAGCTTGCAAAGTTGGTCGGTAAGGCATTTACTAAGAAAACAGACGATCTCAGTAAAATGTCAGTCACCATTGGCTATGAAGTCAATTTGTATTCTCCTGAAGAAAAAACATTGACTTCTAAATATGCCAAAGAAGATTGGAAAGAGGGCGCAAGCATGGTGGGTATCGTGATCATGAAAAAGGATGGAGCCGGTTTGTATGAGCTTGAAGGTTCGGTGACAATCGATGGTAAGCCAGCCAAATATTACGGCTTGGGTTCTTATATGCTCATCATCGAAAATGATGATCTAAAGCCAAAGAAAATTGTCATTAAATCAGATAACGGTAAGTCTTTTGAATACATGGTTTCTCCTTCGCCAATGGTGAAATTTAAAAGTGTGAATGGACAAACTTCAGGCACGGCAACGATCGATTTACAGCAAGATTTAGCAATTGATTTGGACGTAAATGATCAGAATAAAAACCATTTGGTTTCGCTTGGAATGCTGGTAGGTGTTCCCGGTGGTAAAGACTACAGCCTTTTTGCGGTTGCAAGAGCTAAGGATAAATTACTGGTGCCTCATCAAGCCGTTTCTACCAAGCAAATAGCCGGTGGTGGAATTTCTGGCAAAACCAATATCATTGATTTTAAAGATGATAATTTGCTCAGAATCGAGTCTTTTGACGAAATCATTTTAGAAAATACTCCTTTTGGTGCGGCTCGTGTTTTGACCAAATCTTACGATCATTTTGATGTGGAAGTAAAAGGAAAGGATAAGGGGGTGAATTACATAAAAGTGGATGGAAAAACAGATAAAGACCACGGTAAGTTTGAGTATTTCGCGCAAAAGCCAAGTAATTTTTATGCTCCAGCGCTCAAAAATATTGAGAGCATTGGCGTGGCTTCATTGAATGTTTCTGGGGTGCTTTTTAAGAAGGAAACTACCGAAAGCAGCTACACTTCGGGCAACATGCGCTACACTACCGTAACCACCACAACTTGGCAATTTCCAAAGCTTGACGATGCTTATTGGAACCAACTGTTAGAGAATGTTTATCAGTCATTAAACCAAAATTTCACCAAGAATTATGGGATGACATTTACAGAAGTAGATAAGATTACGGCTCATCCTGAATACAGAAGTTTTTATACTCCGAGCGAATCGAATACTGAAAAGTTGATTCAAAAAAGCTACAAAGACACCAAGCGTTTGCAGCCGGCATCGCTCATGGAATCGTTGGCTGCTATTTCTTCTACCTACACCAAAGACTTACCAGAATATAAGTTGCTTACCGATTTAGGTTTAGATGCTGTAATGATGATTACGGTAGACCTCCCCGTAAGCGATGCAAGCAAGAAAAAAGTAGTGCTTGATCCTGTTGTTACCTTCAAAATTTTGGGCAATCAACTTTCATACGGTAATAATCCGATGCCAGTAATTGCAGAAGGAACAGTGTCAGGACGCGGTGTTCCATTCAAAATGAAGCAATTCAATGATTTGAACGCGCTCACAACCATTACGCAATGGGATAATCTTTTATTCGGGATTAACGCTGCGCTTAAAGATCTTCAAGAGTTGGAAGAACAAGAAAAATACTACCAAACTTGGCAACTGTTAGAATAATACATTGATCGACTCATCGAAGTGGTTAGGGCTTTGCAACATCCGTGTTGTGAGGCCCTTTTTTATTGTTTGAAAACAAGTGCGCTTAGTTCAGGTTTTAACTCCTCAACAATGGTTATACTTGACTCATGATTTCTAAAAATCCATTCTACATTTCGGGAAGAAAAAAATTTGAAGCCCAAGATTTTGAAGGCGCGCTTGCAGATTATACCAAAGCAATTGAGCAAGAGGAAGATCCGTTTTTATACAGCGAACGAGGCGTGGTTTATTATCATTTAAACGATCTGGCAATGAGTCTGAAAGACATGGATTACGCGGCCACTTTAGAGCCTGAAAATCCGTATCGCTATTCTAGTCGCGCCTATATAAAAGATGCGATGGGCGACATCAAGGGCGGAATTGCAGATTATGAACGCGCAGTGCAGCTTGATCCTGATGATAGTATCGCATACAATAATTTGGGTTTACTGCAAGAAAAACTCGGATATAAAGAAAAAGCCAAACGCAATTTTGATCGAGCTGATAGCCTTGAGGGAATTGATAAAATGATTGGTGAAATCAGAAAAGAAGAGAAAGAAAAAGCCGATAAAGAGAAAAGGAGCCAAGTAGAAGTAAAGGCCACTAAAGTTGATTCTTCATCTCGCAAAACCCTCTCTACTTGGGCGCTGTTGCGCAATACGTTTACTACAGAAACAGGTTTTAAAGAATACCTAGCATTTATAAAAAATGGATTTAAGTCTAGAAAGTAAACCGTTTTTAAAGCGACTTGCAGAGCGTATTTCTGAGGAAGCGCTTGCTGGCAAGCAACTGTTGGTGGTGCTGCCAAACCGTAGGTCTCAATTTGTGCTTCAAGCTTTTTTAAATGAAAACTTACATGATGAAACACGGGTGCAATTGCGCACCGTAGATCAATTGATGGAGTCGCTTTCTGACTTGAAAATGATTGAGCCTGAAGAATTGCTGGTGGCATTTTACAGTGCTTATTCTAAATTGGAGAAATCGCCACAAAGTTTTGATCAATTCACGGCTTGGGCTGTAAGTTTTTTGACCGATGCCAACGATGTTGATTTGCACCTGGGCGACATGGATGCGCTGCTGAAACAAATCAACGAGTATCATCAAACGGGTGAGTATTTCAAAGACGGAACGCCCGGACCTATTGAGCGCGATTACATTACTTTTTGGCAACGTTTGCCGCGATATTACAAGGCACTGCGCGAAGAATTAGGTCAATTGAAATTGGCCTATCGTGGCTTGATTTACCGCAAAGTAGCCGAAAGCGCAGTGGGCAAAAATGAATTGCTGGACGCAAGTTTTCGAGATAAAACTACGTTTTGGGTTGGCGTAATTCCAGGAAATCCGAGTGAGCAGAAACTGCTGCATTGGATCCGAGAACATCATGATTTGGCTGTGTTTGCTGATGTTGATCAGTTTTACATCAATCATCAAGCGCACGAGGCAGGTAAACTTTTTAGAAGTGGTGCTTTCGCAAAAGAAACACTTTGGCAAGTGAATTTGCTTCAGCGCAAAGCGTATCAATTTGATGTTCACGCGCTGCCAAACACCATTGGTCAATTGCTGAAAGTGAAAGATCTTTTAACGGAAATTCCCAAAGAAGATTTTTCAAAAACAGTAGTGGTTTTGGCTGATGAAAAACTGCTTTCTCCTTTCTTAGAGATTTTTGCTGATTGGAGATCACAGTTGAATATTACCACAGGTTATCCGCTTAAAAACACACTGATTCATCGTTTCATCATGTCTTGGATTCAGCTGCACAGCGGTGCATTGCGAAGATCTGGCGATGTGATGTTTTACCATAAACATCTAGAAGAATTTTTAGAGTACGCGATCATTAAAAATTGGCTGGGTGGCGCATCTAATTGGGTGAGTATCAAAGAGCAAATTGTAGCTCGCAACTTGAAATTTGTTTCAAAAAAATGGCTTGCAAAGCAGCTTTCGCATGACCTGTTTGCCGAAAAGGCTTTTGAACTTTTGTTTAATTGGCCCGAGCAAGTCAACGAAATTTTTCAGTTGATCAATGATGTGTTGGTGGATTGGAAGAAAAACACCGAAAAATTGGGTTTCGCTCCCATTGAAATTCAGGCGCTGCCCGTTTACATTCAGAAATTGAAATTGTTGCTCTCGCAATTCAACGATTTATTGCCTGACAATGATTTGAAGGCTTTAAGGAAGTTTGTTCACCGACAGGTTGGGTATTCAAAAATTTACCTTGAAGAACCGGAGAATGAGTGTATTCAAGTAATGGGTATGCTTGAGACGCGAATGATTGATTTTGAAAACGTAATCATCGTTGGCGCTACGGACGATACCTTGCCAGGAAGTCCAAACAAGGCCACACATATTCCTTTTGTACACCGCGTAAATTATGGCTTACCAACGCGCAAAGAGTCAGAGGCATTGATTGCCTATCACTTTTACCGATTGATGCAACGTGCCAATCACATTCATTTGATTTACAGTACTTCTACCACGGCTTTGAGCGGGGGAGAAGGCACCCGCTATATTTTACAACTGCAAGAAGAGCTTTCTCAGATCAATAAAAATGTGCAGCTCAATTTTGTAAACGAGGCACAAACCTTCGAGCTTAAGCCTGCGCCAGCATTGGTCGTTCAAAAAACGCCAGAAGTGATGGCTTCGTTAGAACAAGCTTTGAAACGTATTTCGCCTTCGGCATTAAATCGTTTTATTGATAGCCCGCTTGAGTTTTATTTCAGCTATGTATTGCGATTGAAAGAGCAAGACAAGGTAGAAGAAGATGTGGAAGCAAGCACTTTCGGAAGCATTGTTCACAATAGCATCGAATTGCTTTACCAACCATTAATTGGCAAAGAAATCAGTGGCGAGGTGATTCAATCCATGATGCCTCTGGTAGACGAAACCGTAATGGCAGAATTCTGCAAATTGTTTGACCCAAGTTTGCTTGAAACAGGTAAAAACAAGGTGCAAGTTGAGTTGGCGAAAAATTGGGTAAAACTGTTTTTGGAGTTCGATGCAGACGATATTAAAACCAATGGTCCCATCGAGTTGATCGATTTGGAAATGCACCTTAGAGGCGAATTTTCTTACAATCACTTAACAGTAAACCTCAATTCTTTTGCGGACAGGATTGACAAACGAAATGGGGTTATTCGAATTGTAGATTACAAAACGGGCAAGGTAGAAGCGAATCAGCTGGATGCCACTTGGGCAGATATTCAAGAAAAGTCTGAATATGGCAAAGCGCTTCAGTTGGCGTTTTATACCTGGGCTTACGCTAAGCGCACTGGCGAAACTCCAGAACACATTGAATCGGTGATTTTTAGCTTTAGAAATAAGAAATCAGGCTATTTACCGCTTATTATCAAAACAGAGAAAAACCAAGAATTGGTGAGTTTTAAAGAAGGTTTTGAAGGTGTAATGACAGGTTTGTTTGATGAAATGTTCGATCTCTCTAAGCCTTTCACCCATCGAGAAACAACTAAGTATCCTGTTTTTTAGAGCTGTCAGATTTCAGATTTCAGCTGTCAGGAAATCATCCTAATTGAGCTTTTGACTCTGGGCACTGAGCTGAGTCGAAGTGCAGACTCCAGAACAAATTCGTGTTAAAAATTGAATGCCACGTTACGAAGCATCGTGATGCGCGAATAGGACTGAGTTTAAATTAATCTCTAAGCATCGGGTTTTTAACGCAAATATCTCTGTCACATCGAGTGGCTTATGCAATAAGCTGTATCGAGATGGACATAGCGGAGATTTAACTTCAAAATCAAGTTCAAGTGTAAATCATCCTACTTACGCCTTTGGCTCCGCTCAGTCTCCAGAAAAAGATGGTGGTTAAAAAATTCGTCTTTCTTTCACATTAGATCTGTGAACATCGGTGGCTTAAAAGCCGTCAGTTTTCAGATGTCAGCCGTCAGGAAAATCATTCGTGGCATTCGTGGCAAAAAAAGTATTTCTACTTCCACTTTCGGCTCTGTCCACTGAGCGCAGTCGAAGTTCAGGCTCCAGATATAATTAGTGGTTAAAAAAAACTCTGCGTTCTCTGTCTGAAACTCCTTTTCTCTGTGGTAAAAAAAAGCCGACAGATTTTAGCCGACAGAAAATCGATGCGAGGTAAAAAACTAGATTTCTATTACACCTGTTTGCAGCAACTCGGCTGCAGAGCTAAGCGCAAAGAGGTGTTCGCCTTTTTTAAGACCTGAAATTGGAATAACGAATTCTTTTCCGAAAAGGAGATCGATGCTGCGCACTTTGCGGCCATCGAGGTTAATAAGGTCAAATCGCAGTGGCCTAATTCTAGGACCAACAACTCGATAGAGCAGGTACTTTTCTGTCTTCTGTACCTTGAGTGTAATATGTTCGTTGTTGCTTGAAAGCATGACCTTTTGTTTGGGATTCGATGAAAGACGACTTAGCGAAAGCAAACGTTGGTGTTTTGTAGAAAGTGACGTGTAAGAAAAATCACTTTAAGACCAAATGCTGCTTGCGTTCGATTGAATGGCGCTGTTGCTCGATTGTCAAATGCTTTAGATGCAAAGGACTATAAGCATAATCATTGCTTTTCAGATTTACATTATCAAAAGGCTTCGCCAATAAAAAAGTAAAATCCCATGCCTTCGCGTGTAAAGGCTAAATCAAATCTTGTGAAAACATCTTTTTCTGGAAAGATTAGGAACCGAGGTCCAAAGCCTGCTGACCATTGCAATCTGTTTAAGCCAAAAGCGCTAAGTGAAGGCGATACTTCGCCAACGCCAGCAAATGCTGCTGCTCCCCATCGTTTAGAAAAAGGCAGTGGAAGCAACCTAAACTCGGCTTGGCTGGCAATAAGTTGATTGTCTCTGTATCGACCCAGATAGTAACCTCGCATCAATCGTTCACCACCCATTAATGCCAATTGGTTAAAAGGCACTTGCCCACCGTTAAACTGACCGAAGAGTTGAAAAGCAAATACGTTTTGTTTTCCCACAGGTTTATAATACCTCAAATCTGTAAAGAGCGAGTTGAATGCAAAGGAGCTTCCCCAGGCAGGTTGGCTATTGAGCCAAGCGAGCTCTGCAAAAAATCCTTTGCGCACATTTAAAACATTATGTCTATTATCAAATAATAAACCCCAGCCTAGAGATAGATCAGTAAAACCATCCTTTCCTAGTGGATAAACAAATTGATCTTGATTCTGTAAATCAAACTTCACGTTGCGCATCAACTCAAAATCTACTTCAGGACCTGTATAAAACGAGTGCCCAAGTTTGTATAAAAGCCGCTCACGAAACCGAAATTCGGTAGCAGAAATGCTTGCTTTCACCTCTTTTGTAGCGTTTGGTCCTATGCCGTAATAAGACAACGGAAAGTTTTGATACTTGATTAATCCAAGGATGAAAAAACGGTTTTTATCGGTGTAAAATGCATGGTCTATATAACCTCCGTATTGGCTTTGAAGCGTTAGAAACGAAAAAGACGAAATTTCAGAAAGCCGATTATTGGTGTCTTGCTTTGCGCGATAAACAAGTAAAGTGCTAATTCCAAATTCAAAACTAGTTTCAGGGGCATATGCTACGGTTGGGTAGAAAATAAATTTAGGTTTAGCTTGGTCAGAAGTGTCCTTTAATACATGATGTATGTACTTCTTAAAAAGCGATTGAGCTTGAACCTGTGATGAGATGCATAAGATTTGCAAAAGCATCGCTATAGCGAGAAGTAGGTTTTTCATGCAACTCTGAAGCGGTATAGTTTTTAGCAATTGACTAAAAATGAAATTATTCTATTTCTTGAGGCGAAGTTATTTCTTATCTCGAATTTCTTCCAATACGGTTTTGATTTCGGAGAGCATTGTCATTAGGTTTTGATCATCGCTGCTGGATTGAGGAGCATTGGACGATTTAGCGCTCACAATGCGTTCACGTTGTTCTAGCACTTCTTCTTTGAAGTTTTCCGTGTCCATAATGCCAATCAGCTTCATGTCACTGCCATGTGGATTGTTTCCGCTTGCGGTTTCTACCTTTAAAATGCGCAGATCAAACCAGCGTAAAAATGGATTGTCGATAAAAGTTAAGTCTTGAATATTCTCCAGCGGAATGGTTTTTTCCACCTTAAAAAATGCGCCTTTTTTGAAGCGAAGATGCCGAGAAGTGAGTTCGCATTGTAAGCTATTAAAGTAGCGCTTGCTTCCGAATTGACCCACGCCCAAAAGCCAAAATGGTAAAAGGAGAATTCCGAAAAAGGTTATGATGAGGAAAAATGATCCAACGACTAAAATGTAGTTTTTGATGGCAGGATTAAACGCTGCTTTTAGGATGATTTTGTTTTCTGTGGCCATGGCAAGTTGGGTTAAGGTTGAGTTTGAAGAAGTTTCAATGCCGAACGCACCAATGCTAGTCTACGCGATCTACGGCATTGCTAATGAATCGATAACCGACTCCTCTTATGCTGTGAAAGTACTTTGGGTTTCGAGCATCGGCTTCGAAGTATTTACGAAAGTTGAGAATGAAATTATCAATGGTTCGGGTGCTAGGATAAACGTCAATTCCCCAAATTAAGTCGAGCATTTCTTCGCGACTCACCGTTTCGCCATCGCGCTCAGTAAGCAAGCGCAAAAGCATCATTTCTTTCTTTCCGATGTCGTGAATTTCACCGTTTAAATCTTTCACTTGATGGCGATCAAAATAGATAGCCATACCATTAAATGCATATTCTGAAGAACCCACTTTGGTTTCGGAGTTTGCACGTTCAAGCAAGCGCTGCACGCGCAACAAAAGCTCCTCAAGGTCAAATGGTTTTACCAAATAATCGTCTCCACCAATTTTTAAACCCATCACACGGTCTTGAGCCGAGTTTTTTGCAGTAAGGAATAGAATAGGAACCTTTCGGTTTTCGAGTCTGATGCTTCGGCAAACCGAAAAACCATCCATTTGTGGCAGCATCACATCCAACAAAATCAAATCAAAACGCTCTTGATGAAAACGCTCAAGCGCCTGCTTGCCATTGATAGCGGTAGATACAGCATAACCTTCAAGTTCTAAGTTAAGCTTCACTACTTCTAACAAGCGCTCTTCATCTTCTACTAGCAAAATGCGTTTTGTCATAGCTGCAAATCTATTGGATAATGCCAATGTTTAGCGATGTTTCTCACGGAAAGAAAGCACGAAATGCGTAATCAACCTACCTTCGCTCGCATGCAAAAATCGATGCTCATTATTGGCGCTGTTTGGCCCGAACCTACTAGTTCGGCTGCGGGTTGGCGCATGTTGCAGTTGATCAATTTGTTTCAAAATCAGGGTTATAGCATCACGTTTGCTTCTACGGCAGCCACTTCAGAGCATTCACTTGATTTGGCTTCAATGAACATT
Organism: Salibacteraceae bacterium; assembly: GCA_030727625.1. GTDB lineage: Bacteria > Bacteroidota > Bacteroidia > Flavobacteriales_G > Salibacteraceae > SHAN690. Next base: position 9,243 of record JANRBI010000157.1, read on the forward strand.
GTGCTTCAACGCATTGAACTAAACAATGAAAGTTTTGATGCTTTTATACAAGCACTTAAACCGACTGCGGTGCTTTTTGATCGGTTTATGACCGAAGAGCAGTTTGGCTGGCGAGTAGCCGAATTTGCGCCAAATGCAATCAGGATTTTAGATACGGAAGATTTGCACTGCCTGCGCCATGCAAGACATAAAGCCTTAAAAGAAAATAGGGAAGTGGAGCCTTCAGATTTTTTTTCTGACGAGGCCAAGCGCGAAATTGCGAGCATTTTCCGTTGCGACATGTCTATCATGATTTCTGAAGTGGAAATTGAATTGTTGAATGCTCAATTTTCTGTTTCAAAAGCGCTGTTGCATTATTTACCCTTTACAGTTGAAGAGATTTTGACCAGCACGCCAAAGTTTGAAAATCGTGCCCATTTTATCACCATTGGCAATTTTTTGCATGCACCCAATTGGGATGCTGTTCAATACTTGAAAACGGAGATTTGGCCATTGATTCGCAAAGCATTGCCAAAGGCTGAGATGCATGTTTATGGAGCTTACGCAAGTCAAAAAGTAGAACAAGTGCATCAACCAAAAGATGGTTTTTTCATAAAAGGAAGAGCCGAAAATGCTGAGCAAGTGATGCTCGAGTCGCGTGTTTGCTTGGCTCCGTTGCGCTTTGGTGCTGGCCTTAAAGGCAAATTGCTGGATGCGATGAAAGCTTCTACGCCAAGTGTTACCACAAGCATTGGTGCCGAGGGCATGCAAACAGAAAAAGCTTGGCCCGGTGCTGTTGCTGATCAAGTTCAAGATTTCGCGAAAGCGGCTATTACATTATACACAGATGCCGATGCGTGGACCAATGCCAGCGAACGTTGCGTTGGTCATTTGATGGAAAAATTTGAAGCGGCCAAGTATTATTCGTTGTTTCAAGAGCGCTTTAGCCAATTAGAAGTTGGTTTGCAGACGCATCGACAAGCAAATTTTATTGGCGCAATGTTGCAACATCATACCATGAAAAGCACTGCCTACATGGCAAAATGGATTGAGGCAAAAAATAAAACCTAATTTGTGCAAGGCTTTTTCATAATCAGCTGTTAAGAGCCAATTAAGGCATCAATGCAGTTCTATTTTTGCGTTCACTAAACAAAAACTTATGCTAAGCAGAATTTCAAGAATATTAGTCGGCTCGCTTTTTATTGTTTCAGGATTGATCAAGGCCAACGATCCTATTGGTTTTTCCTACAAGCTGAATGACTATTTCGCTCCCGGAGTGTTTAATATCGATTGGTTAGACCCTTATGCATTGCAGCTTTCGGTGCTGATTTGTGTAGCAGAAATTGTGTTGGGAGTTGCCATTTTGTTTGGCGCAAGAATGAAACTGGCAAGTTGGTCGCTGCTCATTCTCATGGTTTTCTTCACTTTCCTTACGGGATACACCGCCATTGCCAATTGGTTTTTTGATAATTACGAAAGTTCAACTACGCACTTTTTCGAAGGAATATTGGGTTTCACGGCTCGAGAAGATATCAGCTACATGAAAGACTGCGGTTGCTTTGGCGATGCGATAAAGCTGGATCCATGGGAAAGCTTCTTGAAAGATGTGGTGCTGCTTATTTTCACTGTTTTCATTTTCATAAAGAGAAAAACAACCAAGCCAGAAGGTTTGCAAACGGACCTTATTAACCTTGGAATCAGCATGGTGTTGATTGCTGCTTTTGCACTAGGAATGGTAAGCTGGGCATTTCCAATTTGGTTTGCATTGATCACGTTTGCGGTGCTTTTGGGTGTGAAACAATTTATGAAGCATGACTCAAAAGATTGGGTGATGGCGGGCGCTGCAACCGTTATTGCTACTTGGTTTAGTGTTTATTGCATTCAGCATTTGCCAATCAAAGATTTTAGACCATACCGCATTGGGAACAATATTTCTGAATTGAAAGAATGTCCGCCAGATGCACCGAGAGACATCTATGACGATACTTGGTTTTATGAAGTAAACGGTGTAGTAAACGAATACAAAACCGATGATGCACCATGGAATATTCCCGGAGCAAAATTCGTGGACCGAGAAACGGAGTTGATCTTTAAAGGCTGCGAGCCACCAATCCACGATTTTGTGCTTGAAAGCGAAGACAAAATGGACTACACCGAAGATATTTTGGCGGAAGAATACATGCTGTTGGTCATTGCTTATGACATCACTAAAGCAAATGGTGAGGTTCAAGATAAATTGAATGCCATTTATGATGCGTCAAACAACGATGGCGGTCCATATATGTATGCCGTAGTTTCTAATGTGTATGAAGACATTGAGCCGTTTAGACACGAGCATCAAAACATGTTTGAATACCTGACAGGCGATGGTACGATGCTGAAAACCATTGTGAGATCAAACCCAGGTTTGGTATTGCTAAACAAAGGAACTGTGTTAGCAAAATGGCATTACAACGATATTCCGTCTTATGACGAAATCAAAGCTGAATACTTGAAATAGTGCTTTCGTGGCTCGGCAGCATATTTAGGTCTTTGGCCGAAGGATTACTCATCCTAGCTGGTGTTGCGCTGGTGTTGTTTTTACTTTTTTATGCGATTCCGAACGAGGAAGTAGGTGAGCCACAAGTGCCACTTTCTGAGCAGTTTTTAAGCTACGCGAATGATCTTAGTTTTATCAGCTACATCGATTATCGCGAAGAAGCAGATGATTGGAAGGTATGGTTTGAACTGCCTTTTATTAAAGGTCGATTGGTTGCCAAATGGCCATATTTAGGTCGATCTGAAAGCACAGGCGAACGCGTGTCTGCCCTGATTTTTGGCGCTATTCCAGAAACATTGACCTTAGTGTCTGCCGCCTTAATCATTTCGGTGTTTTTCGGAGTTATGTTCGGCACCATGCAATCGAGGCTACAAATCAAGTGGTTGCAATTGGTAATCACGTTGATCTCATCATCTGGCTTGGCCATTCCATCCTTTGTATTTGCCATATTTCTCGCTTGGCTTTTTGGGTTTTTGTGGAGTGATTTTACAGGTTTGAATATGACTGGAAGTCTGTTTACGTATGATGTGTATGCCGGCAAAGATCGACTGACGCTTTCCAATGTTATATTGCCAGCATTGGCTCTTTCGGTAAGACCTATGGCCATTTTAGCGCAGCTCATGACTTCTAAAATCGATGAAATTTACCAACTAGATTATATTAGAACAGCTCGCTCAAATGGCTTGAATGAAAATGCGATTTTGTGGAAACACGCTATGCCAAATGCTGTTTCTACAATGTTTAGCTCCATTGGTTCTTGGTTCGTTTCGCTGTTTATTGGCGGTGTGTTTGTGGAGTTTATTTTTGGTTGGAAGGGATTTGGACACATTGTGATAAATGCGATTAAGTACCAGGATTTTAGGCTGATCATGGGCGTGACATTGGTGGTTTCAGTCACCTATATTTTGGTAAATACTATCCTCGAATTTCTTTATCCGCTGTTAGATCCAAGCTTGAAGAAGGCTTAAAAAAGGCGCTAAAGCAGTATCATTGCACCATGCGTAGAAAACTGGTTGTGGGTAATTGGAAAATGAATCTTCATTGGAATGAAGCACTTTCATTGATTGCTGAAATAGTAGATTTTGGGCTCGAATTAAAATTGAAAAATACGGGAGTAGCTATCTGTCCACCAACTATTTACCTGCGTCATGCCTATGAATTAATCAAGTCTCGCAACAGTACTTTGGCCCTTGGCGCGCAGAATTGCTCGAAGTTTGACAATGGAGCGTATACAGGAGAAATTTCTGCAACAATGCTTAAAGAGTTAGGGCTAGAAACGGTGATTATTGGTCATAGTGAGCGCAGACAATACTTTGACGAAACAAACGAAGTGCTTCGCGAAAAAATGAAAGC
>JANRBI010000157.1:13213-25325 GCA_030727625.1 Salibacteraceae bacterium
GAAGAAACAGCGCAAAGCATTCAGATTTTATATGGTGGAAGCGTAAATCCGACCAATGCAAGAAGCTTGTTTTCTCAGCCCGATGTAGATGGCGGTTTGATTGGTGGTGCAGCACTTACTGCAGACTCATTCAAGGCGATTGTGTTGGCTACAGAAGAGTAGCAATAACTATAAATTGAAAAACCCTTGAAGTGATCAAGTCGCTCAAAGGGTTTTTTTTTATGCTTTGACGTTCAAGCGTCTTTATTTTTTCAAGTCTACTCTTCTTTCTTTTTACGAGCAGTAGGAGTGGACTTTTGCGCTGGTTTTGCAATTGAATCGCGCATTTCAGTGTCTGCTTGAATATTCTTCATTTTGTAATAATCCATTATACCAAGATTGCCGCTTCTAAAAGCCTCAGCAATTGCTCTTGGAATTTCAGCTTCAGCTTCAATAACCTTAGCACGGGCTTCTTGCGCCTTAGCTTTCATCTCTTGCTCAAGAGCCACAGCCATCGCGCGTCTTTCTTCAGCCTTTGCTTGGGCAATATTTTTATCCGCCTCTGCTTGGTCAATTTGCAATGCAGCTCCAATGTTTTTTCCTATATCAACATCAGCAATGTCGATAGATAGAATTTCGAATGCTGTACCAGAATCTAAGCCTCTTGCCAATACCACTTTTGAGATAGAATCAGGATTTTCTAATACTTTTTTGTGGCTTTCGGCACTACCAATAGAGGTAACAATTCCTTCACCCACTCTTGCCAAAATAGTGTCTTCACCGGCACCACCAACCAATTGCTTGATGCTTGCGCGAACGGTAACTCTTGCTTTTGCAATCAACTGAATACCATCTTTTGCAACAGCAGCCACTGGCGGTGTATCAATCACTTTAGGATTCACACTCATGGTTACCGCTTCAAACACATCTCTACCAGCAAGGTCAATGGCTGTTGCCATATTAAAGTCAAGCGGAATGTTTGCTTTGTCGGCAGATATAAGTGCGTTCACCACGTTTCTTACATGTCCACCAGCCAAGAAGTGTGCTTCAAGCTGATCAAGTGTGAGAATAATACCTGCTTTTTTAGCAGCAATCATTGCATTTACAATAATGCTAGGCGGCACTTTTCTAATGCGCATCAATGCAAGTTGCAGCAGATTTACTTTGGTTCCACTAAGAATGGCTTGAAACCAAAGCGCCACAGGAACAAAGTAGAATATGATCCACAGACCAACGAATCCGGCTGCGGCAATTAAAAGAATGGGCAAAAATTCAGACATTAATGTTTGATTTATTGGGTTTATTTTGAAAGAGCTCTAAGATATAGTTTCGGCTCAAGCTAGGCAGGAATTACAATAATTTTATTGAATTCTACTTTAAGAACTTCGATGGCACTGCCTTCTTCAATGTACTCACCTCGGGTGCTAACTTCAAATTGTGTTTCGTTAATCATGGCGTTTCCAATTGGGTTTAATCGGCTGATTGCTGTGCCTTTTGTTCCTGCCAAAACGCTTAACTCGTTATGAGAAACACGCGATGTTATTTCGCCTTTCGAAGCTATTTTATCCCAGGTTTTGTTGTTGAAGGCCAAGAAACCAAGACCAATGCTGATGAGTCCTGTTGCACCTAAAGTTACGTGTCCTGTGAAGGCATCAATTTTATAAGCGATAATTACTCCAATCACCAACATTACCGATCCAGCAATCCCGGGAATTCCAATCCCAGGAACCACTAATATTTCTAACAATAAAAGTGCTAGGGCAATTGCAATAATGGTAACAATGAGTGTGATCGTCATCTTATTTGCCTTTGTAATATTTCATAGCTTCAGGCATGTAAGCCTTTAAATCTGAGATGCGCGTATCATCATGTGGGTGCGTGCTCAAAAACTCAGGTTGCGATGCGCCTCCGTTGGCAGCCATTCTTTTCCAAAATTCTACTGCTTCATTTGGATTATAACCAGCCATTGCCATAAATACAAGGCCCATTTTGTCTGCTTCAGATTCATGCATTCTTGAAAATTTCAGCATCCCAAGTTGGCTACCGATACCAAAAGACTGCATTAGTAAATTTTTAGCCAATTCTGGTTTTTCGTTTAGGGCAACACCAAGACCCACACCACCAGCTTGCACTGCCAATCCTTGACTCATACGCTCGTTTCCATGGCGCGCAATGGCGTGTGCAATTTCATGACCCATTACTACAGCTATTCCTTTTTCATCTTTGGTGATGGGTAATATTCCAGTGTAGAAAACCACTTTTCCACCGCTCATACACCAAGCATTTACAGTTGGATCGTCTACTAAATTGAACTCCCATTTGTAGTCTTTAATGCGCTTTGACTGTCCGTTTTTCTTCAAATATTCGGTAACAGCCGCGGCTATTTTATTACCAACATTTTTCACCATGGTAGCATCAGCGGCTCCGCTGGCTACCGTTTTATTTTCAGAAAGAAAGCTTTGGTATTGAGTCAAGCTCATTGACATCAATTGGCTTTCTGGAAGCATGTTTAATTGTTTTCTGCCTGTGATTGGCACACTTGCACAAGCCACTAATAGGCTTGTAAGTAAGATGAGGGGGATTTTTTTCATTGTTCTATTACTGCTGAAAGACCTTTGTTTTGAAGGCTTCGGCAAATGGGTTTAAGGATTTCGAAACTACCGTGTTTTACATCGCACTTGCCTTTTGTGTGCACTATAAAAGCGATTTGCTCTGCTTGAAGTTCGTTGTGTTTACAAACTTGCACAAGCGAATTGATCACGTGATCAAAGGTGTTTACCTCATCGTTATAGAGAATAATGGCGTGCTTGTCGTCTTGGCCAATTTCTACTTCAACTTCTTCTTCCGTTTCAGGAAAATGACTCATGATGAATACTTTTTTGATTGACTCAAATGTAATGGCTGCAAATGAATTTTTACAAACGTTCGGCTTTTGCTTGCGTTAAGCCAAGGTTTTTTAATCGATCTGCTTCATTTTTAGCTTCTTGTTCAGAATTGAATGTGCCATAATAATAGCTGCTTTTTCCAATTCCGTCCTTTTCTTTTGCAATTTGATCGCTCAAGCTTAGCAAGATAGTAGCAACTTCAATAGGCACTTCGCCCGTATAGCGGCCAATAAATACGCGGTATTGACCTTCGGCTTGAGGCGTTTGAGTTTCTGCAGCAATTGGTGTTTTAACTACTGGAGTATTATTTACGGGTGCTGATGCAACCGGTGTGCTAGCAAAACCAGTGTAAGCTGGCGATTGATCGTTAAGTTGAGTGCGAGCATCGGCCACACTTACGCGAGCTCCGTTGCGATAAGCAACAACAAATGCATCTTTAATTCCAAGGTTTCTGATTTCTTGCTTGGCTTGATCTGCGGTGGTGAACTTGTTGTAAACTCCGCTGCTGTATCTGAAGTTGCCATTACTCATAAGCTCTTCGTTGAGCGGAGTAATGTTGTAGACTTCTGGAGAAGTGACTTTTCTGCCAAAAACTCCAATTTGTACGGTGTAGAAAATTTCGCCTTGAGCGTTTACATCTTTGATTTCTAGTGGGCCAGTGCGCACAATTCTTTGCGCTGAATTTGTTCGGTTATTTCCAACTGTGCCAGCGGCATTGGCTAATCCAGGCACTTGTGGTGTAGGAACTTCTGCGGCAGGTTTACCTTCATATTTCTTCGTTTCTTCTACCGTTGCTCGCACGCCATTGCGATAAGCAACCACAAACGCATCAGGGAATCCAATTTGTTTCAACTCATCTTTAGCGGCATCTGCAGAAGCGAAATTTGGAAATTGCCCAGCAGTATATCTAATGTAACCGCTTGGTGTGCGTTCGCCAACAATGGGCTTAATGCCTTTGAATCGAGAAGCGTCAATAGGTTTGCTGAATGCACCAAGCTGCACTTTATAAACCACGCCCGCAGGCATTACAGGATCGATTGGAATAGGAGCATTGTTGCTGCTCGCAGCATTGTTGTTTCCAGAAGTAATGTTGTTGGTGGCGTCTGGTGCCAAATCAAAAATGGTATTTGTAAGAATATCGTTTGAAACCTTTAACCTTCCTGGAGTAGTATTTCCATTGTTTGAAGCCGTTGGTGGCAATAAATCAAATTGTTCGGAAAACTGGTTGTTGTTTGGTGTTGATTGATTTTCTGCGTTTTGCGAATCGCTGCCTCGGTTTGCACTGGCATTATCAACTGGGGTGTTGTTGCTTGCTGTTGATTGGTTTGCTGGGTTTTGCAAATCGTTGCCCCTGTTTGCATTTTCAATTGGGTTGCTGGTCGAACCATTATTGCTCGCCATATCATTTCCGCCAGCAGCTTGATTTTCTGCAACTTCATTGTTGTTGTTTGAAGAATTGCCATCTTCTGCATTTGCAGTTCCATTGTGTTCTGATGAAGTTGAAGGATTACTCAAATCATTTTCTTGATTGTCTATTCCTTCTTCATTTGAAGCGTTTTTCCCGGACTGAGTACTTGTGTTTTGTTTGTTGCTTTCAGTGTTGGAGGCTTCTGAATTGTTCTCGGCTACATCGGTTGCAGCTGTATTTTCGGTTGCATTTACGTTGTTTTCTTTTGCACTTTCTGCTGCTTGATTGGTTCCGTTGTTAGCTATTTCCTCATTATTAGCGTTTGAAACGCCATCCGCTAAAGCTGAATTTGGTGCAATTGGTTTGCCTACTGTATTGTAATAAGCAATCACATTCATGTAAACTTCTTCTGGTTTAGAAAGCAAGTCTTTGTTTGCCTCGTTTTCAATAAATGCCGCTTCACGTTTCTTGATCGCGCGTTGCTCACTTACGCTATCTGCTTTGGCAAATAGATCAAATGCTTGCTTCGTTTGCACAGCTCTTTCAGTTGAGCTAGATGCACTTATTTGCTCTGTTAGCTTAGCTTGCGCTTGCTCTTGCAATTGAAGTTCGAGTAGCTCAAGTTGTTGGGCTTCTATTCTCATAGCGGATGCTTTTATAAGTTCGCCATCGTAAGCTTGAAATTCTGAAGTGCCTTTTATGTCTGCTTGTTCATTCGGGTTCAATGTTCTGCTTACCACAGGTAAAACAGCTTCTTTTCCTCGTGGAATAATGAAGTTTTCACGAATTGCCTTTTCTTCAATTGCCAATGTTTTTTCTGCAAGCAGCTCAGCCAATTGCGCTTCGTGTTTTGCAAGTCTTGCGGCAGCCATAGCTGTTTCAGCTTCGGCTAAAGCAGGTTCGCGTTCGCTTTTCTTTTTAATGTTTTCTGACTCATTGCGCATGGTTTGCGCAGTGGTCATTTGTTGGTTTGCATCTGCAGTCAACGCTGCTGCTATTGCTTGTTCGCGCTCAGCTGGAGTATTGGTGCCTGCTTGCATCTGAAGCAATTCTGATTCGATACTATTAACTACTTCTTGCTCTTTTTGTGAATACTCTAAACTGATTTTTGCGAAAGCATGGTTTTGAGTTGCTTGAGCTAGTTGATCTTCTAGCTCTTCAACTTCGCTTTTCTTTGGACTAGCATTTAATTTGGCGTTCAAAGTTTCTAGTTGCAGCGAAAGATCATCGAACGTTTTCGTTTTGTCTTCCACATTTTGGCTCAGTTCTGCTACCGTTTGGTTGTCAATTACATTTTCATAACCCTTGTAACGCTCGCTTCCTTCTACCATCACGTTTGCCGAAGCTCTTGGATTCGTTTTATCATCGCTAGCTTGCAGAGAGTCAATACGAATTTGAACTTCTCTTTTATCTCGCTCAAGAGCGATCAATTTTTCATCAATTGCCTTGCGCTGAACTGGATCAGAAGTGTTGCGTTTGCGTGCTTCGGTTTTTATGATTTCGTTTCTTAGGCTGATCATCCAATTGCGCGTCATGGTGTTGGTTTGCACCAAGCGCTGGTTCTCATCTGGATTAATGTTAATGTCGCCTTGAAGGTTTAAAAACGCTTGTCGGTCATAATTCTCGACATATTCTTGAAGCTTATCATCTAGCTGATTTTGAGAAATCATGTCATTTTCACCTGCTGCAATGGCTTGCGCTTGTTTCTGAAGCGTTTCAAACTTTTCTTCTTTTTCACTTCTAGTGCCTTCGGCCAATGTCAATTCAGTTTGTAGCTTTTGCTTTTCAGCTTCGTCAGCCGTGCTTTCTATGCTCGCTTCAATCTCCGAAATTCTATCGCTCAACTCACTTGCCCAAGCTTTGTTTACTGCGGCTTCTTCGGTCTTTCTATCAAGTGGTTCACTTATTTTTTGCGCTTCTTTCAGCTGAGCCGAATACTTAACGTTTAGCGCATCCAATGGCGTAGCATCTTTTGAAGCAGTTTTGATGCTGATTGATTCTGACGAGCCAGTGTTTTGATTACCGTTGCTTGGGTTTTGTTCGGCAGCAGCATCACTCAACTCAGCAATAGCTTGATAGCTGGCCATCGAAAGACCTTCTTTGGCTTGCACTTCTTGCTCAAGCGCAGCTACTTGGTTTGATAATTTTAGCTTTCTATCGGTGTCTGATTCGCTTTCGATTCTGTCATTCAAAGAATCTATTCTAAAATTCAGATTTTCAATCCATTGATCATATATTTCAGCTTTGCGAGATTCTGAAAGCATTTTGTCTTCGCCTTGCGAAGCCTGAGCGATTTGATCTTTAAAGTAGGTGTTGTAATCACCAGTTACAATATCAGGTTGACTTTCACTGGCTTCAATTTGGCGAATCTCTTCATTCAAATCACTAGTGTTTTCGTTGCCTTCAGCTTCTGTGTTCTGCGCTATTTCAGTTTGTTGATTCTCAGCTTGTGGCGTTTCTTCTGCGGCTGAGTTTTTACTTTCTGCTTCAGTTTTAGTATTGGCTAGCGCAGGTGCGGCTTCTTCTGCCACTTCGGTTTTTGTGTTGCTTGTTCCGTTTGCAACGGTCTCTGGTTTTTCAGTTGGAGTACTTGTGTTATCAGCCACTTCAGCCTTTTCAGCTTGAGCTGAATTTGGAGCTACAATGGCATACAGTGCCTCGTTTCCTTTGGCTTTTTCGCTCAGTTGCTGCTTCGTTCTGCTGATGTCGCCAGAAGTAACGTTTGGAGAAACCGTTTCGGCTTTTTCATCCGTGATTCCGAGCAGTTCTTTAGAAATAGAAACGTATTTCTCTGCATTGTATTTTGCCGTTTCTATGCTCTTTAATTCTTCTTCAGCTTTAGCAACAGCGGCCGTTTTCACAGGTTTTGCTTTTTGCGCTTCTTCTATTTGATATTGGTATTCGGCCTTCAAATCTTTGTCTTTGGTGCCGTCCATTTCTTCTTTCAAATAGCTTATTTCATCTTCAATAGCCTTCAAATTGCTTTGTGCTTCTGCTAATTCATCTGCTTTGGCAGCGTAGCCTTCAATTTGTGGTTTGAGTCGGTTTTCTATTACTGAAGGAAGTTCATATTCAAAAGATTCTAGTTTCTCAAAATTTGCAGCAGCAACGGTTGCTTGGTTTAACTGAGCGTTGAAAGCAGCATCTTCGAGGTTATTGTTTTCCACTACAGTGATCGTGCTTTCCATTTTCGAGGCTGCTGCGCTTCTTTTTTCAGCTTCGTTGTTGTAGATAGAAGCAAGTTCAATGGCAATGGCAGCTTCTGCTACTTTTTCCTGATCGCTTGAATTTTGATTTGTCTCAGCTTCTCTATAAAGGAAACTGGCTTTTTGTTTCATCAATTCTGCATCACCTTTTAGTTCGGCCAATTGATTTTTGGCTTCTTCAATGCGCTGCGGTTTTGTTTTGTTGCCGTTGCCAGTTGGTGTTGATTCTGAGTTGTTTGAATTATTGCTAGCAAGTAAATCGCCTTCGTTTGCATTAACATTTAAGCTGGCTTGTTTCTTCAAGATTTCTGCCGTGAGCAGCGATTCATTTTCAATTGGTGTATCAAAGTGATTGATGATTTGAAGTTGCTCTTCGCCATCTACTATTACCAATTTCATTTCTTGGCTAAATTGCTTCAATCCTTTTTGACGTGGCACTTCTACCACACCCGTATGCACTTTGGTGCTTTCTTTTGCCTCAACTATAAACTTATATTTTCCGCTTCCGCGAAGGTCAAGAAGATAGCTGCCATCTAGTCCGTTTGACTCAAATACACCAATTTTCTTGTTCTGTGCAATATCTTCGATGGTAATCGTAACTTTTCGTGAGCCTTCATTTTCAAAAGAACCTTTGATCAAAGTTAAATCGAGAGCAACCCGCTGTATTCCAATTTTATAAACGGTTACTTCTTTGCTGTTTGTTTCACGATTACTGCTAAACCATGCTGATTTTTCTTCCTTGTCACTGATAAACATGAAATCGTCCCAAGGCGTGTTTATGGCAAACTCCATATTGATAGGTGCTGTCCAGCTGCCATCGCCTCTGCGCGTACTTTTAAAAATATCATAGCCACCCATGCTATTGTGGCCTTTACTGGCAAAGTAGAGTGTGTTTCCTTCAGGATGAATAAATGGGAAATCCTCGTCAAACTCAGTATTGATTACATCGCTAAGTTTTTGCGCTTTGCTCCAACCACCGGTGGGAAGTTTCGAAATAAAGTATAAGTCTTTACCTGTTTGGTTTTTGTCGGAATAAGAACCATAGTAAATCAGATCGGCATCTTTTTGAAAATACATTAAGAATGTGGCGTCTCTTTTTAGGTCTTCTTCAGACATAAATTCTTCAGGCTTCACTATGATTTTCCCACCAAACTCGGTCAAGTCATAGTTTCTATAAAAATCTTTGATGGGTAAAACTTTTCGCTGAACCACAGATATGTCAGTGAAGTTGCTTACCAACGATTTACCATTTGTACATTGACTTATGTAGGTATCGACCAATTTCAGTTCTCGGTCTTTTTTGCTCGCTACACCTTGATATTTTTGATAAAAATCAATCGCCTTATCAAAGCGATAGTTGAGGTGCAAGCCCAAACCATAGTAGAAATAGGCTAGGGGAGGCACATCACCTTGTTCTGTAGCATATTTGAGGTATTGAAGCGCTTTTTCTTTGTTTTCGCCAACGTAGAGTTGACATGCGCCAAAGTGAAAGTTGTAGTCAGAACTTTCTAGACGAAGACTTAATAACTGAGAATAAAGCGGAAATGCTTGATCGTAAAGCTCACTTTCGAACAGCTCGGCTGCCGATTTTCGAAGACTTTCTTCATCATTAGTTTGGCTGAAAGCCAGAGAAACCAGGCCAGCGAAGGCTATGGTGAGAACAATATGGGGAAACTTGAGAACCAATATTTCAGACTTACTCTAATTTAATTGTTAAATGTGCAAAACCAAACCGCAAGTATTCCAAGCAAATAAGATGCTTATACTCATTTTATTGTGAATAGGTTTTTAGTCGTCTTCGCCTGCTTGTTTAATCAGGTTTTTTATAGAAATATTGGCTTTACTTTCTTCACGTCTCACAAGCCGTTCAATATTTTTTTGGTGAGTAATAAGCACCAAAATCGCAATGAACATGGAGAACACAATCAAACTAGGAACAGTGCTTTGAAATACCAAAACAATGATGAATGGAAAGCTAATTGCTGCCACCATAGATCCTAAAGAAACAAACTTGGTAATGGCAAATACAATTATGAAAATGGACATCGCCAGTAAAGCGCCTTCGGTGTGTATTGCGAGCATGATTCCTAATAATGTTGCAATTCCTTTTCCACCTCTAAAACCCGCAAATACAGGAAAAATGTGCCCAATTACTGCTGCAATTCCAAGAGCCAATTGGTAATTGACATATGCATCTGTAGAAATGGGTTCTTCGGCAAATAGATGGATAAGTGAAACAGCGCCAAATCCTTTTAAGCTATCTACCAATAAAACTGGAATGCCAGCCTTCTTACCAAGAACTCTAAACGTATTAGTGGCGCCAGCGTTTCCACTGCCATATTCTCTTACGTCAATTCCATAAAAAGCTTTGCCAACCCACACAGCAGTAGGTATTGAGCCCATGATGTAAGCTAGTAATAATGAAATAATGATGGGCAATGTTACCATACCTAGTGCGGCAAATTTAGAATTTACTTCATATCTCGTTAAAACTTCGCTAAGAAGTCATCTCTAAGTCGCTTACTTCCAATCATAAAAGTATAGGGTGCCTCACCTCTTTCTACCTTCATTTTGCGCTTATCTGTCTTTAATTCAGTAATTGAAGTGTTGAAATCTTCAATACTTGAGAAAGCTTTCATCACGTTTCTGGAATATTTAAAATAATACCAAGTGTCTTTATCTGCTTCCAAATAAATATTGATTTCAGGAATTCGTCCTACAACAATTTCAACTTTTCCTGTCATTTTGATATTTACTTGGCGCTTGCCAATATTTCCAACACCGATTTTTCCAAAAGATTGATAGCTGTCTGTTTCTGGATTCCAACGCAGATTCAAATCGGTGAGGAACATGTTCTTTTCAAGCTCTGAAGGGAATTTTTTGAATTGACCAGTAAGGGTCACTGAAGATATAAGTCGATCAGCGTCTTCGGTTCCGATTAATTCGCGCATTCCTATTTCATATCCATCTCTTTCAAAATCTGTTGGATCGCCTTGTGCAGTTGTTGCGATGGTTTTACCCATGTCATCGATGGTCTTATCGATGAAGAAAAAGTCTACTAAAAGCAGTGCTTCAATTAAAACGTCCTTATTGGTTAAGTCCTGTTTCATGTTTCCAACAGTGGTCATACTTATTTGACCTGGATTAATTCCAAAGCCCATTTTTCCTTCGCCTTCTACTTTACAGCCTTCAGCATTTAGGCTAACGTATTGACCGGGCAATGATCGCTGTGTGAGTTTATCTATGTTGGAAATTCGATATTCTTTGCTGAAATTATCATATACCAAAAAGCCACTGGCGGGTAATAATTCGCGGTCGTTTTCTTGGATTTTAGGAGTAACAAATGATGAGTAAAGATTTCCAGTATCTAAATCAATCATCATACCCACAAAAAGTAGCTCACCCTTTTCGTCACGTGTTGTCGAATTAATTGGAATCGCAACTTCTTCGGGGTCAATCTTTGCCGAGAAATCGAACCAGTTGAGCGGAACACCAGCCTCGCAAACATGTTTCATGCGGCTGTAGCCGCTAAAGGCAAGTTCTTTTTCAGCGGCATTCATGCGAATGGTTCCCTTGTATTCAAAGTATGGACTTAGCGTAAAGGCACGTTCTTCTGAAATATCACCTTTTCCAAAAGTTTGGAATGAACTGTCGACTGCTACAGTGTTGAATCTCAGTACTTGTTTATTTCCACTCACATCTGTGTAGGTGTATTTACCTGTTCCTACATAGTCTCTGCGGGCAAAAATATCTACAGTAGCACTGTCTATTTGATGAAAACGAGTTACGGCATTGGCAACGATTTTGGTGTTTGTGAATGTTTTCATTTTAGCCTTTCTCATTACCGTAACAAATCCGCTATCTGGATAGATTAGTGCATCAGCTACTTGCATAAACTCTACTTTTCTGGCTTTGATGATTTGATCTTTTGAGCTGTAGCGAGCCGCTGCGCTGTAAAATTCGAGCGAATCTTGTTCTGGGTGCATCGAGATGAATCTTGACCCTTCAAAGTTCATGGTTCCGCCAGCTCCTGTTTTTTGCGATGTACCACCTGATAGCTCAATAGACTCCTCATCCATAAACCATGTAAATCTGTCCATAAATGCAACGTATTGGTTTGCTGGAAACTCCATCATAGAAGTACCATCATTTGAGATGAATTCTCCTTTACGTGCAACAAAGTCAATATGAGCATTTACATTGTTTGTTTTAAATTGAAGTTCATCTGTATTTGATGTTGTGTTTACAAGTCTGAAATCGGCAGTATCACTATCAAATTCACTCAATTTGAACATGAATTTTTTGGATTCTAATTCAGCTTGTTCAAACGTGAATAAACCAGCACCAGTCAAATCTTCGGGTGTGATAAATAAGTCACCTTCAAACTCTGAGCCGTCATACATTTTAATTGGTTCTTTATAGCTTGATGCTTTCAAAACATTATCATAAGGAGACCAGACTTGCTTGACACTGCTCCCTGTAACAGGCGGAAACTGCACTGGAGCCATTTGTTCCTCAATAACAAAGCTGTTGGCAATAGCTTGCATTTCTTCAGGAAGGAAAAGATAATCGTCAGACTTCGTAGTACTATTCAAGTATTTGAGTTTTCCGCCACCACGTAAGCCTTTGTTGCT
>JANRBI010000158.1:0-2773 GCA_030727625.1 Salibacteraceae bacterium
AAAACAAACATGAAAAAGATACTTCTTGCCCTCATAATGGTGTTTGCTGCAAGCGCCTACACTTTCGCACAAAGTAATAACGATCCGGCTTATGAAGCTGCTTTAAAGCGCATGATGAAAGCCAATGGCAGCGATGAAACCTTTGTGGTAGTAATTGATCAAATGATTGAAATGTATAAAGTACAAATGCCAGAAATAAGCGGTGAAAAATGGGATAAAATGGGCGAACTTTTAAGATCTCAGAGCATTGAAACTTTAGTTGAAATGCTAGTACCCGTTTATCAAAAACACCTGACCATCGAAGACTTAGAATCTATTATTGGTTTTTATAATTCGCCAGCAGGCAAAAAACTTGGTAAAGCAACACCATTTATAACGCAAGAATCTATGCAAGTAGGTCAAGCTTGGGGACAAAGCCTAGCTGGTGATATTGCCAAAGCAATTGAAAAAATTACAGAATAAAAACACACTTAGAATTGAAAAAGCCGCGCTAATTAGTGCGGCTTTTTTTTATGGCTTCAAAAGGCCCAAATTCTTAATCATTATGGGCTGATTAGGATTGATTGTCAACGATTTTTGGTAATAGTTTCTAGCCAAATCAAATTGTTTTTTGTTGTGGTACACTACTCCTAAATTACCCAATGCACCGGTATGATTCGGCTTGTATTCAATCGCTTTCAAAAGCATTTGTTCGGCCTCATCTAAGCTTCCCTGATTGATGAAAATCACACCTAAATTATTTCTAGCATCAGGATGAGTTTCATCAATTTGAAGCACCTCTTCAAATGCATTTTGTGCCAAATCAGTCGCACCAGTGCTTTGATAAATCACACCCAAATTATACCAAGCATCATAGGTTTCTGGCAATATTTCGATTGCTTGTTTGTAATGCTTTACTGACTTTTCATAATTGACTGCTTGCGTTTGCTGTTGTCTACTTTGTTCAGCTTTTTGACGATATACTGTACCAACAGAAGTTTGCACCCGTGCACTTTCAGGATTGGTAATTAGGCTTGCTGCAAAGAGCGTTTCGTTGCTTTCCCAATCTGTATTTCTATTGATAGTTTGCCCCGAAAACAGGAGGAAAACGGCAACAAAAATGATGGAAAGCGCAGTTCTATTCTTTGCAACTTGGAACTTGGAAGTTGCTTCAAAAACCAACCAAACGACAGCTATAACTAGAAACAAAGAAGGCAAAAACAAAAAGCGTTCGGCAAAATTGGCTCCAATTAAAATGAACAAATTGAGCACCGGAATCAGCATCAAAATGAAAGCAGAAAGCAGAAATACTAGTGTTGATTTTTTGGGTGTAAAAACGGCCAACACAACCACTAAAACTCCTGCAAAAACCAAAGAAAACAGGCCAATAGCCGAACTTGGCGCAATAGCTTGAATGGTAGAAAATGAATAATCCCAAGAGAGTTGAGTAGGCCAAATGGTTTTAGCAAAATATAAGTAGAGCAAATGCGCGCTGTTGGTAATTCGATCTAGTGCGCCTGTGGCATGCACAAAGGCGTTATTGATGATAAACCGCTCTTCAGGAGCATTTTGATCACCTAACACAAGCCATCTCAAACCAAAGTAAACAACGAAAACGGCTAGAAACGGCCAAGTCATTTTAGCCATATTTAGCATGCTTTGGCGGTAAATAAACCACAGCGATAGTGGCACTAAAACCAACAGCATTACCGCACTTTCTTTGCTCAACATTGCTAATAAAAACCAAAGCAAACTGAACAGCAATGGCCTGATCTGCTTGACTTGAACATAGCGATGAAAGGAAATGAACATCAACGTAAAAAAGAGAAAAGCCAGCAACTCGTCACGGCTTTTTAGGTTGGCAACAACTTCGGTATGAATGGGATGCGCCAGAAATAAAAGAGTGACGATAAAAGCCAGCATTTTTTGATTTGGAAACCAGAATAAGAGCATTTTCCATAGGAAAAGTCCAGCCAAAACGTACATCAAAATATGAATGAAACGGCTTTGTAAGGGCTTACCATCAAACAGCGATTTCTCTATAGCAAACATCACCAAAGGCATTGGCCTATAGGTGGTGCTTTCGCCATTGAAACCTGCTAAATAACCCGAAGTCACAATTTTAGGAATCCCCGCAACGCCTTCTTGAACAAATGAATTTGAAATCACTAGGTCATCGTCAAGCACCAACTGATAGCGCAATGTTTTGCCATAGAGCGCAAAGCAAACGATAAAAACCAAGGCTAATTTTAGCCAATGGTTAGCATTGAGTTGCTCAATCAACTTATTCATTCGGTTCTATGTGGATTAAAATTTCGCCCAATTCTGGAATTTCTTCATGCAAGGTATCTTTCAAAACATGCGACAAATGATGGCCTTCTTTAACTGAAATACGCGCATCTACAATGGCGTGCAAGTCTACATGAAAGGTCATACCAGCTTTTCGAACGTAGCACTTTTCGGTGTTTAAAATACCGTCAACGCTGGCTGATACTTTTCTGATGTCTTCAATCAAATCATCATAAAAATGCTCATCCATTATTTCGCCAAGCGCTGGTCTGAAAATAAGGTAGCTGTTGTAAAAAATAAAACCTGAGGCAAACAAAGCTGCCCAATCGTCAGCGGTTTCGTAACCGGGGCCAAGCAAAATGGCAATGGTAATACCAATAAAAGCGGCAATGGAAGTAATGGCATCGCTGCGATGATGCCAAGCATCTGCCTTGAGCGAAGAACTGTTGGTTTCTTTGCTGCGCTTCATTACCAAGCGGTACGAAAGCTCTTTCCAAGCGATAAT
>JANRBI010000158.1:2873-4922 GCA_030727625.1 Salibacteraceae bacterium
GCATCAGCGATCAACGCGTAAGAATTGCCGAAAAAACCTGCAATACCTTTCACAATAGCTAAGCTGAGGTTGCCTAGTATACTGAAATAGGTAGTTCTAATAGCGATTTCTTGGTGCTTCAATGTTGGTTTTTCTAGCAGTCGAAATTAGGCTTTTAAAACATTGAAATTATACAAGTATTGCGATGGACGCTAAGCCTTCAAGTTTTGCAAGAACTGAATGAAAAGATTTGAATTAGCGAACAAAAAGAGTAAATGCTTCATGTAGTAACACATATACTTACTTCGATTTGCTTTTGCTTTACAATCTATTCTGAATGCTTTTTCTACTCTTTCTCCATTACCAAAAACCAGCAATGCGTTGAGAAATTGATGAAATAGCGAAATCTAAAAACTCACTGTTATTAGGTAATAATACCTATTAATATAGGTATTTCAATGAGTAACCAACAAAAGGCGTTTGGCTTCATTTGTCCTATGAAACACCTCTTTTCCATAACCCTTTTTGTTTTTGCAAGCTCCATAGGAGTTTCTAGTTTAGTTCCACCTAAAATAGATACCCACGATATTCATGTTCAGATCAAAAAACTGATGCGTGACGATCGTAGTCTAAGATTTGACGAAGGATTTTTCAGAAGCTTTGTATTCTTAAACGACTCTGTTGCTTACTATAATCCGAATGGAACTTTACACTTATTTCAAATAAACTTTGATTCTACAGCGCATGTAACCCTTTTAAGAGATGCCACATACAATGGGCATAATTTTAACCGCAATCTATTTATTCACAACCAAAACCTCTACAGCTTTGGAGGCAGCGGCTTATTTAATGCAAACATTCAACTAATCAGGTTTAATTTTCAGATAAAAGAATGGTACCTCACTGAAATAAAGGAACTACCAATAAACGTAAGTCATGTCATCAATTCTTGGCTGGATGAAAATGAACTTCATGTGCTCTACAGACTTAATGAAGCAGAACCAACCTATTCCTACGGAATAATCAATATGATTGATTTAACCTTTAGAGAAGTGTCTCGATTATGAAACACCCATTCACGTAATCTGAACTTTGGTGATCTTTCAATGATTTTCAAATCTGAACATTTCAACATAATCAGTTTTACAACTGAAAAGGCTTGTCATTATCGATTATTTAACACAAAAACGGGCGATTTTATTGGGACATCATTTTATCAAAACTTGCCTTGCGTTGATGGATTTTCTATGGTGTATACTCGAGATAGTATGCTGTTTTATAGAGATGAAAGTGGCTTAGTAGATTCTCTCCATCTTAATAAAACCACGATATACAATGCATCCAACAATTTAGACGCGTATACTTCTGAACAGAAAAGTGAAAGCAGCACATTGCGCTTAGTCATGTTTTTTCTGGGCTTAGCGTGTCTTGGTGGAATAATCTTTTACATGAAAAGACAAAACAAGTCAAAGACTCAGCAAGCCGACCCATTTGATTCAACCATATTGAGATTCATTGAAGAACGCGGAAAAACGGTTTCTAGAGATGAATTGGATATATTACTAGGCATTAACCACTTATCATCAGACACGATTAAATCAAATCGAAGTGTTATGATCAAAAAGATAAATGAAGATGGCAGAGTAACCATAGAACGCACAAGAAATGAAAAAGACAAACGATTCTATGATTACTCCATTCAGTAAAATCAGCGTTTATCATTAGCTCGCATTTCAAGCTTGCTCCTAAACCAACTAATCAAACTCTTCGTAGCCGCTTTTTATAGTCGTGCTCAACATTTTGAAACGCACATTGGCCTTGATGGTATTTCGCGTATGAGCTGGTATGATAATCGATTGACCAGTTTCAAGGATATTTGAAACGCCATCAATCAAGATTTCGGCCTTACCGTCAATTACTTGTACGAACGTATCAAATGCAGCGGTGCGCTCGGTTAGCGCTTCGCCCGAATCAAATGAAACCGCGCTCACGTTTCCAGTTGTTTTTTTTATGATGGTTTTTATTACCACTGAGTTTGGTATGTATTCTATGATTTCAACAATGATGAAT
>JANRBI010000159.1:0-1633 GCA_030727625.1 Salibacteraceae bacterium
TCGCTTAGGATATTCTTAATGCTGGCGTGGTGATGGATTTGAAATCAGTAACGAAACTTTCGGAAACATAGGAGAGTTTACTTGTATGAAAGCCACACTAAAATCAGAATCGCGTCAGTCGTTAAACACCGTTTGGAGGTGTACCAATGGCGATGGTTTCGAAACTACAAGCGAACTCGACTGGCGCTTTAAAAGCGTTTTAAACAAGAAAATTTCTATATCCTAAACTTCGCTAGTTCAGATGCAGACGAGTTGGTGTTCACGATAAAATCGGGAACCAGCGCACTCAATCAAATGAATAAAAGCTGATTATACGTTGAAACGGAAGTGCATTACATCACCATCTTTCACCACGTATTCTTTACCCTCAACTTGAAGTTTTCCAGCCTCTTTTACTGCTGCTTCGCTTCCATGCGCTAAATAAGCTTCGTAACCAATTACTTCAGCACGGATAAATCCTTTTTCAAAATCAGAGTGAATTACGCCAGCAGCTTGTGGTGCTTTCATGCCTTCGGTAATAGTCCAAGCACGAACTTCTTTCACTCCAGCGGTGAAGTATGTTTTCAGATTCAAAAGGTTGTAAGCACTTCTAATTAACTTAGAAACACCTCCTTCTTCTAATCCTAAATCATCTAAAAATTCTTTGCGCTCTTCGTACGTTTCAAGAGAGGCGATGTCTGCTTCAATGCCCACACCAAGTACTAAAACTTCAGCAACTTCATCAGCTACGGCAGCCTTAACAGCATCAACGAGTGCATTTCCATTTACCACAGAGCCTTCGTCCACGTTGCATACATACATTACTGGTTTGTCAGTAAGTAAGTAAAGATCATTTACTAATTCGCGCTCTTTTTCATCTATATCAGCACTTCTAGCGCTTTTACCTTGTTCTAAGTGAATTCTGAACTTTTCGTAAATATCAAACAGCTGTTTAGACTCCTTCTGCCCTACCTGTGCTTGCTTACGTACTTTATCAATGCGCTTTCCAAGTGTTTCAAGATCTTTAAGCTGAAGTTCCATGTCAATCACATCCTTGTCACGAACTGGATTTACACTGCCATCAACATGCACAATGTTTCCATCTTCAAAACAACGAAGCACATGAATAATGGCATCACATTCTCTAATGTTTCCAAGAAACTGGTTTCCTAAACCTTCGCCTTTGCTGGCGCCTTTTACCAAACCTGCGATGTCTACAATCTCAATAGTTGTGGGCAAAATGCGCTCAGGATTAACCAACTCGGCCAGTTTGTTTAAGCGTGGATCTGGAACGGTAATCGTACCAACATTGGGTTCAATAGTACAAAACGGAAAGTTTGCCGCTTGCGCTTTTGCATTGCTTAAGCAGTTAAAAAGGGTTGATTTACCTACGTTTGGTAATCCTACGATGCCACACTTCAAAGCCATAATTTCTCACTAAAAATTGGGCGGCAAAAGTAGTCTTTGATTCTATTTAATTTCCAGAAATCAACGTAATCGAACCAGTTTCTTCTGCACCATCTATTTCCACCACAAAAAAGTAGGTTCCATCTGGGCACAACTCACCTGCAGTTGTTCTACCATCCCAATAAGCTAATTGACCTTGTGTGGATAAAATCTGCATTCCCCAGCGATTGTATACAGCAAAAGAAAT
>JANRBI010000159.1:1733-4132 GCA_030727625.1 Salibacteraceae bacterium
CTAAGCATAAGCGGAACATCTTTTTCGCATATAACAGAATCCCAAATGCTTGCACTAGGTAAATGCTGAAATACAAACGAAGCAGTATCTATTGAATTGCAGATTGAATCGAAATAGCCAATTTCAATTAATCCTCTTTCATTAGCTGCGATGTAAAGGCTATCGATATTAGGAACAAAAGCGAAATCGCCTTCCGCAAAAGAGGTCTGAATAAGCTGCCAATATCCTCCTAAATTGGTTCTATCTACTGCGGCAACAGAAGCAGAATCACAAATCAAGAAATCACCAATGATACTTGGCTCCTGATATAATTGAATGTTCACACTATCTGAAATCACATTACAACCGGTCATTGTCAAGAAATAAGTTCCTGTTTCGGTGAGGACGATTGAGTCAGAAGTTTCTCCAGTTGGTCCCCATTCATAAGTATAAACTCCTGCAGTATCTAACACAGAAGGTCTTAGTATAAAAGCAGGCGAACAAACTATTGTATCAGATAAAAGATCATTAGGTAAATCTTCAACATAGATCAATTTGGCTGAGTCTTTAAAAATGCAATTGTTGGTATACAGTGTCATGTCTACCAAATAAATACCAGTGCCAATGGTTGAAATTGTTACCGAAGTATCAAGATTTGAGGGTGAAAAGCTGATATTATTGGAATCACCAGAATAGACAGACCAAAACACAGAATCTGCTAAATTAACTTCTACTGCTATTTGGTTTGAGCAAGAAGAGGTATCGAGATTGGTAGTAACTGGACGCTGGGTATTGTAGACGTAAATGGTGGTATCTGAAAAACACCCAAAATCATCCAAAGCTTCAAATGTGTACCAATTCAACCCTAAAGAATCAGGCGCAACAGTAACCGTGGTATCTCCTAACCCACTGATTTGAGGATCGTTAATAGAGATTCCATTAAACCACTTTGAATCAACAATTTGACTCGTGTAACTTTCAAAATTCGGATTGATATATGGATTGAAAAAAATGGCCCAGTCAAAAATATAACCGTTGTCGCTACCAATATTATCTCTAATGGTAAGTTTCCATGTACCATTTACAGGACATCCAACTAAATCTTCAAAAGTTTGCTCTGGTAAATAGATGCTATCTGGATTCATCGCCATTCCATTTGATATAGTGGTAGGAAGAAAATTTCCGTTTGCAAACTCAGTAGCCATATTGCCCCAATCTGGTATGGTATCACTAAAGTTATAGGTCCAGCCTATACCGGGCGTGCTTGTTTCTAAATCTAAAGCATCACCCAAAAATATTCCGCCTCCATTAAATCCACCAGCAAAAAGTGGACCTATTCCAGCTCCCCCCCAACTATTGAAAACAATGATTGAATCGCCATTAGGGCAACTCAGCATCATTTCTAAATCTCCGAGATAAGAATGCTCCATTGTTATTGCCAGACGCATAATGTCCATTCCTGAGCTTAAGGTTTGCCCCGGACCAAAACCCGTAATTTCAATTTCCGCTTCATAATTCACTTGGTTCCCATCTGGTAAAAAAGTCAAACCAGCAAAAGAACCCCCAACTTCTGTGATCGAAATTGTAGAGCTTACGCCCACCGTGTCATTTCCAGCTAAACCAGCAACCAATACCACAGAATCACCTTGACAAATAGAATCGGAAAGTGCACGAGTCTGCGAAAAATCGATTCTTGGAGCCACGCGAACGGAAGAAACAATCTGCTCTGTGTAAGGAAATTGATCTGTTACTTGCAGGGTAATTATGTATCCTGCGTTGTTTGGTGGTGCATACCAAACACTATCACCAACTGCGATTTGTCCATCGCTAAAAAACCATTTAAATGTCACGTTAGTATCTTGTTGTGAATAGCCAAGACCTGCGTTTTCTAGTGAGTAAGGAAAATCAGCGGTAGCAACATACAAGATTGAATCTTGTCCACAAAGAGTAATCATTCCGGTATCTGCGACACTCATTGAGTCAGCTAAATTACCATTGACATAGCCTTGCATATGCGGATTAAAAGGTTGAGGTGGACTCACACAGGCCACATTTGCTTCCCAACCTGCGCTATCTACAACAGCTCCTGTTTTGAATGCGATTGTAATACATCCAGAAGGATTGTTTAAAAACGAGGCTTGAACACTAAACCCACTCGGATCTGTAATGCTGTTGTGCGCTCCAAGATAGGGTGCACTGGTATTGGGTCCATCCCAAGCATAAACTGTATCACCTGCTCCTACACTCCAACCGAATGAAAAAGCTACATTAATTTTACTATTTGTAATAAGATCAGGACAAAAAACAATCGTGTCAGAAAAATTCGGACTGTAATTTCCACCTGCTCCGCCATCATCAAAAAAATTAGAACCAACGGTTTGATTGATGACTTGACAATCTAATGGATTGATTTGATCAAA
>JANRBI010000159.1:4232-10128 GCA_030727625.1 Salibacteraceae bacterium
AAGTGTTTTTTGGATCTGATACTTTTTCAGCCGTTGTGGTTGAAATATACCAAGAATGCTCTTTTTTGTATTCGTTTAATCCAATTGTATCTTGGCTAAATAATGAGCCAGAAATTAAAAAAATTCCCGCCATTATTATCAGTAACTTGATTCTTCCCATCATGCTTATTCCTCTTGTATTGTTTTCAACAATTGCTGTTCTCACTAAGAGGCAGACGAAGAAAACTAAAAATAGTGACCTGAAGAACCAACTACTTTACCGAACAATAAAATCTGAGCTAATTATTAGAATCCTCTAATCAAGAACCGTAACTGTTTCTCGCACCGTTATTGTTCCTTTTTCCACACAATAAGTTTCGCAATCAAGGGAGTAGAAATAGGTTCCAGAAGGAACTTTTTCCCCATAATTGGTCGTTCCATCCCAGCTAATGTTTTGATTTTTTGATTCAAAGATCAAGCTTCCCCAGCGGTTGAATACCGATAGTGAAAAAGACTTCACCAAATCTTCATTAGCTATATAGAATGAAAGTTTGTCGTTAATTCCATCGCCATTTGGTGTAATAACATTGGCAATGGTGGTAAACGAAGCCGAATCAATGTTTCTCCAACTCACATTTAATGAATCGCGTATTTCGCAGCCATCTCTTACTATACTAAGCCAAAGCAATCCAGAGTCGGTAACAACCGTGGTTTTAGAAGTATCACCTGTAGACCAAAAAAAGTTACCATCAATAGAATCGAGGTTAAAGGTTAATCGTTCGCCCTTACATAGTTCAACATTTCCTCCAAGGTCAAAAGGTATTGACTTGATAAATCTTGAAGCAAGCGTATCACTAAACAAGCAACTCCCTGAGTTTATATTCACCCAATATTCTCCTGAACTGTAAATGGTTGTCTGTTGGGTTGTATCGCCATTTGACCAAAGAAATTTCCAACTTGGTGAAGCATTTGCAAAAAGAGATGCGCTGTCTTCATCACACACCAATTGTAATTGCTCGTCAAAAGAAAACTGATGCCTAACAATGTTTACAGTGTCAGTGTCTGAGCAAACATTTGCATATCTAACCACCCAATATTCACCAGATGCTTCAATATCAATAGCGCTTGTAGTATCTCCTGTACTCCACAAATAACCCAATGCATCGGCATCATAGGCACTTATGGTTTCTGGACGACAAATAACGCTGTCTTTGGCCAGCGGAGAAAGTGCAATACCAAGCGTTACATTAATGGAATCGGTAGTTACACAAGTTCCGTTGCTCAGGATTACACTGTAAAAGCCACTTTGAAAAACGGAAATATTTTCTGTCGTATCGCCCGTATTCCATAAAATAATTCCGGGATTTGTAGAAACACTCAGCACCAAAGAATCTGCGCAGGCTAAAGTGTCGCTTTGTGTAAATGTAGGAACCGAAACAATCAAGTTCACAGAATCAACATAGCTGCAACCTTCCTTCATAGCAGTTAAGAAATACTTTCCAGTAGTTGTAGGTTGAATATTCTGTGTGGTATCTCCTGTACTCCATAAAAATGAGTCGGCATCAATTGGTCCTACTAAATCAAAATTCAACTCGCAAATAGCAGTATCATCTTGTAATTCAAACACATAAGGTTCAGAAAAATTAAGCTCTATGGTATCTACAAACACACCGCATACATCGTCTATTGCAACCCAATACTGCCCCGATATATTCACATTGATTTTAAAGTTTGTTTCTCCATTTGACCATAAATAATTGCCAAATCCAGAACCAGCCTCAAGCGTAACATTAGTGACGCAAGTGGTGTCACCAATCAAAATAGAATTATTAGCAGAGTCAGCTACTGTGATTACTATTCGAGCGGTATCGGTTAAGAAACAACCAACGGTATCAGTTACTACATAAGTTATTTCATAGGTGCCAGCAGTTTCAAAAGTATGAGAAGGATTTGCGATGAGTGCTGTATCACCATTGTCTCCAAAATCCCAAAAATGAGCAATTCCTTGACTTCCATAATTTGTAAAATCCACCTCAAAAGGAGCACACCCCACATAGCCGCTGGCTGCTTGAGCACTAGCTACCGCAGATTCTACTTCAAAATCTATTTTAAATAAGGTCAGGTCATAAGTCCCACCATTTTGATTGCCTGAGTATGCATTTGGTGTAAGTGGAAATGCACCCGAAGAACAAGTTGCTTGATAGACTGCACCACGCTTATCAAAGCGGCTTGTTCCTCCATCCACGTGCGATCCACTGCCGTAATGGGTTCCATGTATTAAAGAATCTGCTTCCGAATTCAGCACCATAATGTAAAATCCACCAGGCGAAGTTTGAACTGCATTAGGAGTTAAATCAACGGTAGACGGACCATTTCCTCCCGCATAAATATTTTTACAGTTATCCACTAAAAAAGCTGAATGACTTAGACTTGTAAAAGTTGATGTCCAATGAAGTGAATCAAGCATAGGCGAATACTTTCGGATGTAAGAACCTG
Organism: Salibacteraceae bacterium; assembly: GCA_030727625.1. GTDB lineage: Bacteria > Bacteroidota > Bacteroidia > Flavobacteriales_G > Salibacteraceae > SHAN690. The sequence continues at coordinate 6,708 of JANRBI010000159.1, forward strand.
AAGATGGTCCTGAATAGCGATTTGTATCCGCGACTATAGCATTGGAACTACCGAGTATGTAAATAGCTCCATCTCGATCAACCTGAACAAATAAACCATTTTCAACACTTGTGGTGTCTGTTCTAATAAAAGTGCTACTTACCACTACAGATAGTTCAGAATCAAACCTCGTTAAAAAAGCATCCTGAGTTCCTTGAAAAGAATCAAGTTCAGCGCCAATTGTTGAAATAAAATTTGAGCTTTTTGTAGAACCCGTAACTACAACATCACCATTTTTCATCGGTTTTACCCCAAAAACAGCATCATCATCAAAACCGCCCAAGTAAGTGCCTGCAAGCATGGTTGAAGCATTGAAGTTTAATTTAACGATTACCCCATCTTGCAAACTATCTCTTTGCAGCTGAAAGGCATTATTTGACACTGGAAAAGTGTCGCTTTTCGTTGTACTTGCTACATATATATTACTGTAAATATCTGTTTCAACTTCTCCTTTAAAACCAGCGTACGATACTGAAATTACATTTTTACCATCATCTCCTTCTCCTCCCAGATAAGTGGAACCGATTAATGCATCTCCAGAGTCACTTAAAATGGTGACGATTATGTCTTGTTGACCATTGTAACTGGTATCAAAAGCATTTGGAGAAACGGGATAGTTTGGAGAATTTGTTTGGCCATAAACTATGATTTGATTAAAACCATTAACAACCAAACTATGAGCATATTCATCACTGGAACCTCCGATGTAAGTACTCCATAAAAGCTGGCTTCCGTCTTCGTTCATTTTACAAAGACCAATATCAACGCCTCCACCACCGAAATCCATTTGAAAAGAACCTGTGTCCACAGGAAAGCCCGTTCCAAAAGGTCTTCCAGCACCGTAAATATTACCAAACTGATCATAAGTAGCAGAATGTCCCCACGTATTCACTTGTGATCCAGAATTAGTGGAAGCTACCACCACAGGATCAATAAACAGCATGTATTGATGATTGTACTCACCTACTTGAAAGCTTGCTTTATGGCCATTAACCTTAAACGCACAGTCTATCATTTGCTTTTCACCACCAATAAGTTGAAAAGCAATGGGTTCTTGTTCAATAACCTCGTGATTAGGTAACGTAATTTTTAATGCTCCGTTTTCTACTCGTAGTGCACGAACAGCATCATACGATATTGAAAAATCTTCTAATTCTGCTCTGGACGAAACTTCAAGTGTGTATTTGATATGTCCTTCCTTTATTTCCCAAGCTACATCAATTCCTTCGGCTGCTTCACGGAGCATCATTTTATCGTAAACACCAACACGAGAAGCCCATTTTGACGATTTATTACCAATGAAATAGTTCACATAATCCTTATGTCGGCTATAAAAATCAATTGTGGAATAATTAGAACCGAATCTCATGGAATAAGTGTGACCATTGCCAACCACACTAGTTTCAGGATGGTCATGCGCTTCATGTTCCAATTCAGCATATAAATTGGGCTCAATTACCGATAGCCGAACCTCATTATTGATAAAGGAAGCAACACCATTAGACAAATGATATTTCGCTGAAATTTCTTCAGCCCATTGACCTTTGTTCTCGATAAACCCAACAGATTGGGCACTTGATATTAAACTAAACAAGGCTAAAAAGACAAAAAGAAATGATGTTTTAGCTTCTTGAAAAAAACAGAGTGAATATGGTTTTGTCATTAGAAATTGTTGAGAGCTCATTACAAGTTTATATAAAAAATAAACTCTTGGTTTATAGATGTTAAATTGAGGTCTAAAGTTGTCTACCAAGGCATATTTAAGCCTAAAGTTCTGAAAAGTTTTAAACATTCGTTTCCTTGCCCAATAGGTGCTTCTATTTTCGCGGCAAGTTTCCAAAACAGGGCAAAATGGCTGATATTACTCAATTAGAGAAGACCGCATCGCAAGTGCGAAGAGATATTTTAAGAATGGTGCATGCGCCAGCAAGCGGTCACCCAGGTGGTTCGCTTGGTTGCGCTGATTTCTTTGTGGCGCTTTATGGCGAAATCATGAAGTATGATGCTACAAACTTCGAAATGGACGGAAAAGGTGAAGACCTGTTTTTCCTTTCAAATGGTCATATATCTCCCGTTTGGTATGCTACCTTAAGCAGAAATGGCTATTTCCCAACTGAGGAATTAGGAACTTTCAGAATGTTGGATACAAGACTTCAAGGTCACCCAACTACAGCCGAACATTTGCCAGGAATCAGAATGGCATCGGGTAGCTTAGGTCAAGGTTTGAGTGTAGCTATTGGAGCTGCAATGGCCAAGAAAATGAATGGTGATGATCGTTTGGTCTTTACCCTTCATGGTGACGGAGAATTGCAAGAAGGACAAATTTGGGAAGCGGCAATGAGCGCTCCACATCATAAAATTGATAATCTAATTGCCACTATTGACGCCAACAATCGTCAAATTGATGGAGATGTAACAGATGTATTATCACTCGGAAACTTAAAAGCAAAGTGGGAAGCTTTTGACTGGATTGTGTTAGAAATGGATGGCAATAACATGCAGAATGTAATTGATACATTGAAGCACGCTATTTCATTGACAGGACAAGGAAAACCGATTGTGATCATCATGAAAACCGAAATGGGACAAGGTGTTGATTTTATGGTTGGAACCCACAAATGGCATGGTGTTGCACCTAATGACGAACAATTGGCCCAAGCTTTGAGTCAATTGGAAGAAACATTAGGCGATTACTAAAATAGCCGACCTTGCGTTAAAGCTTCATGAATAAATATTTCATTTTACTCTTTCTTTCTTGTTTCAGTTTTTTTGGTCAAGCCCAAAAAGACGTTCAAACTACGCGCATCCTTTTTATAGTCGATGCCAGCAACAGTATGAACGGATTTTGGAACAATCAACCAAAAATTGTGGTTGCCAGAAAACTCATGGGGCAAGTGCTAGATTCGTTAAATGGAATTCCAAACCTCCAACTTGGCCTGCGGGCTTTTGGAAACGAAAAGAACTACTTAGCTGGTCAAGATTGCAGCGACATGCAGTTAATTGTGCCTATAGCTAGTAATAGTGCCAACCGCATTAAAGCGGCAATGAACGATAAAATACGGCCACGCGGAACCACCATTATTGCTGGCTCTTTGGAGCAATGTGCCAATGACTTCAGATCTTGCCCAACAGGAAATTGTAAGAACGTGGTGATTCTGCTGACCGATGGCGAAGAAGAATGCGAGGGCGATCCTTGTGCCGTTTCACGCGCTTTACAATCTCAGAACATCTTCCTCAAGCCCTTTATCATTGGAGTTGGTTTGGATGAAAGTGCCAAGCAATCTTTCAATTGTGTAGGAAACTACTACGATGCCACGGATGAACGCAGGTTTAAAGAAGTACTCGGTATAGTGATTTCACAAGCGCTAAATAACACTTCGGT
>JANRBI010000159.1:10228-12320 GCA_030727625.1 Salibacteraceae bacterium
ATTAAAACACCACAAGGAACATTAGAATTTAAAATGGCTGGCGTGAATTTAGAATCAGCTAGCATCCCTGTAATTATTAGAGAAAAAGACAAAATGAATACGCTAAACGTGCAAATGTTTGGTGAGCTAACCCGATACATTACAGGTAATTACGACTTAGAAATATTGACGCTTCCGCGAACCTATATCAACGATATCAACATTTCTCAAAACCATACCACTACCATTGAAATTCCACAACCCGGCATTGCCACATTTATGATGAGTGCTCGTGGTTATGGAAGCGTTTACAAACAAACAAGTAAGGGTTTAGAATTCGTGACAAACTTGAGTCAAAACAAAGACAAAGAGACCCTTAGCTTACAACCTGGTGACTACGTTTCGGTGTTTAGACCAAAGCAAGCACGCGAAAGCATTTTCACGGTAGAACGACCATTTAAAATAGTATCTGGCGCTTCGGTAGCCATCAAACTGAACTGATTAATTAGCACAATCATATGAGCATCAACGATTTTAACCCGACAGAAAAGAAAGATACCCGCAGTGGATTTGGTGCAGCTTTGCATCACCTAGGCAAAACAGACGAGCGTGTGGTGGCTTTGTGTGCCGACCTTATTGGCTCTTTGAAAATGAATGCGTTCGCGGATGAATTTCCAGAGCGTTTTATCCAAGCAGGAATTGCCGAAGCAAACATGATGGGCATGGCAGCTGGATTAACCATTGGTGGGAAAATTCCTTACACAGGAACATTTGCCAATTTCAGCACAGGTCGTGTGTATGATCAAATCCGTCAAAGTATTGCCTACTCTAACAAGAACGTAAAAATCTGTGCTTCGCACGCGGGCTTGACCTTAGGTGAAGATGGTGCTACACACCAAATTTTAGAAGACATCGGTTTGATGCGTATGCTTCCGAATATGACAGTGATTAATCCATGTGATTATAACCAAACTTACGCGGCTACCTTGGCTATAAACGAATGGGAAGGCCCAGTTTACTTGCGTTTTGGTCGTCCGTCTTGGCCAGTGTTTGTTCCAAAAGACTTGAAGTTCGAAATCGGAAAAGCTTGGAAATTGAATGATGGTAGCGATGTTACGATTATAGCTACAGGTCACTTGGTTTGGTATGCAGTGCTTGCCGCAAGAGAATTGGCTAAAGAAGGCATTTCTGTTGACTTGCTAAACATGCACACCATAAAGCCATTGGACGAAGAAGCTATTTTAAGATCTGTAGCCAAAACTGGTTGCGTTGTTACTGCTGAAGAACACAATCGTTTTGGAGGTTTGGGCGAAGTAGTTGCGCAAACTCTGGTAACGCAACATCCTGCTCCACAAGAATTTGTTGCTGTAAACGACACTTTTGGCGAAAGCGGAACACCTGATCAATTGCTTAAAAAGTATGGTCTTGATGTGCCAGATATTATTGCTGCCGCAAAAAGAGCAATCGCTAGAAAGCAGAAATAATCTCATTTTAGAACTTATAGAAAGACCGATGAAAATCAATTTTCATCGGTCTTTCGTTCTTTATAGCCTTTCTTAATATTCTTATTCTCAATTAAAAGGTAAGCTGTTGTTTTGAACTAGATGAATCCGATTAGTCATTATCTCTTGTTGCAATGGAAGCTCATACAAAGGCAAATTATTGACTTTGGGTTACCGCTTAGCATTACCCTAGTCGGTGCGCCAATACTATTCTTTGTGCTTAGCACGGCAATCTATTATAGAACAGATTATGCTGGCATCATACTTATTGCTCTTTGCTTTTCGTGGCAACTGAAAATCTCAAATTCAAAAAGAATTGAGTTCTTGAAACTTCAGTATAAATTAAGCTCTTTTCTAAAGATTAGGATGACTGAAAACCTGCTTGTCTTTTTGCCATTTTCCATCGTTTTGGCAATTCATACAAATTGGCTCTATTTAGCTACAGCTTTTATGCTGACTATCCTTCTCGTTTTCTACAAGCAAAGGCGATTGTTTCATTTTAGTCTGCCTACACCTTTTCACAAAAAACCATTTGAATTCATCATTGGCTTTAGAACCTATTATGCCTTCTACCCTATTTGCATCGCTTTGCTTTTGATTGCTTACAAAGT
>JANRBI010000159.1:12420-14359 GCA_030727625.1 Salibacteraceae bacterium
AGTCTTACCGTAATTGCTAAGTATGCAAACTACCCAAATCAAATCAGTGTGATAGACGGAATTTTGGTAGGAATAAGCATGTTTATTCCAATTCTTTTGCCTTTTACATTTTACTATTTCTTGAAAAAATCGCGTCAGCAACTCGCTTCGTTATTATGATCCAAATCAAAAATTTAAGCAAAAGCTTCGGCTCTAAATTGGTTTTAAATAACCTGAATTTATCCATTAATGAAGGATTGTGTGTTGGGATTGTTGGCGAAAATGGCGCTGGAAAATCGACTCTATTCCATTGTATTGCTGGAATTGAAACCTACAACGGAAGCATAGAATCTGATGTGAACCCTTTGAAAAACCACCTCGGTTTTTTGACCACTGACCCTTATTTTCTAAATAAAATAACCGGACGTGAATACTTGCAACTGCTTTGTAATGCACGCGAATTAACCGCTCCAGACTTCGACAAAAAGAATTTCTTCGAACTTCCGCTCGATCAATATGCGAGTACTTATTCCACAGGAATGAAGAAGAAACTTGCGCTGCAAGGCATTCTTTTTCAGAAGAATAAAGCATTTATATTGGATGAACCTTACAATGGCATAGATATCCAAAGCAGCATGCTTGTGACTGAAATAATTCATCGTTTAAAAGCCGCGAAAAACGCTGTGCTCATTTCATCACACATTTTTTCTACACTAAAAGATACATGCGATATCATCTATGTTCTAAAAAATGGAAATCTGGACGAAAGCTATCTTCCAGAACAATTTGACCAACTTGAAAACGAGATGAAAAATTTCACTATCGGAAAATCACTTGACAGCCTACCTATTTAAGATATATATCATGAAAATATTACTCAAAACTTTCGCCTTTATGGCCGTACTTATTCTTTCTTCATGCAACAAACCCGTAAAACAATTTACACTCAACAGTAACGGAAGCACAAGACAAATAGCACTTTTTGAAGATTCCACTTTCGTGGAAATGTTGGACCTAAATGGTGTTTCTACCAAATATTTAGGCTTTTGGGAAGGCGACTTTAATGATCAAGATACGTTGACAATCACCGTTACTCGGCAAGACTTCAATGTGCTCACAAACATTGCCTCGCAGCACTTCATAGTGGATGGAAACACCCTTTTACCTATTGACACTCTACCTGCTTTTAGAAAACTGAAGGACCGCACCATTTATGATAAGGATGGTGAATATGAGCCATAAAAAAACCTCAACGCTATGTTGAGGCTTTTCGGTTAAGCACGTTGAACGTACCTAACACCTTGAGGTCTTTATTTCTTAGAATAACCAGGCACATCGTAATCCGCTGGATCTTCGCCTTTTGGTACAAAAATCAACGAAACAGAATTTAAGCAGTAGCGCATTCCTGTAGGTTGTGGTCCATCGTCAAAAACGTGTCCTAAGTGGCTTCCGCTTTTGCTATCCACTACCTCTACTCGCTTCATACCAAATTTATTATCCTCGATATAAGTAATGGCATCATCAGACACAGGAGAATAAAACGATGGCCATCCGGTACCACTTTCAAACTTAGTGTCAGAATTAAAAAGCGCTTGTCCACTTGCTGCGCTGTAATACGTTCCTTCTTTTTTATTGTCCCAATACTTGCCAGTAAAGGCTCTTTCTGTTCCTTTTCTTCTCAATACTTCATACTCCTCTGGAGTCAACTTATTTTTCCATTCCTCCTCAGAAAGTTGCATTTCGTATGGCACTTTCTCTCCTTCTTGGTATACATTTTTCATTTTGCTATTCTCTTGAAATTGTTGTTTTGTCTGTCCACACGCGGTGGCAGCTATCAACATGGTGAATATAATTGCGATGTTTTTCATGGTTTCCTTTGATTAAACTGCAAACAAATAGGTTTGTTTGCTTACTCAAGGATTTTTTGAAGTTCACTTACGTGAATCCTTACAACATCATT
>JANRBI010000159.1:14459-24792 GCA_030727625.1 Salibacteraceae bacterium
GCCCTGTATCTATTGGGCTCAAAAGACAAGGGTTTTGCAAAAAGCATTTGCTGATCAAACAACTCAATTTGCTGGTAAAAACTATCCAATTGCGGACGATAAATAAGCACTTGCCAACCAGCTAAGGGTACATGTTGCACAATGCGCGTTTGGCCACCACGAACTAACCAAGTGGCTTTTTGCGGAAGCATTTTATCTACTCCGTCCCAACCATCGGGCATGCTTAAATACTCAACTTTAAACTCAATTCTTCCTTCAAATGGCTTTTGAGCCAAGGCTTTCATTGCAAAGAATGACAGACATATCAGCGGAAGAATTCGCATCTGATTAAACCAAATTTGCTGACTTGATTTCAACGATGGCTTTCTCCAATTTAGCTTTGAGTGCTGAACTTACCGGAACAAGTGGCAATCTAAGATGATCGTCCATTACCCCCAAAATTGAAAGTGCAGCTTTTATTCCGCCTGGATTTCCTTCTTCAAACAACATGTAAATGAAATCAACTAGCGCGTAGTGAATCACACGGGCTTTATTGTAATCCCCTTGAAAGCAAAGCTTAGCTATTGCTGAAAATTCGGCAGGAAATGCATTTGCAATGACAGAGATAATGCCATCACCACCAAGCGCCATGTGCGGCACAATCAGCGGATCATCTCCGCTCAATACCAAAAACTTACCTGGTTTATGCTTAATCACTTGGCCAACTTGATCTAGGTTGCCTGAAGCTTCTTTCACTGCAATCACATTTTTATGCCCAGCAAGCTTAATGGTTGTTTCGGCTGACATATTTGAGCTTGTACGACCCGGAACATTGTACAGAATGATAGGCAATGGTGATGCATCTGCTAGCGCAGTAAAATGTGCAACAATGCCCGCTTGTGTTGGTTTGTTGTAATAAGGACTTGCACTAAGAATAGCGTCAACTCCATTTAAATTCATGGTTTTAAAACCATCAAGCAATGCCTGTGTATTGTTTCCTCCATGTCCGAAAACGATTGGCAATCTACCAGCATTCTTAGCAACCACACAATCCAGCACTTCTTGTTTCTCAGAGTCGTTCAACGTGGCAGATTCGCCCGTGGTGCCTTGCACCACTAGGTAATCAACTCCGCCAACTACCAAATGATCTGTAAGCTTTTCAAGCGCTACAAAATCTACCGAACTGTCTTTTTTAAATGGAGTTACCATTGCAACACCTGTACCTCTAAAGTCTTTTGAAGTTGACATTAATATGCTGGTTTTTAATTTTTTTAGTTAAGCTGCATTTGAAGTATTGAACTTCATTAAATACTGATCTAAGTAATGGATAAGCGATTTCAAACCCTTCTCTTTGGGCTGATCAATCATAAAGTCGTGTAAAAAGCTGCGATCTGCATTTGCTCTTCCAGATTTCCATTTTGCATTGGTTTTAGCAATCACGACATCTGCAGCAAGCGACATGCCTTCTGTTAAATCGAATAGTAAATCATATTCATTCTTTAGAGCGAGGGTTAGTTCTTCATTTTTGTACTTACCTATCAGATTAAAATCTGCTGGTGCGAAGCATATTTCTTGCTGCTTCTCATCATAAGATAATTTGCTTTTTCTGGAAGAAAAAGCCACATAAAAGTGCACCGTTTTAATTCCTCTTCGCTTGAGCTCTTTGGTGTAATTGGCTGCTTCTTGAAACAATTGCTGGTTTTGATAAACCCCAAAAATGGCAATACGTTGCACATTATTTCCGCGCACCATTGCCACTTTGCGGTCGCTTTCAGCAACCGATTTTTTCATCAAATACTTTACTATTGGGGCGATCACTTTGAATAATTTGTAATAAGCAAAGTAGACGATTTTGAAGCTAGCTTCAAAGGTCTTAATCTAATTTCTGTGGAAGCGGAGGGTTAATGTAGGTTTTCTTGCCATCATCCATTCGCGCATCAACATCTTCAACAAAAAACCATTTACCTCTTTTCCAAGTCAAACCACTAAATTCTAACAGAGGAATATAGAACTCTGGAAGCCCTTCTAAATCTGGCTCCAGTGGCACTAATTTATTGAAAATTATTTGTTTTTTCTTTTCGTCATAACGAAGTGAAACCACGGCACTAGACTTATACTCTAGTATGACTCGTCTGATATTTTTGCGATCAGGCCAATTAAAAATATCTTCTCCAAACCGAATGTCTTTAGGCGTTATTACCATAACATCTACGAACTTAATGGTAGAAAATTCATTGTGTCCATCCCAACCTAGTACCATGTAAGTTCGCTTGCGCGAATTGCGCTTCATTTTGGCTGTGATTATCTTGTAATAGAGCGCTCCATACCAATCTCTGTCATTAAAAACTTTGCGCTCTTCGCCTTCTATTCCTCGATATCCGCGTTTTAGTTCAGTAACTACATACTGCTTAGCTTTTCTGTCATAATGCTGCACAAAGCAGTAATATCGATGCGTACCATCATCCATAGGTACGTTCCAATTGATCATTCTGAAAAACTTATCCTCACTGCGCAAATCTGCAATTTGTGGAATAGTATCAAACTCTGCTTTGAAGCTTTTTTGATCGTCAAGTGCACCGCGAAGGACTTTCAAAAACTCACTGTTGGCATCGAGCCTTGTAGCGTCATTTGGCGCATCAAGTGTTGCTTTGCGCAATTGCACCAACTGTTTTATTTTGGTGTTTAGCGAGAGTTCTTGATCATCTGCCCAACCAATAGTAGGCAGCATAAATAGTAATACAAGTAAAATGCGAGCAATCATCATAAAGGAGATTGACCGATTAACGTGTGGTTTAGTAAAATGGTATGATTGATTCTGATCGATCAAACGTGAAGAAACTCTTTCTTTTCGAGTAAAGATTCTTCGCTTTCGCGGAAATCAGGATCGTCAACACAGCAATCAACTGGACAAACGGCAGCGCATTGTGGCTCATCATGAAAACCCACACACTCTGTGCATTTGTCAGTAACGATGTAGTATACGTCCATGCTTTTTGGTTCGTTTTCATCGTCAGCATCAGCTTCTGAACCATTTTTTCCTGAAACGTGTCCGCTCAAATCTGTGCCATCAGAAAAGCGCCATTCTACACCGCCTTCGTAAATAGCGTTGTTTGGACATTCAGGTTCGCATGCACCGCAGTTGATGCATTCATCAGTGATCATTATTGCCATGGCAGTAAAGTGTTTTCTGTTTTAAGAAGTGCAAATGTAACATGACCCTTCTAGATATGTTGTAATAACAATCACAAATCGCTTGTGGAAAACCAAAGCACCATTTATTGATTGCATTTTTTGCAACTTTGGAGAAATCCATTACCTAATGCCCCTTACTGAAGCACAAATCATACAACAAAAACTACTAGAGCAAGCTAAAACCCAGCTTGAGACTGATTTGAAATTGGTAGATGTGCTTGCCGAACTTTTCGATACCAGCAGCGACAGCGCTTACAGGCGCATTCGGCTTGATAAATTGATGACTTTGGATGAAATCATCAAGCTTTGCGTTCACTTCGACTTATCGTTTGATGAGTTTTTAGATGGATCGCCAACCCGCGTTGCATTTCATTTTCAACCAATAGATGAAACCAACTTCACTTTTGTAGATTACTTGGAATATGTGGAACGAATGATGCGAAAAGTGGCTAATTCGGTGCAAAACGAGATGCTTTATTTAGCAAACGATATTCCAATTTTCCACTTGATGAATGCGCCCGAATTGGCTTCGTTTAAACTATTCTTTTGGCAAAAAACCATTCTGAATTTTGAATCGCTACGCGAAGAAAAATTTGAACTCAATGTGAAAGATGAGCGCGTGAATGCTGCTTCGCGCAAAATGAGGGAGCACTATTATAAAGTGGATAGCACCGAAATATTTTGTGGTGAAACGATTGATATCACACTCAAACAAATCAATTATTACTTCGAGGCAAACCTGTTTAAAGATGACAAAATTGCATTGCTACTATTAGATCGACTCGAAATGATTACCGAGCATTTGCGAAAGCAATGCGAAGCTGGTTTGAAATACAGAATGGAACAAGAGCTTCCAGAAATAAATGAACTAAGCGCCACATATACTGCCTATTACAACGAGGTTTTATACACCGATACCACTATTTTGGCCAAGCTAGACGATGAGCGTTGGAGCTACGCAAATAACAACGGATTAAATGTGATGAGCACGAAAGATCCCAATTATTACAATCAGCAATTGGCAGCTATCGACATGCTAAAAAAGCGCAGTACTTTGATTTCAGGCGATTCAGAAAAGGAAAGAAATCGGGTGTTTAACGCTTACACGAAAAAGATCACACAACTGAAACAGCGAATTACCGTTCTGTTGGATGAGGTTTAAATTATTCATCGTTAAGGTATTAGCACTGTTGGTTTTGTGCCAATACTCCAGCAAAGCTTATAGCATGGATACAACCAATGTTGACAGCATTAACGTATACTTTTTTCCCGGTCAAGGTTCTGATTATAGAATCTTCAGCGCATTTGAGCTTCCAGATTATTGCAGAAAGCATTTCTTCGAATTGCCAATGCCCAATGAAGGTGAAATGATGAAAGAATATGCCGCGAGGTTCATTCCACTCATTGACACAACCCTTCCGTTTGTATTGATCGGAACATCATTAGGTGGCATGATCAGCAGCGAACTCACCGCGAAGCTGAAACCACTAAAAACCATTGTAATAGCGAGTGCAAAAACCTATCACGAATTACCAGCACAATATCGGTTTCAGCGCACTATTCCTATAAATCGACTTCCGCCACCTAAGTTTTTTAAAATCGGTGGCTTGATTGCTCAACCCATTTTTGAACCTGACAGACGCGAAGCGAAAGACATGTTTATCAGTATGCTCAAGGCAAAAAATCCTGTCTATCTGAAGCGCACCGTTAATATCATCATCAATTGGGATAGAAGCGAAGCAGTGCCTGGAGTGTATCACATTCACGGAGATAATGATCATACGCTGCCGATCAAAAACATTACATGCGATGTTGTTATTGAAAACGGCTCACACATGATGACGCATCTTAGGCACAAAGAAATCTGCGAAATCATTCGTGTTCAAATAGAAGAAGCGCTCAAAAATTCAGAAAAAGCCAACAAACGACTAGTCGAATAAAGCAGCAATGACTTCTGCCCTTTTTCTGGCAGAAATTGGCGGAGCAGATCCATCTTTCATCAAAATGTAACCTCCATCTTGCTTCACATATTCTTTCACATGCTGCACATTGATCAAATGACTTTGATGAATCCTCAAAAAGCCCGCTTCTTTTAGCATCTGATCATAAACCTTGAGCGTTTTGCTCACCAAGATTTTTGATTTGTCAGCCAAATAAAACTCCGTGTAGTTTCCACTAGATTCTAGCCTTATGATTTGATCAAGCGCAATCACATGAATTTTGTCTGAAGTGTGCAGCGCAATCTTTTCTAAAGGAGTGGTTCGCTTTACGCTTTCAAGCAAAAGCTCCACTTGGGCATGTTCTAATTTATATTGACCAACTGCTTGTTTCACTGCATGTTGCAATTCTTCAGGATCAATTGGTTTCAGTAAATAATCAATAGCGCTGTATTTAAAAGCCTTGATGGCAAAAGCGTCAGAAGCGGTGGTAAAAATGACTTTAAACTCCACTTTTGGAAGCAATTCAAGCACATCAAAACCGCTGCCATCGGTCAAATGAATATCTAAAAACACAAGGTTGGGCTTCAGCTCTTTGATGGCCTTGAGCGCGGTGAGCACGCTCTCGGCTTCCCCAATCACTTCTACTTCAGGACAGTAGTCATCCAAATCAACTTTTAGGTTGATTCTTGACTCCTTTATATCATCTACTATTAATGCCTTTAACATGCTCATTGGGCCGCTAAAATAAAGGAATAGACAATGATAATAATGCTTTCTATCTTGCCAGCTAAATCAGAATGAATATGAGTTCTAAACCAAGCTACACCCACATTGAAACCGGCAAATTTTTGATCATCATTATGGTTATTGTAGAATCTGTACTCTATTTTCAATACCGGTCTGAATCAGGAAATGCAGCACCAGGAAACGATTTCTTGATTGCAACATTGATTTTAACTTTAGTAGTCTTAAACTTCTACCAACTAAAAATGACCGTAAGCGAAGGCAAAATTGAAGCACGCTATGGTATTGGTCTGATTAAGTTTACCATTGAACCCGAAAGCATCGAATTCGTTGAAAAAAGCAAGGCATCACTTTTAAACGGCATTGGAATTAGATTCACCAAAGAAGGCATGCTTTACAGTATTCAAAGCACAGAAACGGTTAAAATCAAGTTTATGAAAGATAGAAAAGTGAAAACCGTTCAGCTTGGCACAGACGATAGAGAAGGCCTTTATGATGCAATCGTAAACGAGTTTAAAACAGCCTAAACCGCTATTAAAATTTGAACCAGCGTTCCAGTTGGTTTACCCGAATCATCTTTCAAATCAATAATTTCTATACTAGGTTGATCCATCGATTTGTTTAATAAATCAAGTCTCTCTTGTGTGATCAACAATGCTGTTGATTTATGCTGCTGATCGCGCTGGCTCTTTTGCTTTGCAGCGGCAGATCTGCCAATGCCATTGTCTTGAATTTCGCATTTTAAGTACTTGCCGAAAAGGCTAAACCTTACCGAAATTTCACCCAAATACTCAATTTGAGAAACGCCATGAATGATGGCATTCTCAACAAAAGGCTGGATTAAAATCGGTGGTAATTCAAGTTCTTCTGCATCAACTGCTTCATCTATAATCAACTCATATTCAAATCGGTGATTATGGCAAAACTGCTCAATGGCCAAGTAGTTTTCGAGTGCAGCAATTTCATTTTCTAAAGGAATAGTGGCTTTGCGCGAATTGTCTAAGATTTGACGCATCAACTTACTGAACTTGGCCAAATAAAGCCTAGCAGTTTTCGAGTCGTTGCTCGAAACCAAAGCCTGAATACTGTTCAATGCGTTGAAAATAAAATGAGGATTCATTTGCAATCTCAAAGCTTTTTGCTCGAGCATGAGCATCTCTTTTTCTATCGTCAATTGCTTTTGTTTGCGATTGATTCTGCGCTTTATGATCAAATAAACACCAATGGCTGTGATCGCAATCAGCAGTAAAGACAAGATGCTCATTGAAACAATAAATACCCGCGTTCTCCAAAAAGGTGGCGTAATCTGGAAGTTCGAAGATTCTACTTCTGTCCAATCTATTCCATTGGTGCTGGCCTTCACCTCAAACGTATAATTGCCCTCGGGCAAGTTGGTGTAAGTAATACTTTTATTGTCCGTTGCTTCGCTCCAAGTATTGTTCAATCCCACCAAACGCACTTGATATCGCACGCTTTTCGGCTTGCTCTGTGAAATCGCTTTATACTCAAATGCAATCAAGTTAGAATCGTAGGTAAACGAACTCAAACCACTAAAATCAAATGCTTTAGCATTTACTGTTGCTTTTATAATCTTCAGTTTTGGTGAGGCTTCTTGCAGAGATTTTGCCTGATCATCAAAACTGCTCAGCCCATTTATGGTACCGAACCAAAGTGCGCCATCTTCGGCTTTAAAGGCGGTATTTAGTGTAGTTTCCACCCCTAAAAAGCCATCTTCTTGATTGAATAATTTACGTTCGATTGGTTCACCCGAAGCTGAAAGCGTGAGTCGTTCTACTCCCTTTTCTGATCCAACCCACAAGCGACCTTCATCATCCATTATTAATTGATAAACAATGTTTGACGCCAAACTATTTGGTGCAGTAAAATGTTGAATTTCAAACTCTTCTCCAACCGGTACAATTCGATAGATGCCGCTGCTTACTGAACCCGCCCAAATACTTCCAGCAGCTCCAGCAATCAATGAATTTATGTTGTTGTCTACTTCGCTATTTGCCGAGTTAAACTGAAATATGAGCGAATCATTTTCAATGACTCCAATGCCCTTGAACAGCGAACCAAACCAAACTCGACCTTTTTGATCAAGCGCCAAAGCATTGATTCGATCTGCTTCTACTCCATGTTTAGCGCCAATGGATTCTAACCTGAAATTTATCGCAGTGTCTAAATTTATGATTTCGATTTTTTCGATTCCACCTCCAGCTGTTGCAATCCAAACCTTGCCTTCTTCATCTTCTAAAAAAGCCCGTATATAGTTGCTTTTTAAGCCATTGCCCGTGTTAATTTGGTAAAATGAATCTGCAACATTCGCCCAAACACCTTCGCCATCGGTTCCATACCACCAATCGCAGTTTTGGGTTTGAAGCATGGCCTTGACCTTAGCTTTTGAAAGTGCTGTGGGCAAAGGCAAGGTTTTCAATTCACCGCTATCCAGCATTTGAATGCCTTTTCCGCTATTGCCAATCAATATTCTGCCATACGAATCTTGTGCAATGGCATAAATATAGTTGCCGGCTAATCCTTGTCGTTGAGTGATGTATTTGAATTGTTGACCTGTATATTTACTGGCTCCACCACCCGAAGTTCCAATCCAGTAATTATTCCATTCATCCCGAAAAATGCATCGCACATGATTGTTTGCCAAACCATTTTTCTCCGTCACAAAAACAGATTCGGCTGTAGCCGTCTTAAATTGACAAAGCCCTTTTTGCTGCGTTGCGAACCAGATATTTCCTTCTAAATCTGAACTTATGTCATGAATTCTTCCTTCAGAAAGACCCAAAATTGGGTTCATATCTAGCATCTTTTGATCGGTAAACACATTGACTCCAGCGCCATATGTGCCAATCCACATATTGCCAAAAGCATCGCAATGAAGCGCCCGAATATTTTCGACATTTAATCCAGAATCTAAGGTATATTCAATGCAATTCTGGTCTGAACAGCTCATTAAACCTGTGTTTCCACCAATCCATAATTGATCCTTTTGATCAAGTTCTAAGGCATATAAACTGCCTATGGAAGTCAAATCAAAGCTTGATTTTTTGATGGATGAACCATCATACAGAAAGAGTCCTTTGTTTGTAGCAATCGCAATGGTGCGATTTTTTAAACGTAAAAGGTCTGCAACCGAAACATCCTTTTCGGGGAAAGTTAAGCGCACAATTTTTCCATTAGAAATGATGTTCAAACCTTCACTGGTTCCAACAAATAAATCTTTTGAAACCGCAAGCAAACAGTGGATATAATTACTCGCTAAGCCTTGTTGAGTAGAGAATGTTTCAAAATGCTCACCGTCAAACCTGCACAAACCTCCACCCTGCGTTGCCATCCAAACATGGCCATCACTTGTTTGGTCTATCGCGAAAACTTGAGATTGTGCCAAACCATCTGTCACCGAATAGTTGGTGAACTGGTACTGCTGTGAAAACAGCACATTTACCCCCATAAAAAGGAAAACGATTGAAGTAAAAAGAGTGCTTAAGCGCATGGCTCAAAGAAACACAGAAATGCTTTAAACCTTTAGTCTAGGCTGCTTTTTCCAATAAAAATACGTGAGCAAAGCAATGGTAAAAACAATGGTCGAAATGAATTGAGAATGGGTTAATATTCCGTCAATAACGTAGCCTCTGGCCTCGTCACCACGAAATACTTCAATGATGCTGCGGCCAATGGAATAGAGCATTATGTAAAGCAAAAACACCTGACCGTGAAATGATTTTCGCTTTCTAAACCAATTTAAAAAGAGCAAAATACTTCCAAGCATAAAAATAGCGTAGAGCTGCGTTGGATGCAAAGCAGTGTTTAGCGGCTCAGCCTGACAGCGCGTATCAGTAAACACTACCCCGAAAATTGAATCGGTGGGCACACCATGACAGCAACCCGCTAAAAAGCAACCAATTCTGCCAAAAGCGTGCACGATCAATGAAGTAATAGCCAACAAATCGAGCATTGGGATCACCGGCCATTTTTGCTTTCTGAAATACCAAATGGTGGAAGGAACTGCAAATAAAAGCGAGCCGAAAAACACAAATCCGCCACCAATATTCTTCACCATATTACTCGGATTACCAAAATAGAAAGCAGGATCTTCGAGATAAAACAGGAGTTTACCTCCAATAAAAGCAGCTGCAGCGATGATAAAAATGAGATTCCCAATTTTATCCTTATCAACTCCGAATTGTTTATTGGCCGCGGTAGACAAAAACAAATAGCCAAAATATGCTCCTATTACGATCATTAATCCATAGGCGTGCACGGTTAAATTTCCGAATTCGAATAAAACTGGCTTCATGAGTCAATGATAATGTTTTCTGTTTTCAGCAAAGTAAAGCTGCCGTTAATTTCGAAACAGACGAAAATCGTTTCGTATGTGCAAAAAGTGTTATTAATAAACTTTGAATTTTGGTCGACAACTGATTAGAATACATCTAAATAAGCCCCTTGTCTGAATAAAATAC
>JANRBI010000160.1 GCA_030727625.1 Salibacteraceae bacterium
AATGATTGGTGTTGTTTGGGTCAATCCACATGGCGTGGTTGTCTACGTGTTTGCTTTTTTCACCCGTTTGCTCAAATTTCTTTCCGCCATTTTCAGTGTGATGAAGCCACGTGTCCATCGAAAAGATTTTTTCTTCATTGTTCGGATCTGGAACAAGTTCCACATAGTAATTGCCACTGGTGAAATAGTCGCTTTGGCGGTTCCAGCTTTCGCCCATGTTTGTGCTTTTGTAAAAGCCACCATTTTCTTTGTCATAACCTTCTACCATGGCATACACCACATCAGGATTGCTTGGTGCAATGGCTAAGGCAATTCGGCCTAAATCCGCTTTGGGCAAACCACTCATTATTTTTCGCCAAGTAGTGCCACCATCTGTTGTTTTGTAAATAGCAGATTCAGGTCCACCGCTTAGGTATGTCCACACATGTCGTCTGCGTTGGTGTGCAGCAGCATACATCACGTTTGGGTCGCGTGGATCCATCCATAAATCAGAAAAACCAGTTTTATCACTTGCGTGAAGAATGCGTTGCCAGGTTTCGCCACCATCAGTGGTTTTGTAAATACCGCGATCGCCACCGTCGTTATAAAGTGGACCATAAGCAGCGACATAAACCACTTGCGAGTTGCTTGGATGCACAATGATTTTGGCAATGTGTTCTGAGTTTTTCAAACCCATGTTTTTCCATGATTTGCCATCGTCAAGGCTTTTGTAAACGCCATCGCCATATGCAACAGAGCGTTGGTTATTGTTTTCGCCCGTGCCAACCCACACGGTATGGTTGTTAGTAGGATCAATGGTAATGCAGCCGATGGAGTAGGAGCTTTCGCCATCAAAAATGGGAGTGAAGGTGTTGCCGTGGTTACTTGTTTTCCAAACACCACCCGAAGCTGCAGCCACATAAAACTCATCATGATTTGATGGATTTACGGCAATGTCTGCAATGCGACCAGAAACTAAAGCTGGACCAATGGCGCGAAAAGACAATCCGCTAAAGCTTTCTGTTTTATCTTCTTTCTGGTCTTCTTTAGTTTTAGATTTCTGTGCAAAAAGGCTGCTGGTAGCAGTTAGAGCGAGTAGAGCAAAGGCTAATTTTCTCATGGTTTCTGGTTAAGCTTGACGGCAAATATAACTTAGGAACATTGGGAGTTGTTCAATTGCGTTTTGAAACGTGATATTTGGTTTTACATCCGTCTGATTTCGTTAAAAGTTGATAGAAACAATTGCGTTTAACGTGTGTTTCGATGAAAGACTTTAACCTTGTGTTTTCAAACTAAAACAAACAATAATGGCACAAATAACATTTAAAGGAAACCCAGTACAAACTGCTGGTAGCTTACCAAAAGTGGGCGATCAAGCTCCAGATTTTACCGTAACAGGAGATGACCTACAAGATCTTAAACTAGCTGATATGGCTGGAAAGCGTGTAGTTCTAAATATTTTCCCAAGCATTGATACAGGCATTTGCGCAGCTAGCGCGCGTCATTTTAATGAAGATGCTTCAAACCTTGAAAACACAGTTGTATTAAACGTATCTAAAGATTTGCCTTTTGCTCAAAAGCGTTTTTGCGCAGCCGAAGGATTAGAAAACGTGAAGAATGGTTCTGAATTTAAAGCAGCTACTTTTTCAAGCAATTACCATGTAATCATGCAAGATGGTCCATTGGCTGGCTTGTTTAGCCGTGCGGTTGTAGTAATTGATGAAAGCGGAAAAGTAATTTATACTGAGCAAGTTCCTGACATTGTTCAAGAACCTGACTACAGTTCTGCTATTGCTTCATTGTCATAATAGCAACATTAAACTCCATAAAAAAAAAGCCCGATGAACCTTGGTTCATTGGGCTTTTTTGTGTCTTGTAATGTTTGTGCTTATTGAAAAGCTACTTTCAATCTTTCCATGATTTGGTAAGCAGGAATGCCGAAGGCAACACCTTCAATGCCCGATCCGCTCACTTTAGATGAAACTACTCCCAAAACCAGGCCTTCTTTATTTACAATGGCTCCACCACTGTTACCAGCATTGATGCTGGCATCTACTTGGATAAGGTCTGCAACGCCATCCATTTTTCTCTTTCCAGAAATAATTCCTTTTGAAACTGTTTGATTCAAATCCTCAGCAGTCGGTGTACCAACCGCAAAAATATCGGCACCGATACTTATCTTTTTATCATCGCTTATTTTGAACGGAACAAGGTTATTCACATCCACTTTTAATAAAGCGAGATCATAGATTTTACTTGATCTAACCACTTCCACATCCTTAATTTCAATCTCATTGTTGAATACAATAGATATGTCTTCTGCATTGGCAATTACGTGGTAATTGGTAACGATATATCCGTTTTCAGAAATGATAAATCCACTTCCGTGCCCGTCTTTGTTTTTTACTGTAACAGAAGATTCTACCGCTTCGCCAATGGTAGCGACTGTTGTTTTTCCACTAGGAATTACCAGTGTGCTATAGTTAGCTTCTGCTTCTACATCTGATCTGTCGTTCATTAAGGTATTCACTTCATCTTTTTTCATGAAGTCAAGAAACCCGTATTCCATGGCATCTTTAATGGCTTCAAATCTTCCTTCAGAAGCTTTTTTATAGTTACTTAATACATACTGACCTGAACCGCTTTCTGTAGTAGCTTCAAACAGCACATTATCGTAAAGGTCAAGTAGTTTCCAATCGATGGTTAAGTCAACAAAAAAGATTTGTCCTCTGATGTTATGAAAGGTTGTTCCGGTAATCGTTGATTCGATCAAAAGGTTATTTAAGAAGCTGTTTTTTAATATTTTGGCTGTAGTGTCAATATAACCTTGCTCTACCAAAAGTTCATTCAATGCATCCGTGAAAATGGTGTTTTCCAACTCCACTTTTTCTTCAGTCTCACTGGCTTTCGATTTCTTTTTATCCTCTTTGTTAAGGTAATTTCTGTAGGAGTAGAAGTATCTGTACTTCAAGTTTTCAGGATCTATATCTACGCTTACTTTTTTAAGCATAATCTCTTTGGCTTTATCATCCTTAGCGGGAAGTTGAGTCATTTTATCGTCAATGGTTACTTGACTTTGATAGTTAGATGATTTAGGCCCTATATCGTAAAAAATAGGGTAGAAAAGAATTCCAAAAGGAATGACTGAAAATATATAGAGTGGAGATTTTTTATACTGAGCGATAGCCACATTCACGTCTTTATATCCTTCGCGTTGAACAGTGATTTGTTTGGCTGCTCTGTCTCTTTGAAACTTATGGCGTCCCAAATTATCGCCTTCAGATACTTCACCGTTGATTAAAATTTTGCTTTGTGGATCTGTATTGATCGTAATTTTTTGATACTTAGGATTAAGTATGGAAGCACAGCTTGATAACAGCATGCTTAGTACTAGAAAGATGGTAAAATTTCTCATGAAGTTTTTTGTTGTCGGTCTTAAAGGTTTACAAATAAAGGAAAACTTCAACTAGTCTTTAGGCTTGCCTCCGTTCAAACAAAAAAAAAGGAGACCAAATCGATCTCCTTTTCTGTACTTTTTATACTGTAGCTTATTGAATCTTTATTTCGACTCTGCGGTTTTTGGCGCGACCTTCTTCGGTATCGTTGCTTGCAATTGGGTTTGTTTCACCCGCACTGTTAACGGTGATTAATGCAGGATCAAATCCTAATAAAACCATCATGTCTTTGGTTTTTTGAGCGCGCTCAAGTGCCAGTTTTTGGTTTGAGGCTTCAGAGCCTACATTGTCTGCGTGACCATTCAATCTTATTCTTATTCCTTTATCAAGGCCTAGTAATTGCTCTTTTACAGCGATCCATTCTTTACTCATTGGGTCAATAGCACCTGATGCAAAGTTCACTACAAGGTTCAAGTTAGCTGGCTCAGCGGCTTTGGGCATTTGAGGCGTTTCTACCGTAACAGGCTTCTCTGGTTTTACAGGAGTTGTCACTGGTTTCTGTGCTGGAGTTTCGGCTATTTCTGTTTTAGTTTCTGCAGGATATACACCAAGCATACTCGGATCAAATATCCCATCTGCATCTTTGTATTTTACCAAGTAAATTTTGTCTAGATCGAGGTTTTTGAATTCATAAAATCCATTTTTATCCGTAAAGGTTGAGTTCAAAATCTTGCCATCTTCATCTAATAAAAACACTTCAATTCCTTCTTTTGGAATGGCCTTGTAGATGAAAGAACCTGATGTCATTTCACCTTCTTCTAGACCATTTTTGCGCATGTTGGCCGTGATAGGTTTTAGGGTAGAGTAAATGCCGTTGTCAAAAGCTTCTTTAGCAGGAAAAACGCCCAATTTACTTGGGTCTAAAGTGCCATCTTCATCTAAGTATTTTACCAAATAGACTTTGTCTGGATCTAGATTGCTGAATTCGTAATATCCATTTGCATCGGTTAGTGTGCGACTCAAAACGTTTCCATCTTCATCAAGCAATACTACCTCAACTCCTGGTTTAGGTAGTTTATCATACTTGAAAACTCCTGAAATCAGCTCGCTGTCCGTCATGCCGTCTTTTTGCATTGCGGCTGTAATTGGCTTTAATGCTGAGAATTTACTCTTGTCGAAGGCAGAAATGGTTGCTTTTGAAGGATCAAAATTGCCGTCTTCGGTCAAGTACTTGATCAAGTATTTTTTGTCTGGATCAAGTTTTTTGAACACGAATTCACCGTTTTCGTTGGTGATGGTTTCTTCCACTAAATTGCCATCTAAGTCATACAATCTAAGTGTGGCGTTGGCATTAGGAAGGTTGTTGTATTCAAAAATACCTTCGTTGGTGCCTTCTAAATTGAAATCATCGTCAAGCGTAATTTCTGGAGCAGCCACTTCTTCTTTGTACTTGATGTGATAAATACTACT
>JANRBI010000161.1:0-17223 GCA_030727625.1 Salibacteraceae bacterium
AAACGTGATCGGTTTCGGTAAGCAATTGTGATTCTAAAAGGTGCTGTTTTAGTGCTGAAAGCATGGCGCTAAAGTAGGTCAGATTTAGTCGCCAGCGATGCTAGCAATCAGTTGTTGAATCGGTTTGAATTTCACTAAACACTCTTCATATTCTGCTTCTGAATCACTCAAAATCGTGATACCACCGCCTACATGACAACTCAAATAGTGCGTTTGCTCATCGTATAAAAGGGAGCGAATAATTACATTGAAATCGGCTTGGCCATTGGGCGTGAAAAAACCAATAGTTCCAGAAAATAATCCACGTTTTGTATGCTCAAGTGATTCTATGATTTGCATCGCTCTAACCTTGGGTGCACCAGTCATACTGCCCATTGGAAAGCATTTTAGCAGCGCATCGTTCAGTTGGTTTTTGTCTTTTAATTCGGCAGTCACCGTAGAGTACATCTGATGCACTTTCGGATACGTTTCTATGCGGTATAGTTCAGGAACTTGCACGCTGCCTTTGGCTGCAAAATGCGATAAATCGTTGCGAACCATGTCCACAATCATCACGTTTTCTCTTCGATCTTTTTCACTCGATTTTAAGAAATCAAGTTGCGTTTGATCTTCGTTTTCATTTGCGCCACGTGCCGCTGTTCCCTTCATGGGTTGAGACACCAATGTCTTGCCATTTGCTGAAATAAATCGCTCAGGACTAAAAGAAATGCAACGTTTACCTTCAATTTTGTAATAGACGGAGAACGGATTTGGATTTTGAGAAAACCCTTTCCAAAAAAGGTCTGCAGCCGAAATTTGTGTGTTTTCCCAATAAAATTCTTGGCAATAATTTGCTTGATAAATGTCTCCACGCTGCAAGTGATGTTGCAGCGATTGCATGGCACCTAAATACTCTTGTTTGGTGAGTCGGCTTTGCTGTCTACCGATGCTATATTCCTGTTCTACAACAGTATTTTCTATCGATTCTATAAAGTTGGTGATTTCATTTTGGGTGAAATCGGTAGTGTGAAAAAGCGCTTCCCATTGAGATGATTTCTTAAGAAGAACAACTTGTGGAATCGTGTATTTCAATTGCTGAAAGTCAATGCCGTCTTGGTTTTCAGATTGCAATTTTTCAAGCTGATTTTTCACATCATAACTCAAATGAGAAACGATGAAATCATCGGAATCATTTACGAGTTTGGCCAGATCTTCAGGATTGAATTCATCTACCGAAGTCTTTATTCCAAAACCCGCAAAAACTTCGAATTGAAAATCGTTTTGATTTCCCCAACCTTTTCCTTTAAAACAGAAAGAGAATGCTTGTTGGTCAAGAAAGTGAAGCAATTTTTCTTCGAAATGCTCCGAAGGCGAAATTGAAAAACGGGTTCTCAATTAACGTGTTTTTACCAAGTGTTCTAAAGCGTCAATCCAAAGTGGATGGTCGTTTAAGCTTTCAACAAGCTGCACTTTTTCACCACCATGTTCTTCGAATATTTCTTGGTATTCTTCGCCAATTTCAATCGTTGTTTCTAAGCAATCAGCCACAAAAGCAGGCGAGAACGCAAGGAGCTTTTTCGCACCTTTTTTAGCCTGTTCTTCTACCACTTTATCGCTGAAAGGCTCTAACCATTTTTTATCTAATCGGCTTTGAAAACAAACGGTGTATTTATCTTCAGGAAGACCCAAGCCAGCTGCCAAAAGGCGCGTTGTGGCAAAGCAAGTGGCTTTATAGCAATACTTGTTGGTTTCGTCTAATTCGTGCTCGCAATTGTGGTTTTGGCATAAATCGGTGTCGCCATCATACACCTTGTCTACATGGCGTTCTGGTAAACCATGGTAAGAAAACAGCACATGATCATAGTCTTGCCAATTGTATTCTTTACCGCGAGCAATTAGCGCTTCCATAAATTTTGGATCATCCCAATATTGGCTGATGATGGTTAATTCTGGAATTACCCACCATTTTCTAATCACATTCATAGCTTCTTCTAATGCAGAACCTGTGCTGGCTGATGCATAATGCGGAAAAAGCGGAAGAAGAATAATCTTCTTAGGGTTTGTTTTTCTGATTTTTTCTAAAACCGAAGGAATACTTGGGTTTTTGTAGCGCATGGCCAATTCCACCACATAATCATCGCCCAATTGCGCTTGCAATTTTGCTTTTGTGCTTTCACCATGAATCATAATTGGTGAACCATTTTCTGTCCAAAGTTCTTTGTAAATCTTGGCGCTTTTTGGTGCTCTAAATGGCACAATGATCAGGTTTACCAATATTTTGCGCACCAACCACGGAATGTCAATCACACGCGGATCGTTCAAAAATTGCGATAAATAGCTGCGAACTTTGCTCACGCTTGGGTCGTCTGGCGTACCGAGATTTATAAGTAATACCGTTGTTTTTGACATGGTTTTTTCGTCTTTTATAAAAATGCTAGAGCGATGAAACGCTTTTGTAATAGCGATTGTTTATATTGAATGAGCCCTTTTTAGTGGTGTGCAAAAGTGCTGGTTTCAATAATATTTCATCGTAAGTAATCGGCATGTTTTTTCCATCCCGATGTAGCGTGATATTCACTGATTGATTTTTGCCGAAATCCTCAATGGGAATTACCACCAAAATCCAGTTTCCGAGTACGGCTCTGGTATGGTCACCAATTTCAGAAAGCTGAAAATTTACTTCTTTTCCATCGATATAATCTGAATGCCAAACTTGAGTGTTTACGGTGTTTTGGCTCGATGCTTCAAACCAAAAACTCAATTCATAAACGGTTGAATCTTTTAGTTTAAAATCCAGTGGAACAAGCTGTGTCCAATCTGTTCTGTTTACCGATGTTGCACCTTTACCTTCAAAAGAAAGTTCGGTTGCAACACCATCAAAACTTTGGTAAAAAAGCAGGTTTTCGATATTTTTTGAGTCTCCTGATATTTCCATCGCATCAGTGCTCCAAATTTTGGCTTTGGTTCTATTTTCTGCTAGAATGTCTTCAAAATCTTTCTCAGAAATACTCCTCAATTCAAATCCATTTTTCTTAAAAAGAGACTTTGAATGGTAAATTAATTGTGTTTGATAACCTTCTAAGCCAACATGTTGATCTACAAAGAGTAAGTATGGCTTGTCTTGTAACTCCGTTAAAATTTGAGGTTTATCTAAAAGTAAGTAGTTCCATTCAAGTGATTTAAGCGTTTGGCTCAATGATGTTCTACTCATGTGAACGCTTGTCAACGGTAAACCAGATTCTAGGCTTAAAGCAAATGATTTTGCAATGTTTTCTTGCTTGTCTGATGTTCTGAAATTTTCTGAACCTGTATGAAAATAGGGCAGAGGGATAATGGCTTGAAAATCTGATGTGTTCAGGTTTGATTCAGCAAAAAACGGCTCGCTCATTACTTTGCTGCCGTGGGTTGTGTAGTCAATAATGTGTGTTTTATAAGAATAAGCTTCGTACCAAAGAATTCCAAAAAACAACATGACCATAGACATGGATTTCTTTGAAATGTCTTGCATGAAATAGTGACCAATTTCAATTGCTGCGAACAGATTTACCGCATAGTAGAAAACAAATGAAAACCTTCCAATTCCTCTAAACTGTTGCAATGGACCGCTGTAATCGAGTAGCTTTTCTAAAGGTCCGATTACAAACGGGAAACCGATGGAAAGAAACATGATTGGGAATGAAGCGATAAGGCCAAACAGCGCGAATTTTCTGATAGCGCTCATTTGTTTGTACCAATTTCTAATGTTGTTTTTAAACGCGGAATACAGTGCCCAAATGCTTCCCGCAAAGGCGAAAAAACCAACGTAAAAATTGCCTTCAGCCGCTGTTTTATAAAGAAATGGCAGC
Source organism: Salibacteraceae bacterium (assembly GCA_030727625.1). Lineage (GTDB taxonomy): Bacteria > Bacteroidota > Bacteroidia > Flavobacteriales_G > Salibacteraceae > SHAN690. The sequence continues at coordinate 3,825 of JANRBI010000161.1, forward strand.
GCACCTTTTATCGGATTCATATACCATTGAGCCACAGGCATAAATATGCTCGAAAGCGTTGCTCGATAAACCAGAAAGCCATAAGGGCTTGCAGGTCGGTCGGTGATCGGATCAGTTAGTGAAAGTGTAATTTGAAAGAGTAGCATTCCGCCAAATGCAATCCAAAAAGTGTTTGCCCATGCTTTCAAAGATTTGAGTTGACGTTCGCTTATTTGCTCTACAATTCTGAACAAAAACACAAACAGTGAAGCCATTGCTGTGAAGTAAGGATGAATAAATCCAACCAAATAGAGCATGATCAAAACGGGAATCCAAGATTTGGCTGTATGGCTTTGCCATGCTCTGAAAACTAAAGCGAAAAGCAGTGGAATGATAAATCCGTAGGCCAGTGAATAATGTCCGCTCAATCTTACCAATTGCGGTGACAAAAGCATGATACCTGCGCTTGATAGCGCTGCAAACCAAGGTTTAGTTCCAATTTTTAAGATCAGGCTCGTAAGAAATATTGCTCCTAGTAAATATGAACCGAAAAGTATGATTGGTAATAACCAAATTAGGTTTTGTTCAATGGGTAAAAAGGCATTTAACCAGCGTAAAATAGTTGCTATTAAAGGTTGATTGTCTGTAAAAAGCAAGTGCTCGCCAGCGGGATAATTCATGCCGCTAAACCACCAACTTGACTGGTCATGTGCAATATGATAAGCTAGCGTGTAGTAGTTTTTTACACCATCTGGACCGATTCCCATCAATTGGGTTTTCCAAATCTCAAAGGCATCTCCATAAAAAATGAAAGCGGCCGCCAAAAACACCACAGCAGAGTATAAATAGGTAGAGATTTTGAGGTTCACTAATAAGAGCTTTGAAGCGCGAATCTAAGTTTTATCGTTGCGCATACGGTAGCACTTAAATTTTAGTGTGCTGGTTGGTCATTTTTCTGTGGCAACTTGCATTATATTTAGCGTCTGTAAACTACTTAGACTTAAAATCAAGTTCAATCTATAAAATAGAATACGTTATGAAATTTATGCGAACTGCCCTGTTGGCCACCGTTTGTGCGCTAGGCTTCTTCTCACTTAGTTCCTTTTTAGATGCTGGCGAAGGCGAAATTACCATTGGTCAACAATTGCCAATGATGGCAATGGATATGGTAGATGTTTCGGGTGCTGAATACACATTAAGAGGTTTACATCAAGAAAATGGCCTGTTGGTTATTTTTTCATGCAACACGTGTCCGTTTGTTCTTCAATGGGAAGACAGATACAATGATTTATATGAATTGTGTGCTAAAAACAACATCGGAATGGTGCTTGTAAATAGCAACGAAGCCAAGCGATCTGGTGATGACTCAATGGCTAAGATGAAAGAGAAATCAAAAGCTGAAGGTTATAAAATGCCTTATGTATTGGATGAAGATCACGTGGTAGCTGATGCTTTTGGAGCTAAAACTACACCGCACGTTTTTCTATTTAATCGTGATGCAAATTTGGCTTATCGTGGTGCTATCGATGATAATGGCGAAAACAAAAATGAAGTAAATCAAGCATATTTGATGAACGCTATCAACGCAATGATTGCGGGTGAGGCTATTTCTCCAGACATGACAAAATCAATTGGTTGTAGCATCAAGCGCACTAATTAATCTAAAAAAATATAAAGCCAAAAGCGCTAATTCATTGAGTTAGCGCTTTTTTTATGCCTTATACTTTCGTGGAAAGATTGTTATCAAAAACTTTCGGGCCACTTTAAAATGAAGCCACATCTTTGCAGCCAATTTTTGGTTTTCATGATGGATAAACTCAATGTTTTGCTTTTAGGTGGCGGTGGTAGAGAACACGCAATGGCCTGGAAAATGGCTCAAAGCCCGCTTTTAAGCCAACTTTATATTGCTCCAGGAAATGGTGGCACGTCAGAAGTTGGTACAAATCTACCTTTTGGCGACAGCGATTTTGAAGCCATGAAATTGGCCATTATTGAGAAAAATATTTCCCTTGTGATTGTTGGTCCTGAAGCGCCTTTAGTGAAAGGTGTGCGTGAGTTTATTGAAAATGATGACGCAATCAAACATGTTAAAATTGTAGGTCCAGGAGCTGAAGGTGCGCAACTGGAAGGAAGTAAAGCATTTTCGAAAGCATTTATGCAACGTCACAATATTCCCACTGCCAGATATGGTGAGTTTAATGGCGAGCAAATAGAAAGTGCGAAGGTATTTTTAAGCGAGTTTAATCCTCCGTATGTGCTCAAGGCAGATGGCTTGGCGGCAGGAAAAGGTGTTTTGATAATCGATGATCGCGCTGAAGCCGAATTGGCACTGGAAGATATGCTGCTTGGTGGCAAATTTGGTGCAGCAGGCAACAAGGTGGTCATTGAAGAATTTTTAAAAGGAATTGAACTTTCTGTCTTCGTTTTGACAGATGGAAACGATTACTTGATTTTGCCAGAGGCAAAAGATTATAAACGAATAGGTGAAGGTGATTCTGGATTAAATACGGGTGGAATGGGTTCTATTTCGCCAGTTCCTTTTGCAGATGCTGCATACATGGAAAAAGTAAAGCAAACCATTGTTGAGCCAACTATTTCTGGCTTGAAAAAAGACAATATCAGTTACAATGGATTTGTGTTCGTAGGCTTGATGAATGTGGATGGAGAACCAATCGTGATTGAATATAACAGCCGAATGGGCGATCCTGAAACGGAAAGCGTAATGCCTCGCATCAAGAATGATTTCCTCGAAATACTTTGGAATTGTGGTAATCAAACCTTGAAAAACAGCAAAATTGAGGTTGATGAGCGCACTGCAGCATGTGTTATGCTGGTTTCAGGCGGCTATCCTGAAGATTATGAAAAGGGAAAAGTAATGTCTGGCGTTGAAGCAAATGCTCAAACCTTGGCTTTTCATGCGGGCACCACACTCAAAGAAGGAAAGCTGCTTACTTCTGGTGGTAGAGTAATAGCTTTCACTAGTTTGGCAAATAATCTTGAGGATGCGCTATCACTTAGTTACAATAAAATAGCCGAGGTCAAATTCGATGGTATGTACTATCGAACCGACATCGGCTTTGATCTTAAGTGATATTAATGCTCGCTTAAAGCGAAGGGCGTTTTACTTTAAAGTGCCGTTTTCAGCAGCTTCTTTGTTGTACTTCGCCATTCTTCTAATCCAACCAAGGATCATTAGAAATCCAACTGCCATAATCAAATAGTTGAAGTTGTTACCTAGCATCTCTAAAATAACAAATGATGAAGCTACCAAATCTCCTAATCCTGCAATAAATTCTGCGTCCATGTCTAACAAAGTTTGCGGCAAAACTATAAAACCCATCCATTACTTTGGCAGCCAACTTAAGTTTGTGCACTTTCTTTTAAAATGATCAAGTTTTTAAAATATAATGATGGCGCCCTTCCACTGTTTTCAGTAATCATATTGTTGCTGTATTCATTAGTTAATGTGTTGGTTAGTGGCTTACCTCATTACCAAGAAATTTTTCAATCTGATCATGAAAATTATGTGGGTTGGTTGCTTTGGGCTTCGCAAATTGTGCTTGTCTTCAGTGTTTTGTTTTTAGCAAATCGGGTATTTCAACAATTTGCACTGCTCAATCGAATTTCAAATTTGCCATTGTTTTTAGGTGTTGTAACTTATTGCGCTACACCGACCTCTGTAAATCATCCTTTTGTTTGGTTGGCAATTGGCCTTATGCTCTGGTATTTGTCTTCGGTGTATTCTTCGATGATGGGAGAAAGACCAAAGCAAAATGCGTTTTGGAGTGGTTTTGCGCTTGGTTCCGCAGCTTGGTTTTTTAGTCCAGTTTTGTTCTTTGCACCACTTTTTTTTCAGTCAGGTTTTTCATCGGGCATGCTCAATTTGAGGCGACTTATCATTCATGTCATAGGCTTTATATTACCTACTTACCTCGTAATTACATTCGATTATTTGATTTACGATGAAGTTATGTGGCCAACTTGGTTGCATAATCGATGGGCAGTTTTCACTCTTTCTGATTCAAATTTTTGGACACTTGCCTTCATGATTTTAACGCATGTTATGCTGATTATGGCGGCAACTACAAGTTTAAAATCATCTACTATTCGCGAAAAAAGAAGGTTTTTTCTGCTCGTAACAATGAGTTTGCTTGCCTTAGTAGCTGGTATATTTAATAATGCTTCGGTTTGGCTTGTGCTAACAATCATTCCCTCAAGCGCAGTGTTTTCAAGGCTTTTTTTACAAATGGAAAAGCGATGGGTTCAAGAAACTATTTTTAGTATTTATGTGCTATTGATTATTGGTTTAAACCTGTAAAAAGCTACCCGTCAAAAGCTGGTGATTAATACCTTTGACAACTTAATATTCTTCCTATGAAATTTGGTGTGATAACCTTTCCTGGATCAAACTGTGACCAGGACATGATTTATGTTTTAGAAACCATTATGGGCCAAGAAGTTGTGAAGCTTTGGCATAAAGATACAGACCTACAAGGTGTTGATTTTGTGGCTGTTCCGGGTGGTTTTTCATATGGTGACTATTTAAGGTCAGGTGCAATTGCTCGGTTTTCACCCATCATGAATGAGGTTATAGAGTTTGCCAAAAAAGGAGGATATGTGTTTGGTGTTTGCAACGGATTTCAAATCCTTTGCGAAAGCGGATTGTTACCAGGAACTTTGCAACATAATGTAAACCAGCAATTTATTTGCAAGAATATTTTCCTTAGAACAGAAACAACAAATGCTTTGGTAACGCGCACGATGACCAAAGGCGAAGTGGTGAAAATTCCAATCGCTCATGGTGAAGGAAACTTTTATGCGCCAGATGATTTGTTGAAGCAAATGGAAGATAATGATCAGGTTCTATTCAGATATTGCGATGAAAATGGCGCAGTGAATGCTGAAAGCAATCCGAATGGAGCTAAAAACAACATTGCAGGCATATGCAACGAAACAAGAAACGTATTTGGAATGATGCCGCACCCAGAGCGCGCTGCAGATTCGTTTTTAGGTAATGAAGACGGTCGCAAGCTCTTCGAGTCAATTTTGGCTGAGGTTCTTGTTTAACTATATTAGCATTTGATCAGCAATTGTTTCGTCTAGAAATCGGTTCTAGAACTTTTACAAACCGTTGCTGTTTCTACATCAGAATTTAACCACATGGCTGAAAACCTTTTCAAGGCTGGCGAATTACTCTCGCAAATTGAGATTCCTGCCGATTTAAGATCAAAATTTACTGAAGATCAACTACCTCAAGTTTGTGATGAGCTTCGTGATTTTATCATTGATGTTGTTTCTCAAAAGGGTGGTCACTTTGGTGCTAGTCTTGGCGTGGTTGAATTAACTGTTGCGTTGCACTATGTTTTCAATACTCCTGAAGATCAGTTGGTTTGGGACGTAGGTCACCAGGCTTACGGGCACAAAATTCTAACAGGACGAAGAAGCGTCTTCCATACCAATAGAGAATACAAAGGGTTAAGCGGTTTCCCTAAAATCAAAGAAAGTGAATACGATACATTCGGTGTGGGTCACTCTTCTACCTCAATCTCTGCTGCCTTAGGTATGGCTGTCGCTAATAAGTACAAAGGCAATACGAACCGTCAACATATTGCTGTAATAGGTGATGGAGCCATGACCGCAGGTTTGGCATTTGAAGGTTTGAATCATGCCGGTGTTGAGAATTCTAACCTCTTAGTGGTTTTGAATGACAACTGCATGAGTATTGACCCAAATGTGGGCGCTTTAAAAGAGTATTTAACCGACATCACTACTTCTCATACTTACAACAGAGTAAAAGATGAAGTATGGCATTTGCTGGGCAAAGTGAGCAAGTTTGGGCCTAATGCTCAAGAAATTGTTCAAAAAGTAGAGCATAGTATAAAGTCAAGTTTACTGAAAGATTCTAATCTTTTCGAAAGCTTGAAATTTAGATATTTTGGTCCAATTGATGGCCATGACGTAATTAGAATGAAGAAGGTACTGGAAGATTTGAAAGATATTCCAGGTCCTAAAATTCTTCATTGCATTACCAAAAAAGGAAAAGGTTACGAACCAGCAGAAAAAGGTTCGCCAACTAAATGGCATGCTCCTGGACTTTTTAACAAAGACACGGGTGAAATCATTAAAGTAACGCCTGTTAGTCCGCAACCACCTAAGTATCAAGATGTTTTTGGTCATACCATAGTTGAGTTAGCTGAGAAGAACGATAAAATAATGGGTGTGACTCCGGCAATGCCAAGCGGAAGTTCATTGAATATTATGATGGCCGCCATGCCTGATAGAGCATTTGATGTTGGTATCGCAGAGCAACATGCTGTTACTTTTTCAGCTGGTTTAGCTACTCAAGGATTAATCCCGTTTTGCAATATCTATTCTTCATTTATGCAGCGTGCCTATGATCAGGTAATACATGATGTTGCCATTCAAGAATTACCGGTTGTTTTTTGCTTAGACAGAGCAGGTGTTTCTGGTGCTGATGGACAAACGCATCATGGCGCATACGACATTGCATACATGCGCTGTATTCCAAACCTAATTGTTTCATCTCCAATGAATGAGGAAGAATTGAGAAACCTCATGTACACCTCTCAATTGGAAGAAACAAATGCGCCTTTTGTGATCAGATATCCTCGTGGAGAAGGGGTAATGCCAGATTGGAAAACACCTTTCAAAAGGATAAAAATTGGCACTGGAAGAAAAGTACTCAATGGTGATCTGATTGCTATTTTAACCATAGGTCATATTGGTAATGAAGGTCTTGTTGCAGCGGAAAATTTGAAGAAAAAGGGAATAAGTGCAGCCCTATATGATATGCGTTTTGTAAAGCCACTTGATGAGCTTTTGTTGCATGAAGTTTTTGGCAAATTTGACAAGGTTATAACCGTTGAAGATGGCTGTGTTCAAGGTGGTTTCGGTAGTGCTATTTTAGAGTTCATGGCGGATAACCAGTACCATGCAAAAGTGGTAAGATTGGGCATGCCAGATAGAGTAGTAGAGCATGGTTCGCAAGAAGAACTTTGGGCAGAGTGTAATTACGATGCGCAATCTATTGAAAAAGAAGCTATTAAGATGGTGGATGGAGCGTCTTCTGTTAAGGCAAATAGTTTGGCGGGATAATGGACATCCCTTCTTAACTTTGTACGTCTTTCGTACGAAGTAAGAATTAAAGAATGAGATATTTATTTGTTGTCGTCCTCTCTATTTTTTCATGGACGATTAGTGTTGCTCAAATCTCCGTTTTCCCGCACAATGAAAATTTCGAAACGTTTACAGCGTGTTTCGAATCTTGTACGTCACCTTGTGTGCTTTCAAGCAACTGGACCAATGTCACAACCGATGGAACTGATTGGATCACCGATGCTAACGGAACGCCTTCCCCTGGAACCGGGCCAACAGCCAATGGTGGTGCGGATCATAATCCAGGTGTTGCCGGAGGGAAATATCTTTATTTAGAATCTACTCCTTGCCAGAGTATAACTGGTATTTTGGAGTCTCCATACCTAGATTTTACAGGCGGAACATCCCCCTACGTTACCTTTTGGTACCACATGTACGGTGGCTCTATGGGTACTTTACATGTTGATGTTTCAACAGATAGCGGAGCATCTTGGACCAACAACGTCATTCCTTCAATTACTTCAAATACCAATGTTTGGCAACAATCAACAGTAGGCCTCGGGGCTTTCGGAGGTCAAATAGTAAAGGTGCGCTTTCGCGGAAATATTGGTGCAGGATCATCTTCGGATATGGCGATTGATGATGTCACTTTTCACCTTGTAGAGCAGATGAACGTTGGAGTAACAAACATTCAATCTAATGATAGCTTATTTTGTGACTATGCCACCAATGAACTATGCATTGAAATTATCAATGCAGATTCAGTTCAATTAGATTCTGCTATCTTAAACGTAAGGATTAACGGAACCCTGTTTAACAGTCCGTTTCCATTTACAACTTCACTTGCTGCAGGTGCAACAACGACCATCTGTCTTGGTCAAGCACCAATTAGTGCTGGAGATATTGTTTCTGCTGTGATTAGTATGCCCAATGGTGTTACAGATTCAATTTCTGCTAACGATAGTATTGCTGAAACAATAGTGCTTCAGGCGCTACCCATTATAGACTTAAATCAAGATACGCTCATTTGTCCAAATGATACAATTACTATCGGGGGTTCACCAACAGGTCCAATAGGAGCAACTTATTCTTGGTCAAATAGTGGAGGATACTTGTCTTCAAATTCTATTTCAAACCCATTAGCTAGTGCTAATACCACCGAAATGTATTACGTAACTGTAACGGATACTTTTGGTTGTGCTAGTGCTGATTCCTTTCAAATTAGTAATCACACAATACCTATTGTAGATGCTGGAGCAGACATAGCGCTTTGTCCGTTAGTGACCTATGTGTTTGGAGGTGCTCCTACCAGTGCGACAGGAGTAAATTTTGAATGGTATGGCCCAAATGGAAACCTACTTGCTGCGGTTGCTAATCCAAGTCTTGTAGTAAACAACATTGGGCAATATGTTGTAGTGGTAGAAGATGCTAACACTTGCGTGAATACTGACACCATGGAGATTACTGCTCCAGCGAACGTGCTCCCTAATGCAGGAATTGATACAACGGTTTGTGAAGGAGATTCGATCCAGATTGGAGAACTTGCGAGTTCAGCATACAACTACTACGATTGGACACCGGGAATTTTTTTAAGTGATAGCACTATTTCTAACCCAATGGTTTTGGTTTCAGCACCAATTCAATATGTGCTTGAGGTTCAAGATACATTTGGCTGCGTATTGTATGACACATTAAATCTTGGAATCTACACTCTTCCTCTGGTAGATGCAGGAGCGAATACAACCATTTGTTTATTAGATAGCGTGACTTTAGGAGGTTCGCCCACTAGCGCAACAGCAATAACATATTCGTGGTCTCCAGGTCTTTTAATGGTTGATTCAACCGTTGCAAATCCTTTTGCTGCTGTGCCTGCAGACACAACTTATTTTCTGACCGTAACAGATGCAAATGGTTGTTTTAACTATGATTCTGTAACGGTTGCTACAGATTCTTTACCAGAAATTAGCGCGGGTCAAGATTTGAGTATATGTTTTGGAGATGTTACATTGATTGGCGGTTTTCCTGCTGGGGCTGCTGGTTCTGTTTTCAATTGGAGTCCAGGTGCTTTTTTAAGTGATTCAACAATAGCAAATCCTTCATATACAGTTACATCCAATCAGACTTTCATTTTAGAGGTAACTGATGCAAACGGTTGCCATGGCTTTGATACTGTAAATGTTTCAATTAACACAAGTTCAGTATTACCTCAAACTCCAGATACTACGGTTTGTTTGGGCGACACATTCTTGTTCAGCTCAACACCTTCAGCAGCGTTCACTACGTTTTCTTGGTCATCAGCGGCTTACATGACTAACGTTAATTCAAATCCAGTGGAAACTTTTGTTACTGGAACAACCGAATATACACTGGCAGCAACGGATACTTTCGGATGTGGATATGTGGATACAATTATGGTCTTTTCTTATGCACCAGTTTTAATAGATGCGGGCCCAGATGTGTCAATCTGTTTGAATGATTCGGTAACACTTGGAGGTTCCCCGACAGGTAATCCTGGATCTTCATATACTTGGTCTGGCGCTGGACTTTTAGATAGTTCAAACGTTGCTAATCCAATGACGGTAAGTTTATTTGATACTATTTTTATACTTCAAGTAATTGATTCCAATACCTGCATAGCTTACGATACAATTTCGTTCAACTCATTAGAATTACCAGTGCTTGATGCAGGCATAGATCAATCAGCTTGTATAGGAGAAACAGTAGTGATTGGCGGTGCGCCTTCAGGAGATGTTTCTTCATCTTTTAGCTGGTCGCTTGGTCAATCTTTGAACGATAGTACTATTGCCAATCCTTCATACATGGTAGCTGATACTTCAAGCTTTGTATTGATGGTAACTGATACTAATTCTTGTGTTGCTTATGACACTGCAGTTGTGAATGCGTTTCCTTTGAGTGTTTTAAACCTTCAAAACGATACAACTATTTGTCAGAACATTGTATTGCCTCTAGGCAATACACAGCCTGCAAGCTTCACAACTTTTAATTGGACACCAGGAACATTAACCACCGACAGCACAGTTGCACAGACTTCGGCAAACATGAATAATACAACCCAATATGTGTTGGAAGCAACGGACATATATGGTTGTGTTTATTACGATAGTGTTTTAGTTAATATTCAGCCAGCACCTTTCGCTGATGCTGGTTTAGATAATGAAATTTGTTTCGGTGAAACATATGTTTTGGGTGGTTCGCCAACAGGTCCGAATGGTGCATCTTTTAGCTGGTCTTCAAATTTCACTGGATTTGTAAATGGCGACACAAATGAAAATCCGTCAGTTATTTTTTCTACTGCTGGAACATTTGAATTTATTGTTGAAGTAAGTGATTCACTTGGTTGTCCAACGCTAGATACAGTAAATGTTATTGTGAAAAATCAGGTTGCTGCAGATGCGGGTGCAGATCAGGCAATTTGCACTGGAGATTCTGCCACTCTCGGTGGTGCTCCAACAGGGCTAACTTCAAGTGTGTTTTCTTGGACGAGTTTCGCATTTCTTTCAAGTGACACGGCACAAAATCCGGTAACTACGGTATCTGACACGGCAGAATATCAATTAATGGTTCAAGATACGTTTGGGTGTTTTGGGTATGACACCGTATATGTTTATACACATACTTTGCCCAATTTGAACGTGGGAATTGATACAGTTATTTGTGAAGGAGAAAGCATAACACTGGGTGGTGCTCCTACTTCACAGATTTCGGCCACAATAAATTGGAGTCCAGGTAACACTTTAAATGATTCTACTTCAATTTCCAATCCAGTTGCAACGCCAGTTATTTCGACCATCTATACGGCCATATTAATTGATCCTTTTGGGTGCACATTTACTGATAGTATTTCAATAGGTGTGTACTCTATGCCAATGGCAAATGCAGGTCCTGATCTTAATATTTGCTCTGGGCAATCTGTTCAACTACTAGCGACAACTGGCGTAAATGCGGTTTGGTCTCCAGATAGTTCTTTGAGTAATGCATTTGTATTAAACCCAGTGGCTTCTCCAGATGTAAATACTAACTATATTTTAACTTCTACAACTGGTGGCGGAGCTTGTACAGTAACAGATACAATGACCGTTTCCTTAATTGCATTACCTGTAATTTCGTTGGCAGACACCTTAGAGTACTGTAATTTTTCTCTTGGTGAGATTGCGGCAACTACAAGTGAATCTTTAAATTATTCTTGGACAGTAAATTCACCCAACATTTCTCTTGATAATCCCACAGATTCAGCTTTAACTTTCACAGCAAGTGATAGTGCTTACATCTATTTAGAGGTTACTAATACGAGTAATGGATGTGTTTCTTATGATTCGGTTTATTTGGAATGGCATCCAAAACCAGTGGGTTCTGCTATGCCTACACCAACGATAAGCTGCATTGGTGATTCCGTTCAACTAGAAGCATTTGGAGGAGATATATATCAGTGGAGCCCGAGTTTGCAATTATCGAACCCGAATATTTCGAATCCAATTTTGGTTGTATATGCTGATACTACTCTCAATATAATTTTAACCACCAATGAAGGTTGTTCTGACACTGTTGATGTTTCTGTTGCTGCTGCAGACTTAGTAGTGGCAAATGCAGGTCCTGATTCCGAAATCTGTCAATTAGATACAATTCAATTGTCTGCAAGCGGTGGGTTAACCTACCAATGGAATGTTGATGCTACTTTGTCTTCGAACAATATCGCAAATCCGAGAGCTTTTCCTGTATTAACAAAGGTTTATTCTGTAACTGCTAGCGATCAATATGGCTGTTTTGGGGTAGATCAAGTGACCATTACTGTGAATCCTTTGCCAAATGCAAGTGCGGGCATTCCTAGAAGAGTTTGTTTGAATGAGCAAGTTCAAATAGGTGGTAACCCATCGGGTCCAGCTAATTCAACCTACGTTTGGTCGCCAGCTGCAAGTGTTGATGATTTTTCGAGTTCAAATCCATTTGTTTCTCCTTCAGTAAACACAACTTATTACGTTACTGTGACTTCAAATAAAGGTTGTCAGGATTCTTCAAGCGTTATTGTTACCGTTGATTCTTTGCCAACACTGAATTTAATTACAGAACCACTTTCAGTTTGTAGAGGCGATAGTACTTTAATAGAAGTGACTGCTGGAATCAACAAATACAGTTGGGCACCAGGAGCAAGGATGTTGGATTCGACAAAGGCAAGCGTTACTGTTTATCCTACCCAAAACACTACATATATTGTTACTGCAACAGATGGTCGTGGCTGTGTTAGTTCGCTGAGTGTTGATGTTGAGATTTATCAATTACCGGTTTTAAACCAGCCTAATCCAAAAGAAATGTGTTTTGGTGATAGTGTTGATATTGAAATTAGCTCAGCAACTGGTGTTAGTTATTTGTGGGAACCGTCAATTTCGGTTGGTGATTCTACAGCAGCTAAAACTTATGCAAAGCCAGTCGAAACTTCGGTCTATCAAGTTTACGTAACAGATGAGAATGGTTGCGTTAATGCTGCCTCACAGTTTATTACCGTAAATCCATTGCCATATGCTGATGCCGGTGATGATATTTCTAATTGTGATATGAATGCTGTTTACCTCGGGGGTGATAAAACAGCACTTCCAGGGTCTACAATATCATGGCAGCCAGCAGAATTCGTTGATAATCCATACGCTTTGAATCCGCTTGCTTTGACTGCAGAAAGAACTTTGTTCTATTTAACAGTGCAAGATGATCAAGGCTGTGAAACAGTTGATTCCATTTTAGTAAATGCAGATTGTTATGCTATTATTTATGCTCCTACCGCATTTACTCCTGGAAGTAATAATATCAATGATGAATTTTTAATCACGCATTACAGGGTGATTGATCCCAAATTGACGATTTACAATCGTTGGGGGGAGATTGTTTTTGAAACCGAAGATCTAGATAAAGGCTGGGATGGAATAAGCCAGAAAACGGGTTCAGAGGCTATTGCTGGAGTCTTCTATTGGTCTTTGGTTTACAAGTCAGATGATAATAAGAAGCTGTCAAAAGATGGAACAGTTACTTTAATAAGATAGTATTACTCAAACGCTAATATTAAAAAGGGTCGAACATTCAGAAATGAAGTTCGACCCTTTTGTATTTCGTATACATTCAACTGATTTAAGATTCCATTAGTAGATGTTTTAGTGATGTTTTGAGCGCTGAAAATGCGTATTACCACTGTGATGGGCAAATAAAAAAGGCCGCTACTGCGGCCTTTTTTTTAAAGATTGATCGGATTACTTTTCGGTCATTGCCTTTTTGTAATCCCATTCTTCCATGAATTTAGTGG
>JANRBI010000161.1:17323-24358 GCA_030727625.1 Salibacteraceae bacterium
GATTACTTTTCGGTCATTGCCTTTTTGTAATCCCATTCTTCCATGAATTTAGTGGTGACTTCACCTTTTCTGAATTTTTCATTCTTCATCAAAGCTTGATGGAATGGAATCGTGGTTTTGATGCCTTCAATAATGTATTCTCCAAGGGCTCGTTCCATTTTGGTAATGGCCTCATCACGAGTTTGAGCTACAGTGATCAACTTAGCGATCATTGAATCATAATATGGAGGAATAGTATAACCAGCATAAACATGCGTGTCTATTCTAATTCCATGTCCACCTGGTTCGTGGTATTCAGTAATCTTACCTGGACTTGGTCTGAAATCGTTTAAAGGATCTTCAGCATTGATTCTGCATTGTAATGCGTGACCAACAGGTTCGTAGTTATTCCCACTTATTTTTTCACCAGCAGCAATTTTAATTTGCTCCTTGATCAAATCGTAATTTATTACTTCTTCTGTAATTGTATGCTCTACTTGAATTCGAGTATTCATTTCCATGAAGTAGAAGTTACGGTGCTTATCAACCAAGAATTCTACAGTACCAACACCTTCATATTTCACAGCTTTAGCAGCTTTAATTGCAGCTTCCCCCATCGCTTTTCTAAGTTCCGGGGTCATAAATGGTGAAGGAGTTTCTTCTGCTAGTTTTTGGTGGCGTCTTTGAACAGAGCAATCTCTTTCAGACAAATGGCAAGCTTTACCGTATTGGTCACCAGCAATTTGTATTTCGATATGGCGAGGTTCTTCTATGTACTTTTCCATGTACATACCATCATTTCCAAATGATGCAAGAGCCTCCTGCTTGGCGCTACTCCAAGCTTTTTCGATATCAGCTTCGCTTTTGCAAATACGCATACCCTTACCACCACCACCAGCAGTAGCTTTCATGATTACAGGATATCCCACTTCTTGTGCGCTTTTTTTCGCGTGCTCCAAGCTTTCAAGCAATCCAGCAGAACCAGGAATACAAGGCACGCCAGCCTCAATCATCGTTTTTTTCGCGTTTGACTTATCCCCCATTCCTTCAATTTGTTCAGGAGTTGCACCAATAAACTTGATGTTATTTTCCTGACAAATTTTTGAGAATTTGGCGTTCTCTGAAAGAAAGCCGTAGCCTGGATGTATTGCATCTGCGTTAGTTATTTCGGCTGCTGCAATAATGCTGGGAATTTTCAGATACGACTCCGCGCTTGAATTTGGTCCAATGCAAACCGCTTCGTCAGCAAAGCGAACATGAAGGCTATCAGCGTCAGCTTTTGAATAGACTGAAACTGTTTGAATCCCCATTTCTCTACATGTGCGAATAATGCGTAAGGCAATTTCACCACGATTTGCGATTAATATTTTCTTAAACATAGTACTATGTTTTTAGGAACGTGAATAGGGTAGTAGCTTAAGAAGGATCTACTAGGAATAGTGGCTGATCGTATTCAACTGGAGTTGCATCATCAACCAAAACTTTTACAATTTTACCAGATACTTCTGATTCAATTTCATTGAACAATTTCATCGCTTCAATGATACAGATTACTTTTCCTGGAGCTATTTCATCACCAATGTTGGCGAATGATGGAGTCTCAGGATTCGCAGCTCTATAAAAAGTTCCAATCATTGGAGACTTGACAGTAATATAATGGCTGTTTTCGGCTGCTTTTGGTGCTGTTGCCTCTGATGTAGGAGCTGGTGCCGCTAAAGGAGCGGGTTGTTGCTGTGTCATCATAGGTTGAGGCACATAAGCTTGAGCTGGCATTGCCATCATTTGCGGAGCATCACCACCGTTTTTACCGTCTGCTTTAATGTTTATCTTGAAATCTTTAGTTTCAAGTTCTACTTCGCTAACGCCTGATTTTGATACAAACTTTATCAGGGCTTGAATTTGACTTAGATCCATAATGTTGATTTAAGGAAAACTAAAGTAAGTTTTTGATTTTGTGTAACAAGTTAAATCTACGCCTCAGAATCGTATGCCCATTTTAGGTATACCGAACCCCACGTAAATCCTCCGCCAAAGGCAGATAAAATAATATTTTCTCCTTTATTGAGTCTAGATTCCCATTCGGCCAAGCAAATGGGAATAGTACCGTTTGTTGTGTTTCCGTAACGATCAATGTTGATCATTACTTTATCTTTTCCAACACCCATTCTATTAGCTGTAGCTTCAATGATTCTTAGGTTTGCTTGATGCGGAACTAGCCATGAAACATCATCAGCGGTAAGCTGGTTACGTTGCATGATCTCAAAGCTCACATCAGCCATTTTAGAAACAGCAAACTTGAAGACAGTTTTACCTTCTTGGTAAACGTAGTGTTCGCCATTTGCTATAGTCTCTAATGTGGGTGGTTTTTCAGAACCACCAGCTTTTTGATGTAAAAATGCTTCGCCATTTCCATCACTTTTCAAGATAGAATCTTGAATTCCATTTCCTTCTGTATTTGGCTCAAGTAAAACAGCGCCAGCACCGTCTCCAAAAATGATGCAAGTAGCGCGGTCTGTATAATCGATGATGGACGACATTTTGTCTGCGCCAATTACTAATACTTTCTTATAAGATCCTGTTTCAATAAATTTTGAACCTGTAACCAAACCATAAATAAAGCCTGAACAAGCTGCATTCAAATCGTAGCCAAACGCATTATTCATACCTACTTTTCTGCTAACTATGTTCGCAGATGCAGGAAAAACTTTATCCGGTGTTACTGTGCAGAAAATAACGAGGTCTATTTCGTCAGCACCAATGCCACGTTTGTCCAAAAGTTTCTGAACAGCGTGTTTTGCCATTTCAGTAACGCCTTGATTTTCTCCTTTTAGTATATGACGTTCTTTAATGCCTGTTCTGGCCATGATCCAGTCGTCTGTGGTATCTACCATTTTTTCCAGATCAGCATTTGTAAGCTTTGTTTCTGGTACGTAGGATGCAACAGCCGTGATAGCAGCAGTAATTTTCGTCATAACTATTTAAAGACGTTTCTTATATGTTGGGTTAATTGGGCCTCAGCAGAGTCTACTGAAAGCTTAATCATATTTTTTACGGCATTTGCATTAGAAATACCATGGCCAATAATAACATTTCCATTTACACCAAGCACAGGTGTGCCTCCATATAATTCATAGTTGAAGCGTTCAAAATATTCGTCATGAACATTTCTTTTCTTCATAAGTGTGTAAAGTGCCTCAGCTTGCTTCAATATTACATTTCCGGTAAAACCATCACAAACGATTACATCCGCTTTTCCATTAAAAAGGTCTCGACCCTCAATATTTCCAATGAAATTAAACTCTTTCGAGTCTTTCATTAGTTGGTGCGCAGCTTGGGTAAGTAAATTTCCTTTTTCCTCTTCTTCACCAATATTGATTAAGCCAACTTTAGGATTGTCAATATTGTAAATCTGCTCAGCTAAGACGCTGCCCAAAATTCCGAATTGATACAAAACGTCAGGTTTTACATCTGAATTAATACCGACATCGAGTAAAATACTAACGCCTCCATTAAGAATAGGCAGTGCGGTAGTAATGCACGGCCTTATAACTCCTGGAATTGTACGTATGGTATACATAGCCCCAACAAGCATAGCACCGCTGTTACCGGTACTACTAAAGGCTCTTATTTTACCTTCTTGAAGCAATTTAAAGCCTAATGCAATGGTGGAATTCGGCTTTTTAAGGAAAGCTTTCGTTGGATGTTCACCCATTTCGATAGCTTCCTCAGTATGCACAATTTCGAAACTGTGAAGACTTTCACCTTCACGTTCAAAAATTTCTCGGATAACGTATTCGTCTCCGATAAGGCATATGTCTGCACGGTCGCCAAGTTCTTTCTTAGCGGCAATGGCTCCCAAAACATTTGCTTCGGGTGCAAAATCTCCTCCTAATACATCAAGGCCGACTAACATGGCCATAAGCGGGAGGGATTAAATCATTGATTCTTTTTCCATAACTACTTTACCCTTGTAGTAAAGCTTGCCTTCATACCAGTGTGCACGGTGATAAAGGTGTGGTTGACCTGTAGTTGGACAAGTTGCTACCGTAGGCATTTCCGCCTTGTAGTGTGTTCTTCTTTTGTCTCTTCTCGTTTTCGAGATTTTTCGTTTAGGATGAGCCATATCTAAACCTTTTTATTTTAGTTTTTTGAGCGCTTCCCAGCGCGGATCTATATAGTCGTTGTCGTCTATTTCTTTTTCTTCCTTTTCGTTCTCTTCTTCATCTTCTTCGAGTTCGTCAAAGAACTCTTCAGCTGCAGGATCGCATTCACCTTCATCATGCACACGCTTTTGAGGCACAGCAAGTAAGCTGAATTCGTACAAAAATTGACCAATGTCAAACTTGTATTCTGAGCTGTTTAAGAAAATCACATCATCATTACTAAGGTCGGTTTCATTGCTAAATCTAGCAACGATTTCTTCCTCAGCTTCAATGTCTGTCCAAACCTCATCACCACATCTGTCACAAAGTGTTTTTACTTTGCCTTCGATGGTGAATATCAAATTCATCAGTCTTTCTTTTTTCTCAAGATTGACTTTTGCATGAAGGTCAGATTCAAGAATTTCTTCGTTTTCGAATCGTTTAAAGAACGTTGGTTCTAGCGCCCACTCAAAATCATGATACCCCAAGGCGAGCCCTGAAAACTGGATTTCATATGTTGTTGAATGTTGCAAAGAGCTTATAAAAAAGGGCTGCAAATGTAACGAATAGCTTGATATCCAAACATATATTATTCTCTTCTTTTGTTTGGCTTGATTTCCAGCGGGTTCGCTGTCAATTCTTTATATTCTCTACGTGCATTATAAATGTCCATCGCATACAAAATTGCCTCTCGCATGGATGATTCTGATGCTATGCTTTGTCCAGCTATATCACTCGCAACACCATGATCTGGAGATGTTCTTACAATGGGTAATCCGGCTGTAAAATTCACGCCACGATCAAAAGCCAATGCTTTAAATGGAGCAAGACCTTGGTCATGGTACATTGCCAAAACACCGTCAAATTTGTTTCTAAGTTCTGATCCAAAAAATCCGTCAGTTGGATATGGACCAAATGCTAAAATACCTGATTCTTGAGCTTTAGAAATTGCTGGAGAAATGATCGTTGATTCTTCATCACCCATCAATCCATTATCACCATTGTGCGGATTTAATCCTAAAACCGCAATTTTAGGTCGGTTTACACTGAAATCTTGTTGTAAAGCTTTGTTGAAGATTTCAAGTTTGTTAAAAATCTTGTCTGTTGTGATACTAGCCGCCACTTCGCGCAAAGCGATATGACCAGAAACGAGCGCTACTCTTAAGCTTTCTGAGGCAAGAATCATTAAGGGATTGTCTTCATTGGCATAATGAGCTAAAAACTCAGTATGACCTTTGAAATCAAACTCAGCCGATTGAATCACGTTTTTATCAATAGGTGCGGTCACTAAAACATCTACTTTGTTAGATGCTAAATCTTCTACCGCGGCTTTGAGCGATTTGAAGGCGTAGATACCTGATGTTTTGTTTGGTTTTCCGAAGTTTACTTCCACTTCTTCTTCCCACACTTCAACCACATTAACCTTGTTTGGATCTAAATCATCTACAGATTTAAGGCTCTTAAAGGCTATATCCTCAATCTTCAGGTGCTTCAAATGGTAGGTTACCAATTTTGAAGAACCATATATTACCGGCACACAATGTTCGTAAAGTCGAGCGTCAGACAAGGATTTAAGAATTATCTCTAATCCAATTCCATTGAAATCGCCAACTGAAAGTCCAACTCTTATTTTTTTGTGTTTAGCCATTTAATCAATTTAACACGCTTGAGTCTTCACGTTCAACAATTGTTTGTCAGTAATGTATTACTTTGTGAACTTAAGCGGGGCCAAATGTATGCAATGAAATGGTCAACGAACAGATAGATTAAACCGACTTTGAATCTCATTGATAAAAATGAAAAATAGAATCTTTTTACTCCTCTTATTATGTTTGAGCTTGCCTTCGTTTGCGACTCATAATAGAGCGGGTGAGATTTTATACAAGAGTATTCCTGGAAACAATCCTTTTCTCTTTCAAATTACCATAATCACTTATACCAAAACGGGTGGAGCTAGTGATAATGCTGATCGATGCAGCCTCGATGTAAATTTTGGTGATGGTACTAGTGCTGCGGTGAATAGAACAAATGGCCCAGTTGGTGATCTTTGTTCTGCGGGTGTGGGTAATGGGGAGTCGGTTCCAGGAGCCTTTCAAATCAAGAAAAATATTTACATTATTAATCACGAATTTCCCGGAGCAGGCACATACACTGTGAGTATGGAAGATCCGATGCGAAATGAAAATATTCAGAATATCCCGAATTCTGGAAATGTTCCATTTTACATCGAAAGTAAAATTACGATTGACGTTAATTCGGGTGGAAATAGCGCCCCAACTCTCAGCAATCCGCCAGTAGATAATGCTTGTTTAGGATTGCCGTTTGAGCACAATCCGGGTGCAATTGATTCTGATGGCGATAGCTTGGTGTATTCTATTGTGGCAAGCAGGTCTTATGATGGTCAGAACATTGGCGGTTACGTTTTGCCAAATATGATTGACCCGGGACCGAACAACAATTTGACAATTAATCCAATTACAGGAACACTTACTTGGGATTCGCCACAGCAATTGGGTGAGTATAACGTGGCGATTCTGATAGAAGAATACCGCAAAAATTTAAATAGTGGAGCAGTTTTTAAGGTGGGTGAAGTAATGCGTGACATTCAAATTGATGTAGGAATTTGTCAAAACAACACACCACCAATAATTGAAACCCTTACTAAGGTTTGTGTAACGGCAGGCGAAACTTATGTCGACACCATTACTGCTTTTGATAATGAGAGTGATCTTATTCTTTTCACTGCATCAGGCTATCCACTTGAGCCAGGAAATAATGGTTTTATATCGCTCGATACGTTTGATTCTGTTCAGAATAATTACCAAATGGTTTTTGAGTGGCCAACCACTTGCAGGTTTGTGAGATTGCCTGGTTATTGGATGTATTTCAAAGCCAAAGAAGACAAACCGAACAA
>JANRBI010000162.1 GCA_030727625.1 Salibacteraceae bacterium
GCTATAATCCGCGCAGTTTGAAGCGATACTTAAACTCTTTTAGCTTGATTAACCATCTTAAAGAACTAGAAGATGGGAGCGATACCGAAGACGAGGCTTTTATGCTGTTCGCAATTCTTGGAATACAAATTTCATATCCGAAAATTTTTAGAATGCTCGCGCAACAGGCAGATTTTACCACTTGGAATAAAGGCTTTGCAAGTAAAGCTGGTATTGAATGGGAAACAGTAAAAGAAAGGTTAGACAAGTATGGCGATAACGAACTTGTTGATGAAGAATGGGAGCAAGTATGTTGGGCATTTTGTCAAACAGACGCTTACTTAAAGTCAAGAGCATTTTCACTACTCGAACTACTGAATATGCTCCGACATAAATTCGGAGATGAGCTAGATACACAAATTGCGAACGCAATGACTTTTGCCGCAATTACAAGTGTTGATGACGATATTGCAACCAAGCAAGAGGTGCAAAAAATTGGGAATAAAACCATTTATAATGGCATAGACACAAAGTTAGCCCAACTCAAAGAAGAAGGGTTTGATGACGTTTCTTTAGAAGTTTTCAGCGCATTTTGGTCTATACTAAGTACTAAAACCGAAACACAAACCAACTTGAGAATTTCATTTGCTAAAACTGGATGCGGGTTTTACAATGATGCCTTTGGAGGCCGTGGTAAAAGTCAATTATTTTATTCAAGAAACCCATCAAGAGCTTCAAAGGGCTTTAAACTCTGGGTGAAAAAGAATAGCGGTCAAGTATCAGGACTTTACAATCAATTGAAAGAACAATATTCCTTGATGAACGAAACTAGCTTTTACATCTCTTCAGAAGGCGATTTAATCTTAGAAGCTGGTCTGCTGCCAGAAATAGGTAAAGACCGATACAAAGCTCTTTTACAAGATGTTGCATCCATTATAAAATAATAGACTGAATCATGTTTGACTCAATAACATCCGAAAAACTTGGCTTTTATGTCTACGCCTTAATTGACCCTGATGACAAAGAAATCTTTTACATCGGAAAAGGAAAAGGTAACCGCGTGTTTGATCATAAAGCAGAAGTGATAGAAAATCCGGATAGCTTGGGCTCAATCAAAAAAAATAAGATTAAGTCGATTCTAAGCCAAGGTAACGATGTAGAGCATGTAATTATTCGGCATGGATTAACCGAAAAGGACTCCTTTTTAATTGAAGCCACGCTAATTGACTTTCTCAATCATTTTGGCAACGCGCTAAGTAATGAGGTTTCTGGCCATGCAAGCAGCTTCTATGGAATCAAAACTACCGATGAATTGATTCGCCAATATAATGCCCCTCCTCTCGAAACACTGCAACATAAGGCGGTTATTATCAATATCAATAAACGCTATGCGAGTGCTAAAACTTCTGGTCAATCGATTTATGAGGCCACAAAACAAGCTTGGGTTATCAGTGAAAAGAGACTAAGCTCACTTGAGTATGCTTTGGCAGAATATGAGGGAATAATTATCGGGATTTACAAAATCAAAGAATGGTATCGCGTAAAAACGGATAACAATAAGCGCAACAACAGGTGGGGATTTAATGGTGCCGAAGCTGAACTTGAGATTCAAGAATTATACAAGAACAAATCAATCGCTCATATTAAGAAACCTGGAGCGGCAAACCCAATAAGGTTCACAATTTAAAATAGTAACTAACCAATATCAATTTATAAAATGGCAACAATTAAAGTAACCAAAGCAAGCTCTGTAAAGAGTATTAAAGCCCAATTCAGCAAAGAATTCGCTTGTAACATCAGAATTTATAATGGAGTGAAATTCGCTGACGAGAAAATGAAAATTAGCGATTTGTCTAAAACAGACAACCCAGGTGGTGAACTTGAGCTTGGCGCGCGCAGTAGAGTTGAAAACGTTGAAAAGTATTTTAAAGAATCGTTTGGGATTAAAGTGCAAATTTCAAATGCAGACGATTCGAAATTGGCGGACAACAGCATGACTTTAACTCAGGCTGGTAAATTATAAATAACCCAAAAGGGGCTTTGATGAATTAAAATCAAAGCCCCTTTTAATTCCTAAGTAGTGCAGCCCATTCTAGATGTAGTAAAGATTATCTAGCAACAAATGGATTTGAGAGCAGCTCTTTACATGATTGTATTTAACCTCAATTTTCTAACCTAAACCAAATTAAGTATGTACCACAACATTAAAACATTGGAAAGCCTAACACCAAGCCAAATTTCAGAGCTTAAAAAGGGCGTAATTGAAGTTACTGGTAAGGCAATGAACCGGACTGCCTTAGGCGTGGTAGATGCTATTTTTACTTTATATCCTCAAATTAATTTTGAAGATTTAAAAAAAATACTGCCTGATTCAATAAATCCATCAGCGCCAAAAAACTATAAGTCGCTTTTTAAACCATATACAGAAAGAATGTATGGCGTGGTTCAATCAGGAGATATAAGACGTGAATGTGAGCAAGCTGGATTGAAAATCAGCGATTCGCATTTTGTTGAACCCAACGAAATATTTCGCACCTCAGATGGGGTTGAGGTTTTAGTTGCTAGAACTTGGGAGACTTCTGATACAGAGACAGGAGAAAACGATTTACAAAACCTAATCAATCATATTTCTGATTATGGCATTTTGGTGACGAAAGTTGAAAAAAATGCCGCTTTCAATAAAGGGACATATGATATCAAGGTCATCAATCCAGGCTTGTTTACTGCGATTCAAAACCCATCGAAGAAAAAGAACAATTGGCTAATCTGGGTGCTTATAATCGCTGTTTTAGGTGGTATATTCTTCTTCCTTTTCACTAATAAAAATGAAGAAATAATCGAACCTGCTGCTGTTGAGTCTACTGAAATTTCTGTGAGTAAGCCAGATAACACGTCTCAGGTGAACGATGTTGTTACAGACATTAATGCCGGAATAAATACGGAGGGTAGATCGCTAAATTTTCACGAGATTCTATTTGAGTATAACAGCGATAAGCTTATGGAAGAATCACGATCATATGTGAATCAGATTCTTAATGCTATGCAAGATATACCTGCCCTATCTATAGAGGTGATTGGTCATACAAGTAAAGAAGGTGCCGATGACTACAACAAAACCCTTTCATTAAAACGTGCTCAAGCAGTTTATAATTACTTAACCGCAAATGGAATAGATGCAGCCCGATTATCAGTAAGTGGCATGGGAAGCAATAACCCCATAGCTGATAATGAAACTGAGGAGGGTAAAAAACTAAACAGAAGAATCGAGTTCGTCATTGTTGAGGATGGAGTTCAGTAAAAATTAAATTTAACATGGGACTATTAAATAATATTAAGGACCGCTTCAATAACGCGGAGTTTAGTGTAGCGCCAAACAAAAAACTAAAAACCATTTCTAAAGACTTTAAAGATGCATTCGATCTTTCCTTGGTTTTTTATAAAGGAAGCATGATAGCAGAAGATAGCCTGACGCTTGCGGCTCTCAATAAAAAGACAACGAAGGATGTAAAAACCAAAACGGACACGGATCTTAAAATCAAGGCTAGTATGAAAGTGGGGGCCGTAGAAAAGCTGTTCGAATCAAACTTTGGCGTAACCGTTCAAATAAAGGATAAAGCTGGGAAAAAGCTTATCGATAATGATCTAACACTAGGAAATGCAGCCAGGGCTCAATCGTAAGTTAACATGATAAAAGCCACTGGAAGTTTTCTGTCGAACCTGTTTTTCGGTGAAGTCAAAATGCTTGACTGGTTAGTACCTTGGTCTATCACAATTGATCCACAATTAGAGCTTGTTACAATTTCAAAAAGAAACTACTATTTAATCGGAGTAGATCACAATGTAATTCCGTTCAGAAATATTAGGCAAGTATTATTCAATTCTCATTTGTTCGGTGCAGACATAAGCCTAAAAGTATATGGAGCTGGAAAGGTTACCGCTAAATGCTTGAAGAAAAGTGAAGCAAAAAAGGTTTACCAATTGTGCTTGGATGAAATAACATCAAATAGCAAAGGAAGCAGTAAAACGAGAATTTATCAATGATCTGAATAATGATGGATTTACCTGAAATGGATTCGAATGATGATATTGACTTCGCTGGTATGACGGCTTCCGAACGTATTGCAATCATGCAGTATCGAGATGAAGCAGAAGCCAAGAAAAAACTAGCTAAGGATAAAGAAGAGCGATTTTACGCCAAATGGGGTTTTATAGTTCTTGCCGTGATTTTCGGTGTCTTTACCATAAAGACTCAATTGTTCTCTGGATCAGAAAAAAGTGCTGTTGAAACGCATAAAGAATTGCTATTAGTTGAGTCTAAAGTGCTAATTGGCATTAAGACAAAACAAGATCCGGCAGAAATACTTGAGTTAATAAACCAACTTTCACATGATTCGAAGCAATTAATCGATGTGCCAAGAGGCGATGGCAATGTGTTTGAAAAAATACTTCACGAGAAAACTTATGCTGAATATTGGGAGGAAAAGCGGCAATTCTATGTAGATAAAATCATGGCTGAGTAACTCCTAGTGCCTACTTATTTTAAACCAATGATCTGAGAAGAGAGCACCTCAATTAATTTATAGAGCTTATGTCAGTAAATAATTACATGTCGCGAATTGAAGCGAAGAATAGAGAAATTCTTAATTATCGAAGAATGATCACGCAAGATCAAGAAAAGACAAAACGATTAAGATCAGATATAAAAAGAGATAAGGAAAACGCGAAGAATCGTTTGAAATATGCAAAAGATCTTCCGTCAA